>NZ_CP047593.1:2264894-2588450 GCF_009905215.1 Tichowtungia aerotolerans | reverse complement strand
GCCCAAGATGTTGACCGGGGGACAGGAGGCAGAGGTCGCAGTCACCAAGCCGCCGCCGGAGGCAATGGCGGGCAAGGAAGAAGAGCTGCTCAAGAAAATACGCGGGCTCCTCGAATACGGTGAGGATTTAGAGAAGGCTGCAATTCTTCGACGGCTGGCCGAAATCGAAGCCCAATTAGCCGCATGATTCAAAGATAAATATTCCAAGCGGGGTTCCGGGCAGGAGCCCCGTTTGATTTTTACTAAAACCTGAAGTCTCCCCCGAAGTTTTCAGAATATTTCACTCACCATAACAGTCTTGTGGTCTGAGTTTTCGCAGTGTTGCAAACAACAATTTAAGCACTTCCGGCAATCACTCTTTGCCCGCGACTTCCCATCGGCCACCTTTGGCGGGACCGATACGCTTTAATAAACCTTGCATCTGTAATTTTTGAATTGCCCGCTCTACTGAACGCTCTGTAACCCCAATCGTTTCAGCCAATTCAGGAATCGTTATTTGTCCGTTTTCCCCGACAAATTTTAAAATTTTCCCCGACGTTTTCCCCGACGTTTTCCCCGACACTGTGGGTGAACTCTGCCCTGCCCCTTTTTCCTCAAATTCCGGGACACTGATGATCATTTTAAACTCATCGCCTTCGATGAGCTGCGGATCGGTTCCGCCATAGGTTTTTCCATAACGCACCATGTTGCGCATGCCGGAGCCGAGTTCATCGGCCCGGTCAATCTCCCGGAAGAATGCGCCGATGACGGGGTTTTTCGGGTACGGCGCAAAGGTTTCAGGGTCGAGCGCGCCAAATCCATGTGGGCGGTTGGCGTTAAAGGAGGTGACTTTGCCGTATTCGATCACGAGTCGAGCAGGAATGCCACTGGCATATTCACGGTGAATCAGCAGATTAGACGCCACTTCGCGGAAGATGGCTTCGCGCAGGCTTTTTCGATCCGTTCCTTCCAGATAGAACGGGTCGGGCAGGTGCTTGCGGATGAAGTCGAGAATCCGGTCGTAGCTGTCGATCAGGTTGGTGCGAACCAGGTCGCGGTCATCATAGCGATCCACATTGACTTTACGCAGAATCAGGTCGGTACGGTGTGCAGGACATGCCTGCAATATCTGGTAATCAGTTCCAAGCAGCATAACTCCGGCCAGTGTTACGCCCTGCTTGCCGCTTTCTGGGTCGGTCTGGTAGAGCTGAGCACTTTTGACCAGCTCCGCATCGTCCATTTCCACCCACGGATGATTTTTACGATTAATCCGGACGTGTTTCCGGCAGCGCTCAATCAGGTCGGCCCGGAGGTCTTCAATCTGAATGTGCGGATAGACCTTATTTTCGCTGTAGGTTGCCTGTTTGCGCTGATACAGCCGGGCAACCTGCGCCGTGTGGTTCGTAATGTCCAAATCGCCATCTTCGTTGCGGTCGTAAATTCGGCCATTGCAGCGATGAACCTGCGAGCTCTCCGGAACATAGACATGCAGCAGTTTGGCTCCGTCCAGCTCGGTTTCAGCAATGGAAAGATAGGTGGGCGGGCTGATTTTCTGCGGGTTATTGATTGCCGTTACAAAATCCTTTCGGATTTGATCAATGGCCGTCGGGTCAACTCCCGCCGGGTTGCCGTCGTCTTCCACCCCAAGCAGAATGATACCGCCATGACGGTTGAGAAACGCACAGACGGTATCGTACACATCGCGGTTGATCGCACTGCGGCAGGTCTTGAATTCCAGTGTCAGCCCTTCGCCCCCGCGAATCAGCTCCCGCAACTGTTCTGTATCGTAATTTCCAAACATCGGAAAACATCTACCGTATTTTTCCAACCCTTGGAAGTCGCGAACCGCAGCAGATTCATTTTTTACACAGCAGAGCGGTGGTGATACCGGCGACACATCTTTATCGAATCCAGGACGTGATGGTTTTCAGCACGGTGATCAGGCCGGTCGGATTGGTGGAGAGCAGAACGATCAGGCTGGTTAGAAAGACTAGGTTCCACTTTTCCAGTTTGGTGACGCGGCCATTGGTTTTGCTGGCCTGAGTGTGGATAGACTCCAATTTCTCATCGATTCGGTCGAAGCGCTGCTGGCAACCGTCCGGCAGCTTGCTGCCGCAGTTGTTTGTTGCCGGTTGGTGGTTGTTGGGGGTTTTGGTCATGTTGTCACCGCAGGTTTAAGAGCGCCGCGTGAGGGCACACGGCCTACAGAAAGCGTCCTCGGAGAGTCCGCTCCACCTGTGCGAATGATTTCATCGAGTTTGAGGCGGGGGGAGAGGTTGATGTGGCCGGGGGAGACGCGTCACGGGGGGATGCGGTCGAGGAGTTTGAAGTCAACATGCATGAGGCCGGCAAAGGCCAAACAGCTGCAGAACCAGTTTTTCGGGTCGTAGTCTTCGATGCGGAAGGTTTGCGGGTTGTAGGGTTGCGGGTCGCGGCGGGTGAGAAAGCGGGTGATGCCGCCCCAAAAGGCGTACGGCTTGCCCTCCTGCCCGATCAGCCATGAGATGAAGTCTTCGGCCTGCATGGCGGACAGCTCCGGCAGGTGATAGGCTTTTACGATGGTTCCGGGGGTGTGCTGCGCATGGAGCGATGAGACGATGCGTACCCCGTCCTGCTCCGGGCATTTCCAGGCTTCGCAGACACGCCCGTCATCGAATTCGATGGCGGTGTGCGTGGTGCGGCTCCATGTGAAGAACCGGGTGGCGCGACTCAAATTACTGATTCCCTCATACTGTAGTAAGCGCATGGCGATACCGTTAAAATCGTTAAAGGTTGAAGGGTTGAAGGTGCAGAGCGCATGGGGCATGGAGCCTGGCGAAAAAGCGGCGCGCCCGGCGGGCACGCCCTACCAAGTGATGGCGTTGACCTCTTGGGTGGTGGTGGCGGAGTCGATCTGGGTGACGAGTGCCGCCTCTTTGGCGAACTGGGCTTCGATGAAGTCGTGCACGGCGGCTTCGAGCGCGATGATGGTCGGCGCATCGAGCGTAATGAATGAGCCGTCTGCGGTTTTCCAGTTTTCGACGAGGTATGCAGCATTGGCCTGAGCGCGAAGCTTGGCGGCGGTGAGCAGAGAGCGGGTGCGCTCGTCGGTTCGAATGAACAGGCCGCTGGCCGGGTCGGTGAAGCCCGCAAATTCGGCGTCGTAGCGGGCGGATGCAATCTCGCGCTTTTTGAGCATGGCCGCCTTTTCCAGTGCAGACGGCGTAACCAGCGAATAGCCGGCAGCCTCGGCTTCGGCCCGCATCTGCGCCAATGTCTGTCCGGCAGACGGTGCGATTTTGTAGAACTGCCCGCCCTTCTTCCATTTACCAAATCCTGTTTCAACAATTTTCATATGCATCCTCCGTGTTCACCATCGACCAGGTTAAATGTTCCGCATCGGCCTGCTCCTTGAGCATGTTTTCGCGGCGACCTGCGAACAGGGCGCGGGCGACCTCTTCATCGGTCGGGTTCATTTCCAGAACCTCGCAGATTGCGCGGACGGTCGTTTCGGGGTTGGCGCGGGTCATGTTGTAATCAACGACCAATTTGGCGCGGGAGCATCCGACCGCAACGTGGCGCTTCCATTTTCTGAAACACTCATCCCGGCTGCCGCCCCACCAGCAATCCGGCAGTTCTGTTTCCGCTTTCTGTGTGGAGCGGAACACCTCTTCAAAGTCGCGGCGCAGATAGATTTTCCAATGATCAGGGGCAATCCGTAAATCGTGGGCCGCCCAGAGGATCGGATCTTTATGATCCTTCCAGTTGCCCACGTTCACTGCCTGGGTAAACCCGGCCAGCTTGTTTAAGGAATGTCCGAACGTAGCAGAAATTCCAGTGCGCAGGGAAATGATTTCGGCAATCATCCGGCGCGTCCAGTGCGAGCCGGAGCGCGGGAACGAACCGATGACGCACAGGCGGGCAAGAAACTCTTTTTCCGCAGTCCTGTCTCTCTGGTTTACGAGATCGCGCATTTGTAGATCCTGATTTTGCTGTCTGCCGGCCCCGCGTGAACGTCTGTATATACCGGATGCGGGTTGTGAAAGAGAATCCATCGGGTAAGGGATACGATCTTGCAGGTATCGCCCTGAGACAGTTCAAGCTGAATGCAAAACTGCGTTGCGATCGGGTCGCCGGCATCACTGGTGCCGGGTGCTGAGGAGTAATAGATGAAGGTGTCGTTAATCATGACACCGCAGCCAAACGGATCAGTCGGAACGAACAAGGTTGTGACGATTTGCTGTAAATCAGCGCCCTCAACAACGAACTCATACACGCCGTCACTCGGAGCTGTAAACGCATCTGATGCCCAGCAGCTTTGAGGGTCGGAAACAACGGCCGGTTTAAACAATCCGCACCCGACGTAGGTAGACTGGCCCATAAGAAACGGAGAGCCGCCGCTGCTGTTAAGTTTCAGATCGACCAGCAGCTCGGCGCCGCCGCTGGCGGGAACAGAACCGGCCGTCTGGCCGTCGAGTATCCATGAAGTTGTCATTGGGCGGCCTTTCGGATGATTTCGACGGTGCCGTTGGTGGCCGTCGAGGTGACGGTGAACACGTCGTTTATGTGAAACCTATAATCCGTTTCGGGAATCCAGGCTGCGGACTGATTATCAGCCAGCTCAACCGTTGCCAGTTGAAAGACGGTTTCTCCGGTGGTACGGGTGATGGTCACGGTTCCTGTAACCGGCGCATCAAAGCGGAACAGGACGGCAACCGGCACCCAGGACGCATGTTTCTGCGTGTTGGTGACGGAGACTGTGCCGCTTTCCAGAGAGTGAAGGCTGTTCATTGGGCAGCTCCTTTGAATGTGGGGGTTTGTTCGTGATAGACAAGCGACGCCTTGACTTTGCCGGTCCAGATGTTGCGCAAAAAGATGTCGGCGCGGGTAGCGGCGATATTTTCGGATTCGGTCTGAGCAATGCCCATATCCTTGCGCAACTCGAAGAAGACAATGGACAGCGCATGACGCACGCAGGACCGCGGGATGGACAGCTCGGAGGATTCATCGACCAGCCAGTTATTAGACCGAAGCGCTCCCCGAAATTCATGGGTGACCATCTGGTTGTGATCCGCAACGCGGCCTTCACGGGTCCAGTCTTCAGCGATCCATGCGGCGAAGTCAGCCGCAAGCTGAGGACTCATGCGGTTGCGCGTGTACTCGCTGGTTAGCGTCGTCCAATAGTCTTCGGCGTCCATGGGTTTTACCGTTGAAATCGTTGCAGGTTCAAATCGTTAAAGGCGACCCACCCCGGTGGAGTAAGACTCCACGGGGCAGGCCCCACCCTGTTTAGCTGGCGGAGACGTTGATGCGCTTGGCAGCGTTGGCGTTGGAGACCTGGACATCTTCGGACCAGTCGAACTTGGCGACTTCGACGCGGCCGTCGTCGCGCTGGTAGGAGCCGGGAACCATGAACTGGTTCATGAGACGGAAGGTCTTCATGAAGGACGGATCACGGCGGGTCGGCTGGGCTTTGCGGGCAAAGACGAGCACGGCGCTGTCGAGCAGGAATTTGACTTCCTCGTCGATGCCCTCGGGCGCATCGTCGAAGACCATGTAGCTGGTGCGCACTTCGGGCGAACCGATGAACATTTCGCCAACGTTGGCCTGCGTCGGGACGGCCAGCCCCACCCCACTGCGGGCACCGCTGCCGACGACAAAGCGTCCGCGAACCTTGGCCTGATTCTTGAACACGTTCCATGCGGATGCACCGAACAGCACCCCGATGTTCATGAGCGAGCCGTATTTGCAGGCTTTGATGACGTCGAGGATCGAGTCATCAATGTCGGCAACCGGATCGGCGGCATCGTTCCAGGTGGCATCGGTGCCGGGGCCGACCGCATCAACCGCAAGATCGATCACGGTTTTTTCGTGAGCGAGCGCGGCGACTTCGGCCACGGCAACCGCACCTTCACGAAGCATGTTTTCGAGGCCTTCGGCTTCGAGCTGCTCGAGATTATCCACGGGATAATCGAGAGCGTGCGGTTCGCAGTTGAAGGTTTTATCCGTCACTTCGAAGCGCAGTTCGGACGCGCGACCTCCGAGCGTACGGAGCGTCTTCGGAATGTGGAAGCGGTGCTTCTCGGTGTATTTCTTGAACCGCCCGGTCGAAGTCGGGACTTCGATGGTCGGAGCGATGAAGTCCGCCACGGGCATGATGGCGCTTTGTGCGGCACCCTGCGCGAACTGGCGGAGCATCGGGCTGGAACTGATGGTGGTGAGTCTAGACATGATTTTCTCCTATTTTTGGGCACCCACGAGGGATGCCCTTACATTTATTCGGTTACGGTGATGGTTCCGAGGTTGGCGGGACGGGCGAGCACGAGCTGGGTGTCGATGCCCTGCTCTTCCGCGATGGCAACGGCGCGGTAGGTCCCGGCGGCCTCGGGAAGCACGGTCACCTTGCCGGGCTGTCCTTCGACGGCCGGATCGGCCAGCACGAGCGTATCGCCCGGGTTACAGGTTCCGATGAGCGGGAGCCGGACATTGGCGGCGGCAGTCACCGGAAGGAAGTAGCCGGTTTCACCGGCGGCGGCTCCTTCGAGCACGAGGTAAAACGCGTTGTCGGTTTCGGTAGCCGGCAGAGTCATCTGCGGGGTTCCGGTGGAATGGCCGAGGACCACAAGGTGGTCGTTGGCCGCGGTGAGATCTTCGCCGCAGTTGAACGGGACGGGACCGAATTTTACATTTGATTGACTCATTTTATTTCTCCTGGGTGGTGTTTAAATTATGGGCAGCCACGAGGATTGCCCGTACGGTTCGGTTAGTCAGTGAATTCCTGTTCGGCGCGGCGGAAGGCGGCGGGGTAGCCGATGCTTTCCGTTTTCATGATTTCGGACGTGCGATTGCGGATTTTGACCGCCTTGGATTCAGAGGCGGCGGCGTCACGGTTACGGGTCGCTGCAACCTTTGAAGCACGGTTGTGGAGAGGCTGCGGGCGGGCATGGGAAGTATGGGGGTCGGTGGGTGTGGGAGTATCGGGGTTGGGAGCCTTGAGGTTTTTGAATACCGCCTCGGTGGTGGTGCGGTTTTCAATAAACTGAGCGCGGACTTCGTCGCGGTTTTCGATGAGGGCGGCGTTGTCTTCGAGGAAGGCATCGGCGTCCGCTTCGAGCTGGGCGGTCTGAAGGTCGGCGAGCGAGCTTTCGGCGGTTTCCGCCCGGTTGGTGAGCGCAGCAGTTTCATCCGCCGTGGCCATGTTTTCGATGGCGGCGATCAGATCGGCCTCGGCGGTATCGGCGGGCAGATTCAGTTTATTGAGCAAAGCATCAATGACAGGTTGCATGGTTTTCTCCTTTTGAGTTAACGGGTCTCTATATAAAGAGGCTGAATCAACCGGCCTCTCGGAATTGCGGTTTGAAAGGGGCAAAATCCCCTTTAAATTGGGGTCATTGGTTACGGCAGCATTCAACAGACGAACCGGACGAAGGCGGTCGTTTCCAAGGTCTTCGCAGTCCGACTTCGCCCAGACCGGGGACAGGAAGCGGTAGCGTCCGCCTTTCACGGCGGCCTCACCGATGTCGCTCCAGCGGATCTGGGCGAACAGCCCGCCGCCGTTGGGTACCAATTTCAAATCGGTGATCCAGCCTGCGGCTTCGGAATGCTTGGCTGCATCGAGTGAGAAATGATCGAAGTCGATCAGCAGGCCGGGGAAATTATCGGAAGCGTTTTTGATTGTCTCAAACGTTGCGACCATCCGAGAGCAAGCGGCCTCGTCAATGATCTGGGTGACTCCGGCGGCGGCATGGGGAAACTCACCAAGCGGGGCGAGCTGATACCAGCCGTCCTCGGGAAGTTCAAAAAACCGATTTAGAATAAGGTTCATATATAAAGAGGCTGAATCAACCGGATTGTTTTTCAGTGAGGGTGTAGCCGGTCTTTTCGGAAAGTTCGGCGGGATCGATCTGCATACCGGCGGTTTTAAGGTCGATGGCGTCCTGCACTACCTGGCTGGTGGCGTGATTGAGTCCGGGCGAGAATTCAAAGTACGCCAGCGGGGGCTGACCGGGGAAGTATTCGGCAAGCAGCGGAACGTCAATCGCGTTCTGCAAAACACCCGCAAGGGTGACCGCGTCCGACTTGGCAATCTGCAAGAAGCTGTCCTGATGAGCACTGCCGGCGAGCGTTCCGCTGCCGGGCTGGGCAAGCATAGTGAGCAGTCCGCCAGTGGCGGCAATGGTGATCTGCTCATCGAGATATTTGATCTGATCATGGAACGGCGGCTTCTCCCCTCCCCCGGTCACAAACTTGATATCGCTTTCGTGCGGAAGGAATCCTCGCCCGTTGGATAGAATCTGCTCGGCGACGGCCTGATATTCCTTTTGTTTGGCGTCGTCGGCGTTGGGCGGTCCGACCAAGAAAATCGACGGGATGCCGTAAACCGACAGGAACGAATCCCAATCGGTCTGGGAAAGGTTTTTGCGCAGATACAAAACGCTGAGGATGCGGTCGAGCGCGGCGGTTTCAAGGGTGATGAAGTTTTCCGGCTTGATCGTTTCGCCGCGCCGATGACCGGACACGGCTCCGGCGTTGTATTCCCAATCGCCGAACAGGCCATCACGCACCCAAAACCACTGTTCAACCGGCTCCAGCCGTTCGATCAGCCCGCCGGGGCTCCAATGCTTTTCGAGGTGGGCGAAGCCACGGAAAAAGCCGGTGAAGAGAAATGAGACGGCTTCGCGGAAGTTGTCGATGTTATCGTAGACCATGCGCAGGAAATCGGCCTGTTCCTGAGCAAGCGGGTTGTCATCTTCCTGCGAAACGATGCGCACATCCCAGTCGAGAGAGAGCAACGCGGCCCGGCGCCGCTGGATGACCGAATGGATCATCGCGTCGGAGCGTTCCATGTAGTAGTAAAACCACATCAAGTCGGCGTATTCGCCGCGTTCGCCGGATTCCTGCAGGGCGACAAGCCGCTGCATGTTGAGTCCGCGCAGCGGGTTGGTGGAGTCGCGGTAGCCGTGGTCTTTGGTTGAGCAGATGTAGCGCATAGTTGATTGCCTCTATATAAAGAGGCGGAATCAACCGGCCCCGGTGAAATATGCGGCTCTGCCGCTGGATTGCACGGGGCAGGAGCGGAAGCGTTTTTCGAAAGGGGGAAGTCATGAGAGTGCCGAAAGAAATCGGGGAAGCGGTTGTGATTCTGCTTCAGCCGTACACGGAACATCACCTGACGGTTCAGGACATCGAAGAGATGCTGGTCGAAAAAGAGTTCCTGCCTGAACCGGAGCAGGAAAAGCTACTGAGCCGCAAAGAAGCGGCGGCGGCGTTACATGTGTCCGTGCCGACGGTGGATCGGATGCTGCAGGACGGGGAGCTGGTTCCGTGCCGGGTGCGCGGGCGGGTGTTTATCCGGCAGTCGGATGTGGATCAGATTTTGAGGGGCAGATAAAAATGACTTAATAATAAGACCGACACGGTCTCCCCAGTTTTCAAAACCATAGCGATGCGGCGGTTTTGAAATACGGTTCAGGTTGTTGTTAAAAATTCTCAATGAGTGTATTCAATAATTTGGATTTCTGGGCCAAGTTTCTTAATAATGGCATCTCTCATGTTGGCATAATGCGGGCATGGGAAACCTATCGGATTGCCCTTGGAAATGCAGGATGCGAAGACGATTGCTTCTGCTCCACGTTCAACCATGAGCTTTGCTCGGGCTATAGCTCGTTTTCCTGGACAACCACCACAAGACATAAATCCTATGACTTCGACGGGGCCAGTTTCCTCAAAGGCGAGTTTGCCTTCTTTGGCAACTTTGAAATCGGTATTGCCGGGGCACATGTCTTCAGTTTGCTGACACCGGATGATTGCGACTTTCTTCATTATTCTTCCTTTCTAACGTTTTTGTGCGTCAGTTCTTTTTTCTGAAAAACTACCTCGAGCGTAACGGACATATTGCGCGGCAACAAGCTCAGCCGAACATGGATCGGGGGCGTTTGG
Organism: Tichowtungia aerotolerans; assembly: GCF_009905215.1. Lineage (GTDB taxonomy): Bacteria > Verrucomicrobiota > Kiritimatiellia > Kiritimatiellales > Tichowtungiaceae > Tichowtungia > Tichowtungia aerotolerans. Next base: position 2,578,553 of record NZ_CP047593.1, on the reverse strand, counting down.
CGAAGGGCGAGAATCGGCCTTTGGGTGCAAGCGGAATCATCGGTCCGGCGGACTGGGTTTCCCAGCGACGGTGGTTGGCGAGCGCGAGCGCCATCACGCAGTCGTCGTGGAATCCGCTCGGGGCGTTATAGCTTAGTCGACCGCGGGCGGAGATTTCGTATTCGTAGCGCTGCATTTCGTTGGTGAGCACCTGCCATTCTTCGGGCCAGCTCACCCGCTGCTGTTCGACAGCGACGATCAGCCGCTGGACCAGTTCCACTTTGGACTGAGCGGAAAACTTGAACGGTTCGATATTGGAGTAGCGACGTGCCAGGTCATCATAGATCGGATCGCCGACTCCGGTGGCATCGAGCAAAAGCCGCCCGCGCCATTTGCGGGCGAACTCAAGGATGCGGTCTTTTTGAACCGGCCAATCGAGTTGATTGAAACGCTCCATCTCAAAGCAGCGACCCGTCCGCTGGTTCATCGCAATGAGCACCGTAAAGTCGGTATGCTTGGCCACATCGCACCCAATGACCACCGCCCCCGCGCGGTCTTCGCGGGTAATAGCCCTCTGAGGAAACAAACAGGACGAGACATTGCGGAAGACTCCGGCGCTGTCTTCGAGGAACTGCGCTTCGTACTCCTGCTGAAACACGTCGGCCGGCAGCGTCCGTTTGGCATCCTCCCATTCCTCAGGCGGAAAAAACGGATTGTCGATGCTAGGGAACCGGAAGGATTCATAATCCGGCTCGTGCAGATCTTCGCCGCGGGTGAACAGATCGTAGAACCAGTTGCGACCCTTCGGGGTCGAAATGAACACGGCCCAGCCCAGTGTCTGGGCGATGGTCGGGCGCAAGATGTAGTTCCACACATCCGGCGGGATCACCGCCGCCTCATCAACGACAATGCCCTTGAAGCCGTAGCCGCGTATGTTTTCGGGGTTGTCGGCCGAGAGAAACCAGACGCGGCTCGTGCCGTTCGGACTGGTGAATTCAAGCCGCGACGGGGTGCGTCCGCTGAAGTGCAGGAAGGCGGGGTCAAACGCATGCTGAAATGCTTCGCGTCCGCGGTCGGCGACGTTGTAGGTCGGCGCGATCCATCCGTAGTCCCCGGGATCTAGGACTCCCTTCTCGGCAACTTCTCGGGCAAGACAGAGGGTTTTGCCGAAGCGCCTGCCGGTGCAGACAACGCGGAATCTTGCCTTTGAGAGATGTATTCGGGACTGTCCTCGATGGGGAGTGTATCTTTGAGGAGTTTCCATTTGAACTCTCCGTTGTTTTCAAGTGAGAGCGTCGCTTCCCTCGGAAGCAGCGGCATGATGATGCGACGGAAGAACCAGGAAGGGTCTTTTTCAAGTGCCTTCTGGAGACCGTCGCGAAGCGTTTCCATGACGCCCGCGTCTTTGAGCATGGAGTCGAGCTCAGCGAGCGCGAGCATGCGGCCGCTCTTGATTCCTTTAGGGCGGCCTTCGATGTTTCCTGATTGTCCGGGTTCAAAAGGCATAATGTCTCCTTACCTAAAGAGCCCAAATCAACCGGACGGCCATATTGTTTCAGACCGTTTCATCGCATTGATCAGATCAATAGGAAACAGGGGGCGCGGCGCGCCCGCGACGCGCCTGGAAGGGGGGTCCCTCTGGGGGGAAACCAAGAATGTGAAACATTCTGAAACAGAGCTGACTCCATCGTTCCAGTCAGTCGATGCATCTTCGATGTCCACCCACCCCCGTCCTGCGGACACCCCCTCCCTCCGCGGCCCGCAGGCGCGGGTGTTCCGGGGTCTGGAAAAATTTCATCCGAAGGTTGGAAGATTTTCGGCTTCGCTTTCCGGACTCTGGAAGATTTCTGACCGCGAATTGCGCGAATGAACGCGAATTTCCAGGCACTGGAAAATTTGAGGGCTCGCCGTTCCAGAGGTTGGAAAAAGAGAGGGCCAGCGGCTGGAAGCCGCTTCCACATTTTCCGAGGTCTGGAAGAAATGGGGGTTCGCTTTTCCGAGGGTTGGAAAAATCCAGCGGACTTTTTCCAGACGTTGGAATTTTTTGGGCTGCTTTTTCCGAGCATTGGAAAAATCGGACCGCCGATTTCCGGAGCTTGGAAAAAAGAGAGGGCCAGCGGCTGGAAGCCGCTTCCACATTTTCCGAGGAAAGCCGTGCGAAGCGCGGTTGCGCCGGGGCTTGCGCGTGTGTGGGCCTGCGGCTTCTGCCCGGCGGATCTCGCCGTGAGGTGTTCAGGGGCTGCTGATGGAACATACCTTGCCCCCGGCAGGGGAGGCCGTAGGCCGCGCCGCTATTGCGGCGAGTTTCCGGCGGCGGCGGCCAGGGAGGGGATGACAGAAGGCGGAGGTCAGAGGTCGGATGACGGATGATCAACGATTCACGGACGCGGGTGGGTGGTTGTCCGCCGACGGAGTATTGATGGGGTGAACGGAAGCGGCGGGCTCGGAGCAATGCTTAGCCGGAGGTCGGATGGGCGAATGCGGTTCGCCCTGCCGGCCGGTTTGGCTCCCCCTTGCGGGGTGCACAACCGGAATCCGGGTTCGCATTGCGCAGGGCCTGACGCTGAAGTGAGCCCCACCCACTGGACTTGTGCTAATCAAGGGGCTGGCAGGTTTTGTGCTGCGAGGTCACGAGCCAGCACAAAGCATGACAGCTTTGGGTGGGAGGGGGTGAGGCCGTAGGCCGAGGGGGACGGGCACGGGGCCGGTGGCGGGCAATTTGAGACGGTTTTTGCAATGGCCTGTTTGCCGCCTGTCGGTGGGTGTTGCAAAACCATCAGGCTGGGTTTTCAGCCTGGAGACTCCAATTTCCCGCCTCCGTGAGCTGGGGGCCCTCCCCCTTTTATGCTACGAGACAATACCTCCGAAGACCGAAGGGATGAGCCTCGAACGGTGAGCGCGAGGCGGGCCTGACAGAACGAGTTCTGTTGAGTGAACCGGCCAATCCAAAGGACACGTCGCATAATTGGGCAATTATGCCTGATGTTGCCGATCCCCGGTGAGTATTCGAACCGGGGTTGGATGGCCGGTGAACGTGCCCGCCGCTGCAAGCTGCCTCGGCCGCGATTGAGCGCCCAGCGCGATTGAGTGGCCTGTGAAGGCCGCTGAATTCCAGTAAGCATGGCGTTGGAACTGAAGCGGCCAGTCCGCCCCCCGGAGGGAGCCCCGCCAACAGGCGGGGAGCCTGAGGAAGTCCGCCCCGGGACATGATGTGATGGGCCAGAGATCAGAGATCAAAGGTCGGAGATCAGAGGGAGACGGCTCCCCCGGAGGTGTCGCCCCACCTTGGACTGGACCAGCACATGATGTGCCGGGAATCAGCGGGCTTCCGAAGTAGGAGCCCGTGAAGCGGCCGGTATGACGGTGTGCCGGTCAGGCTGGCGGATCAGGCAGGACTGTTGATGAGGCACGAGTCAACAGTACTGCCCCGCCAAGGCTGATCCGGTGCGCCGTCCCGGACGCTTGACGGGCGACAAGGTGGCGCTTGTTCCGCCACCCGACAATCTGAGCGGATGCGAACCGAGGGAGGGCCAACCGGAGAGCAGTCTGAACAAAGAACGGGGGTTCCGTAGGAACCGGGACCCGGTCTTTGTTCAGTCTGCCGACGGTTCTAAAGCCCGACTGAGGCGGAGACCAGCGAGCCGGATTTTGGAGACGGTAAGCCGGATGCTGGAATGAGGTATTCCGAATGAAAGCAGCAGGCAGACCGGAAACAAAAGACGGCTGGCTGGGCTCCGTAGTGTGGCGCTTGTTCCGCCACCCGATGAGCGCCAAGGCGAAGAATTTGAGACTGAAAGCCGAATGAAGGAGGTCGGACAACCGGACGACTGATAAGGAGGTCGGTTGTACGACCGGATGAATGAGGATGAAGGCTCAATTTCTGAGCCGACTAAGGCGCGAACGCCCGCAGGGCCGTGGAAGCCCAACGAGCCGGGTTTTGACAGGGCTGAATGAGGTACGAATGAAGCCATGACAAAAGACGGCTGGTTGGGCGGGTTCTGGCAGCAGTAAATCATGACAGTGTATTCACTGGCAGGATTTCTGCTCATGCTTACGGGAACGACGATAGTTACGACAGGCAACTTTAAACGGAAACAACGACTCCAAAACCGGCCAGTCGCGCATAGCAAGGCGATGACGCTTCTCCACGCACTGGGTCGTCACACCCTGACGTGCGGCAATCTCCTTGTACGGCAAACCCTGATACCGCAACGAAACCACATCGCGCTGCTCGGGGGGAAGAGAAAGAAAACCGGTAACAAACTGCGTCAGGACATCTGCCGGAAGCAAGGTGGACACATCCGTACCATCAGCGGGAGTAGACAACGCCTCCGCCGGGGGATGCTCTTCATCCAGGGGAACTTCATGTGGCGCGATCTCATTCAAATTGCACTTCGCACAGGGAGACTCACGCCAAGGGTTGGCACTGTAAACACCGCGCATGACATCTTCATAATGGGGACAGGTGTGACAGGTCATGAAACACCTCCGGCGCAGAGGGAGAGAAAAAGTACAAAACCGACAAAAACGGACAGAACGGGCACCAAACAGGAAAACGTCACCATAACGTCACCTACGAAACCCCTGCAAACAGGGGCTAGTGACGTTGTGACATTATTTCTACTATTTATAAATATAATATAGAGAAGAGAGAAAGAGCGCCGACAACACCGTGACACCGTACAGGAAAAAAGTTTTATTTCTATGATGTCACACGTCACAACGTCACAAACGTCATCAAAAAGGTACCTGATCATCGGGAACTCCTTCGGATAATTGTTTGATGTTGATCTGCCAAACCCGCCTGGTTCTTTGCCGTTCCAGAACCAGCGGATAACCTTGAGATGCCAGCTTGGATAATTCCCGCCCGACCTGACGGGTGGTGTACTTGGCCGCGATACCGGCGAGACCGTCCTGATCGTTCAACATGGCGGAAAGCAGCTCGGTCGCAGAACCCGTCCAGACATCGGAAACCTGTCCCTCGAAAAACTTCAGCAACACCTCAAGGAACGAATAGGCACTCGACGAATGACGCGCCGCTTCGAAAAGGGATGCTTCACAATACGTTTGGACGCCGTACCGCGAATCACCCAGCACGTGATCCGGCGGCGACCAGTCGAGAAGCCAGCGCAGGAAAAACGGCAGCTCCGCATGGATCATGTCCGCCACATCGTTTGGAAAGGTAAAGGTATCGCGCTCCGCCACACGGAACAGATTGATTTTATCGCGGGTGGATAAATCGACGTCCGGCAAAATACGAATCGACTCCGGGTCGGTGTTACACGTCACCACCACCCTGCCATTCCACTCAATCAACTTGTCCACACGGTATTTTTCCCGGACGGAAAAGGTGCGATTGGCCGCCATCTTTTTAATCAGGGCGGAAAACTTGAGATGGGATTTGTTATCGGTCAACGGCACCACATCATCGACCGCCCAGACTGCCGAGTTAAACAGGTGGGAATTGAAACCATCTTCACCGGACAGAAACGACGAAGCATCAATATGACCGCCGAATGTGCGGGAGAGAATCAGCGTAGAGAGAAGTGTTTTTCCAGTGTTCGGAACGCCGGCAAAGAAAGACGCCTGACCGGGAAGCATTTTTCCAGCAAGAGCAGAAGAGTACCACCGCCGCAACCATGCGTAGAAATAATCAAGCTGCTCATCGGGATCAAACAGAGAACAGAAGTACGAATGCAACCAAGGGAAATCAGTGTCGGGATCAATGTCTGTTTTTTCCGAAGGCTGGAAAACAGAAATGGTTGAAATATTCAAAACCCGGAACCCATCAAGATGGACAATTCCCTTGGGCCGATGAATTAAAGGAGCCGCGCAGGCGATGGCCTGATCGTCCTGAATCCGAGATAATGCCTGATCGACTTCACTGAACGATGAACCACGCGGAACCGTTGTACTGAGTCCGCGCTTCACCTTCAGGTAAAGAGCCATGTCTGATTTATTTTTCGCCTGCCACTGACCGTTGGAAAGCTGCACCCAGTAGTCGCGACCATCAAAATAGACTTCGGAAATAGACCCGCCGATCTGAGCCGCCTGGAACTGACGTACAAATTTTCCACCAAGAATCGCCGACCACGGCACAAACGCCTGACCACCTGTAAAACATTGCATTCCCGACTCACGAATCACCGCCGCCGTCTCATTATCGGCGGACGAATCCCAGAACCGCACACCGCGCACACCGACTTCAAATTCACCCTGCCACTGACCCGGATACTGTTTTTCTACCTCCGCCGCGATGAGGTCCATCGGGATCGAAGGGCCGAGTTTTTTCCAAGCGTAGTTATGGGTGGACTCAATCGCCCATTGCATCATGAAGGGAGCCGGGATTACATCGCTCGAAAGTTCAACCCAATCAGTACCCAACTCGTAGTATTTCGCCGGATCTTCAAAGGCCGCCGTGTCCAGACCGACCAGTAGTTTTGAGAGCTTCAGTTTTTTTCGAACCTGCTTCAACAGCTTCGCCGTCAGATCATTTTTGTGCAGCGGGAAAGGCTGTTCCAGTTTCCACAGAAGACGTGCTCCGCCTGAAAAGGTGCGGCAGATGTATTGGGGTTTAAAATCACCACAACGCTCCAAGACCGTATCGCGCATGTGCTGATCGATCTGTCCGTCATAATCGGCAACCAGCCAATGAAGGAAGACCGCCGGATTATTTTTACTGTCAATCCGTGATGCTGCAATCAGACCTTCAAGACCGGAATAAAAACAGTGTTCCACATCGGGTTTGTTCCACTGGGTTTTCTGCGAAGCCTGCGACGTTGTATTCCAGGGCTCGCACTCGGTGGCATGACAGGATGATAGATTTTTTATGGATAAAAGCATGGGGCCTCCTTATTTGGTGTAGTGGTTAAAAATTCCGGCTTCGGCATCGACAGGACAACCGGACAGCCAGTCCGGCGTGGTGCGCATGATTTCGAGGATCTGCTCTTTTGTTTCCCCTGCCCGTTCTTTCGGCACTTCCACGATCACTTCGTCGTGAACATGGAAAACGATTCTCCCAATGCCTGAACGATGTATTTCCAAAAGGTGTTGCGCGAAGAGATCCCGGGCGGTGGCCTGAACCAGATTTTCGCAGAGCAGTCCGCCGTACAGGCTTCGTTCCCGTCCGCCGCGCACGGTTCTGGCCGTGAAGTAGCCGCGTGATGTTTTTTGAACATCGAAATAATTGAGGCACCGACCGGACGGCAGTTCGATGGAATAGTCCCCTCCGGCACTGTGCTTAAAATCCCGATCCAGCCATTTCCAGAGTCTGGAAATTCTGGTGTTCTTGGATCGGAAGTCGGCAACGGTTTGTTTTGCTTCGGCAAACGAAAGTTCAATCCCGCCGAGATTCTTAGCCACGGTCATGAATTTTTTCGGTCCGCATCCGTATCCCAGCCCCAGCACACGTGCCTTTGCCAGTGAGCGCATAGCAGGGTCTTTTTCTTTCAGGGGCTCCGGGTCGGTGTATCCCATCGTTGAACGCGCATGGGCTTCGTAAATATCCACGCCACTCTGAACCAGATCGAGAAACGCTGCATCATCAATCAACCATGCCAAAATTCGGGGTTCGATCTGGCAGAGATCCGCAATGATAAAAATGTTGCCGTCCGAAGGTTGGAAACATTTCCGAAGGTTGGCACCGAACAGTTCTCCCCTCGGCATATTCTGCACATTGAACCCTGAATCACCTGACCATCTTCCCGGCACCGCACCGAAATATTTGAGGGAATACGGGAAGACCATAGGCTTTAGGCTTTGGGCTTTAGGAGAGATTCCGCGGTCAACGCCCGCAGCTACAGAAGACGGCTCCCCCGGAGGTGTCGCCCCACCTGAAACAACCAATCGGTTGCGGATCGCGTAAAAACGGGAAAGCAGCATGTTGGTTCTGCGGAAAATCCGCATTGCATTCACCCAGGGATATTCTTCGCCATATTTGTTTTCCCACGCTTCACAAAGCGGTGAATCCATAGCCAAAGATGCCGGTGCCGGGATGCCCGCCTTTCGGCATTCGAGCGCAAGCTGGCGGTGTGATAACGGAGTGTCCTCGGTGAAATCATCAACCCACGGCAAAAGCTGTACCGCATCGAAGCGCTGTTGTTCCAAGGTCTGGATACATTTTTCCAGAGTCTGGAAATCAACATGGATACCGGTCTGCCCCCATTCAAAGGTCAGAGTTGCCAGTTCCTGCTCATCCTCCGGCCAAAGGTGATGGTGTTTTTCCCAAAGCAGAAAACAGAGTCGCGCATCTTCCAGCGCATAATCGGTCATCGCATCGGCTTCAAACAGATCGCCGGTGGTTTGTCCGCACGCTTTAGACCGCTGGGTCTTGTCCACTTCGATTCCGAGAAGCTGCTTGCAGGCCCCTTTGAGCGACCTCGGCGCTTGGAGATACACAGCCATACTGGCAGTGCACCTCCAGCGCAGGTCGCGAGAGGATTGGTGGAATATGGGATTGGTGGATTGGTGGGGAGACGGCTCGCTGGGGACAGCTTGCCCTACCCAATCGGGAATGACGCCGAGTTCTTGCAGGCGGCGGAAAACCAGCGAGTCAAAGGCTGCGTTGTGGGCCAGCAGCAATGCACCTTCCAGTTTTTCCCAGCATTGGAAATCTTTCGGATGGCCGACCCAGCGGAAGAGAGTGTGTGATGTGGATTGTTGGATGTTGGATGATTGGAAATCGGGACAAGGCAGGCTAGAAGCCTGCGGTACGGTTCCGTACACGCTCATTAAATAGCAGTCGAACTTGGGATGATGGACATAGCTCCACGCATCCATTTTTTTCAGGGAGTAAGCGCGGTCGTAGTAGGTTTCAAAATCAATGGCGAATGTCGGCATGGGAACTCCAAAGTTTTCACAGAAGGAAACGAAGAAAAGGAAGTGCTCCCAGCCTCATGACGAAGCTGGAAGCATCGTCCACGATCACAGCAGGGTCGTGATGAATTCGATGAACTCATCGTCGTGCTTGCCGTGCTGACGCAGGCGGGGAACATAGACCAGGTTGGTGCCGAGTTTTTCCCGGCGGACCTGAAGTGTCCATTTGCCTTTGTGCAGCTCCGGCAGTCCGGAATCTTTGTTGCGAAGGGCGAACCGGGCGGCGGTGTTGATCGCTTTTCCTGCCCGGCTGTAGGCCGAACCTTTCATCGTCCAAAGGGCCAGCTCGTAGGCTTTTCCGTCCGGCCCCTGAATCGAGAATTCCTCGGATAGTTCTTCGGTCGGTGCTTCGATGAGAACCAGCGCAGTGAGCATCGGGCGCCACGGCGGCTTCTCGTCATTCCGCCAATCAATCCATCCTCCCCGCTCGTGGACTTCATCGAGCGTGTCAACGGTCTCCGGGGTCTCGTCCGAATCGTACGGAAGGTTTTCCGAAAACTGCTTCTTGGCGTTCAGCACTGTCACATTGAGCGCATCGCCCCAGACCTTCGGGTCAGTCGAAGCAGGCAGAACAATGATGTCTTTGTTCAGCACGATGGCTCCGGGATCGAAATCCTCGGACAGCGGTCCGACGCTCTGTACGATGTTAATGCGCGGCAACCGGAAGTCCGACTCCTCGTAATCGCCGGCGATACCACCGATTCCGGGGATGTCTCCAGAGGTCGGAGGACAGAGGTCAGATGACGGAACTGTTGCGGGTACGGCCGAAGGGCCAGCGGCAGGGATGCCGCTTCCACTTTGGTCAGGGGATGCGCAGACAGGAGTGTCCGCGCCACTGTTTTTGTCTTTTTTGAACGATGTAGTGGTCATTGTATTTTCTCCTTTTGTTGATGCCCTTCGGGCCGTTGAAACACTGCGTTCGTTAAAGCGTTGAAACGCTGCGCTCGTTGAACCCGAAGGAAGATTGATTACCTCTCCTTGCTGAGATAGGTGACGTCGGGATCGGTGGTGCAGAGTCCTTCGGCTGTTAAAAGCTGGTTCAGCTTCCGAACGGCCTTGGCTCTCTGCCCGCGCTGCTGAATCGATTTCACCGCGTTTTCGAGTGAAGTAACCGAGATCGAACAGGCGGGAAGGAACTGCTCCAGCGGAAGCTCAAATTCCGCATGAACAATGTCCCAAACCGATTCGAGCTGCTTGATTACGCGCCGTCCGCTGCGGTGTTTGAGCTGGTAGCCGGGGATTTCCTGCCCGTTGCGCACCATCTCCAGCGCATGCGCTTTGACTGCCTCGACCCATTCGATCAGAACGGGAGCAAGACGCAGTGCCAGTGCCATCTGGTCGGGTTCCGCAATCGCCTGAGGGTCCATTACCGCCGGGAGATCAAGCCGCTCCGGCAGCTTTTCGACCACCATCATGGCTTTGGCTGTCAGTGCCGGGCAAAGCGCTTTACCCCCGCAATACTGACAGTTGTCGGGATGCGGGTTGTGCGGACTTTGCGGGTCTTCTGCTTTTTCGATCACGGCGGCGACGCGGTCGCGCATCCGGGCGTAGTCGGCGGATCGGGTAAAGGTGTGTTCCGTCCGCAGATCGCAACGCGGCTGCAGAAAGACCACCTTGACCGAATCGACACCGAACAGATCGAACACCCCAAGGGCGTATGCCCAGCCCTGTAGGTTGGTTTCTGCATCATCGACCGGGACACGTCCCATTTTGTAGTCGATCACCGTCGCGGTGTTGGTGCCGATCAGCACCACGTCGGCGGTACCGAAGGTCAGGCCGCACACATCCACCTGCAGTTCGGAATAGCGGATTGCTCCGGGAATTTCCGATTGCAGCTCATCGACTGCATCGAGACATTCCCGCACCTGGGCAATCTGCTCAGGGTTGAGATTGTCGAGACGGCCGGTTTCGGCCGCCTCGTGCATTTTGGTTCCTTCGTCAGCCGCCTCGGATGAACCGGGCCTGTTCTGCCAGTGCGGACAGATTTCCTTGTTCTTCAAGGATGAGGGTCCGTGTTTGGCGTGAATTGAATTCGTCATTATATTCCTCATTGTTAAAGTCGTTGAACTGCCCCGCGAGCGGGGCTCGTTGAAGCCGTTAAAGGCGTTATTTTTCATTGAACCATGCGAACATTCCGGCCTGAGTAACCCGAAAGCAGACCACGACAAGACAGGTCAAAACTCCCTGTGCAACAGTAGAGGACTGCACGGAAGAGGTGATCAGGAACACCCACAGCAGGGTCTCCATAGCCAAAATGCAAAGAGCCAGCAAAACACGGCGGGTGATCAGTTTCCCGGATGATCGGGTGAGTTCCTCGCGGACCTCGGCGGTGATTTCTCTTTTCAGAATGTCTTTTTCGTAAGTTTCCATAGTTATTCTCCAGTTATTCGTTAAAAGCGTTGAAGCGGTTCAAATCGTTAAAATCGGGCGGACATGGTGGGCCGCGGGCTGGATGGGCATGCTTCATCATTCGCCCTCCTGCGCTTTGAGGTCTTCAGAACGGCGCTTGAGAAGGCGGTAGATGTCACGGGCAGCGCCCAGGGAATCGCCGGAAAAAATGATGTGTACGTCTTTTTCAAACTCTAGAATTGAGAGCTGGTGAAAGATGAATGCCGGACCAATGCGTCCACGGGTGAAGATCGAGGAATCGAAATATTCGATGTCTTCGCGGTTGGCCTCGACCACATAGAATAGACGCGGGAACCCGGCGGCGCGGGCTCGGCGGATTTTCTTCAGCTCACGAATCCAGTTTTTCTGAATGGCGAGTGATTGAATGAGATCGGGCAGCGACTTGCGTTCGATGGCAAAATGCTCCTGATCGCCGTCCAGCGAATAGTCGAACGTGCCGATTGTGCCGCGCACGGTCGCACACCGTTCAAACTCCAGCGGAGCCTGCTCTCTTGTGTCTACCCGGATTAACATTGGGACTCTCCGGTGATAAGAGCCATGATGTCGGAACGGCGGATGCGGAAGGCCCCGGGATAGATCTCGACTTTGGGAAGGCGACCGGCTTTAAGCATTCTCCAAAGTGTCGGACGACTTACATTGAGCAGCTCGGCAGCTTGGCCCATCAAAAGTAACGCCGGATCTTCGGGGCGGCCTTCAAGAATTGGGAGCGCCTTTTCCTTTGCCTCCTGCGTGGCCTTGGGCACGGCATGGATGAGGCGTTCGTCGGTGACAGGGGCTTCATCGGCCCCATAAGCAAATTGATATTCGCTCCACAAATCGGCCAGAGCATTTTCATCACCATCTTTTGCAAGGGCATGTAATTGCCAGAACCGGTCGTCTAAATTTGATGCCATAATATTTCCTCCAGTTGATGAGGAAATCGTGACAACAAATGAAAAAGCCCGCATGGAAGCGGGCTATGGAAAGGAAATGGAAAATGGGTGGAAACTTATAAAAGCCAGCGATATTTTCCCATTGCAGCATCAATGGTTTCAAATATCCGATCGAAATCTTCAGGCGGAGCTCCCCTAAAAAGGTCTTCCTTAAAGCGGTCACTGTTCCATGGCTTTTTTGGGTACTGTCGGTTGTATGCGTCTCGCATCACTTCGACATCAAACTGGAGCTTGCCAGACCGGCAAACCTGATCTCGGATAAAACGAACTACAGCCCGGCGTTTATATGCCTTGGCCAAGTTGATTTCGTACCCATCGTCAAAAATGATTCGTTTGAAATCCGGAGTAATCTGGACATTTGGATTGGGAACGTAAATAGAGTCTTCAGCTTCATATAAAAATTCCGAAAGCAGCTCTGTGCCGGGTACGGATACCTTTAAGTGAACAGGGTTGATTTCAGCAATGTGAGATAGAGAAAACGCTGAGCATTTCTTCTTTTTGAACAGCGGAAAAATTTCCAGCAGATCAACATTGGAGATCAATGTAAACGGGGATTCTTTTTCGATCAACAGATTTTTTGCAGCCTGTTCGCAGGCAAAAGAACTGCCGAGAAGCAGATACACGGGATATTGTCGGGAAGTACCGACAAGCCAACCGACACGGCATGGAAACCGGGAAATATCCAGATGAGACTCCGGAGTGATTTCAAGCTGCTGACAAAGCTGTTCAGCAAATCTGTATACATCAAACCGGAGGAGGCAGGCATCATCGAATGAAAGTGTCTGCTTTTCGCAGTAGGAATCGGCCGGCGGAATGGAAACGATGTCCTGATCGGAATGCCAATGAATGCGGTGAGTCCCGTTGCATTTTTGACATGGGTGTGATTTTGGGCGTGTCTCGACCGGGGTTAACCAATGCTGTCGAAGCCGGTCAAACTGCTCCGCGCCCAACGTATCGCGCAAGATGAAAGCAGGCGCAGACAGGGACGGGAAGGCTTCAAGCAGGATCTTCAGCATCCTCAGCCTCCGGCTTATCCAGCACGTAGCCGTTCTGTTTCAAAAACCGTTCGATCAGAGGTGCGGCACCATCGCGTTTAAAAAGAACGCGTCCGGGCGGACAGATGCGAACAGAACGCTCTCCAATCTGAACGCCGTCCACTTCGGTAAATTCCAGTTTAATGGTGGCCTGCCTGAGCTGTTGGATGGAATTCCACAGAACCCCGGATGATGCCAGAGACTTTTCCCGCTCAGCAAACGAGACCAACAGGTCATCCGACTTATGGGCAACCGTTTCGTTCTGGCTATTGCCGACCGGATATTCAATGCGAAACAACCGGGCACCGGTAAGGCCGGGAATACCGCCGCAGTTTAAAGCCCCTGATTTCTTTTTGAGCAACGGCTTAAGGGTGTAAACATCGCCCGGCTGGAAGAAATCGATATCTCCGAACAACGCTTCGCCAAATGCCAGCGCATACTGGCGTTTGACTTTCGTTCCGTCCGCATGAACCTGAAGGTCATTCATTTCGGGATCGTAGATGACAATGTCGTGCAGCTCTTTATAGCCGAACGACGCAACACTTTCGCCGGTATCCTGATTGATTTGGGCTTCGCGCTTAAACGCATCACCGCGCCGCACAACAAACCAGATTGCGCCGTTGCGCTTAAAATGGGTGATTTCGGCCCTCTTTCCTCGGCGGTTCGCGTCAAACCAGAGTCTCATAAGGGTTGTGAGTTTGGAGATATGGTTTTTGGTCACCGTTTTGCGGGTTTTACCGGACGGCCCGCGAAACACATCGGTTGCCTGAATATTTTCAACGCTGGTTTCAGCCAGTACCCGTTTTACCAAGGCGGAATCTTTCAGCCATGCTTTAATTGAGCAACCGATTGGACAGACGTGGGCTTCCTCCAGCGTAAAATCCGGATGTACCTTTTCAAATTCGGTCTGGAGCTGATCGGCACCGTCATTGGTTGCCATTGCGTCGATGTAATAGAGCGCATTGGCCAGTTTGCGCGGCAAGTCCTCGGGCAAACGAAACTGTTCAACAAGCTTTCGGCAATTAATATCGCCGTTTTTCAGGCGCGGGATTGTAAATTTCTGATCGCTGGATAGCAGTGCCTCCAAATCGGATTGTGATCCGTCACCAAGCGCGACCTCATTTGTAATATTCAAAAGCCTGAATGCCATCCATGCCTCCCCTCACTAATTCCTGCCAGCCAAGCCCTTAAGCACTATCGACTACCCTATCCTGCAAAGGTAGAACTTTGGGTCATTATCGAGTGTCTTGTGACACCTGTAGAAGGGCATCGGGTCTCGTTGGGTCGTAGTCGGGGTTGGGCATGGGGAGCGCAGCACCGGTGTCGGCGAGCCATGCGAAGAGCTTCTCTTTGAGTTCGGCGACTTTTTCAGGATGCTTGAAGGCGAGGTTAGTGTGCTCACCGAGGTCTTCAGCCACGTTGTAAAGTTCGGCGAGGTTTTCATCCTCAAAGAACCAGACGAGCTTCCAGTCACCGATGCGGACAGCCCCCCACGGACGGATGATCATCGTGTAGGTCTTGGGGCCGGGGGAAAGCTCAATGATGTAGTTGGGATAGTACCAGTAGAGCCCGTCATGCACGCGATCCATGGCCGGTTCCTTTCCGAAGAGCGCGGGCATGAAGCTGGCACCGTCCATGCCCTCGATGGCGTCCGGATTCAGGCCGGCGATGTGCCCCAGCGTCGGCATAAAGTCGACACCGTGGATCGGCAGACTGCACGTTGAGCCGGCTTCGACGACGCCGGGCCAGCGAACCAGCAGCGGCACGCGGACACCGCCTTCATAAAGCGTATGCTTGCCCTGCTTGAGCGGCTCATTGGAGGTGGCCTGTTGATAATCGATTTTGGCGGTTCGCCCGCCGTTGTCTGAGGCAAAAATCACAACGGTATTTTCATCGAGCCCCATGTGTTCGAGTGCGTCCATGAGACGACCGATGCCATTATCGAGGTGCTCCAGGTTGGCGGCGTAGAGCGGATAGTTGTGTTTCATACCGGGGGCCAGCATTTCTTCATATTTCTGAACGAGGGAATCTTCGGCGTAGTAATCGTGATGAATGGCGTAGTGCGCCAGATACATAAAAAACGGCTTGTCGGCATCCGTGCGCTTTTCGAGCCAGCCGATGGCGGCGTCGGTGATCCAATCGATGTTTTTCATGTCGTCGGGATCCTTGCCGACCGGTCGCCAGAGGTGCTGCTGGTAGCCGAATTCGAGCGGCTTGGTTTTTTCAGGGCCGCCGACGTGCCATTTGCCGACGGAGACGGTGTCGTAGCCGGCCTGTTGCATGAGGCGAGGAAGCGTAAGACCGTCGGACGGAACGCTGTCGTCGGGCAGCGGACCGATCAGTTTTGTATTGCGTTTGGCGCGCTTAAGGACGGCTTCACGAACAGCATTGTAGTCGTAGCGGGCGGGGTACCGGCCAAGGTTGATGCAGGCGCGCGAGGGCGAGCAGATCGGAGCCGCCATATACGCGCTGGAAAACGACATGCCCTGACTGAACAGCCGGTCCATATTCGGGGTTTCATAAAAATCGCTGCCGAGACATCCGGCATCCGTCCAGCCCAGATCGTCAATCAGAACAAACAGGATATTCGGCTGTTCCGGTTCCGGCGGACGGGTTGCTGCGAATGCGGAACAAGAAACGACTGTTCCGATCAGGCTGGCGGCAATTTTTTTAAGCTGATTCATTTTTGACTCCTTTTGTATTCGTTGATTCTATCCTGATCCTGCAATTCCTGCGCAGAGAGCTGTGAATCGGTTCTGAACGGGATGGCGGGCAGTCCTGCGCTGTTCATTAAATTACCAATCGGGTTGCGGGCCCAGCTGTAGCGGGCGGCCACCGGTGCGACCACGCCGTCGGCGGAAAGCTCAATCCGGTCTCCCTCAATCCGCGCCTTCGCCCAGACCCATTGGCCGCTTTCGGAGCGGATGGCAAATCCTTTAAGTTCGTCGCCGCCTTTGGCGTGCATGCCACCGGCGTGTGAAAATGTCAGCCACAAGGAATTTCCGTCCTGTTTCAACGACTCGAATACGGGGCCGCTGTCTTCGTAGGATTTCCCATAGATTCGGTTCAGTGCCGGTAGAGCAAGGCGCCGGCCGACCTCCTGTTTGTTTTTCGGGTGAATGTCTCCCGATTCGCCGATATCTACAGCGGTTGCAAGTGCCATGTGCGGATCGTTCTGAACTGTAAATTGCTGAGCATCTCTCAAGTCGGCAAAGCCGGCGGAGGATTCGACCGGATTCTGCTGCTGCGGTCCGAGATTGGCCAGCTGAACCACATAAAACGGCATCTTCTGATCGCCCCACAGGTCGCGCCAGTTTTGAATCATGAGCGGAAGCTGGGCACGGTAGGTAATCGGCCGCGAAGAGTTCGACTCCCCCTGATACCAGATTGCTCCGCGCAGTGCATAGGGAGCCAACGGCACAATCATGGCGTTATAAATCGAGGCTGGCGTGTGCTTGTTACCGGGAGTCAGCAATGGATCGGCTTTCGGCATCGGCTCTTTGAACCGCTTGCGGTTTTTAATTGCCTCCCGTTTGGCGGCCTCCCAATCTTTCTTCTGCTTTGCCAGTTCACGCGCACGGGCATCGAATGCTTCTGCATAGGACGCAAAGTTTTGATGATAGTCGGGAATGCCGGCAATCATATCCTCCCAGAGCGGAAGCAGGTGACCGGCCACCGGATCATTTTTCATCCTGCTCCAGTCTGTCCAAGCTTCGATGCGGGAGCCACCCCACGCCGATTGAATCAGTCCGATCGGAATGCCGAGCTGTTTATGCAACTCGCGACCGAAAAAATACCCCACGGCGGTAAAGCGTTCTGCCACCTCCGGAGAACAGTGCATCCAGCCGCCGCCCCATATTTCACAATAATCCCGCGGAACACAGTCGAGTCGCTGCTCCACCTTCAACAGCCGGATTTCCGGATAGTCTGCCGCCCGGATTTCCGCTTCGGCGTTCATCGCTTTGGAGAGCGGGAAGCCCATATTGCTCTGACCGGAACAGAGCCAAACCTCTCCGACGAGGACGTCGGAAAGGGAAACTTGAAACTCGGAATCCGAAACCTGAAGAACCCTTGGCTCTGAAGATGCCGCCATTGGGTCAAGCAGAACTTTCCAATGGTTGGAAGAATCGGTAACCGCTGTTTTTTTCTGCCCTGCAAACTCGACGGTTACGAGAGTTCCTGCATCAGCCCGGCCCCAGACCGGAACCGGTTTTTCGCGCTGCAACACCATGTGATCGCTAAATACATCAGCGATGTTAAGTTCGGCAAAGCAGGTTGCCGAACCAATTATCAGGCAAAGAAGTCCCATTCGTTTTTTCATCTGTTTCATTCCTTTTTCAGGGCAGCGGCTCGGCCTTGAGCCGGTAAAAACGCTGCGGGGTGTTGTTGGTGACGTTGATGAATAACTGACCGCCGGTTCCGCTGACGGGAAGGCCAACGGCTTTCCAAACATTGGAAATGAGGCTGTCGGCATACTCCAATGTGTACAGGCTCTGAGCCGAACTATCGAAACTCACAGCATTTCCGCTGGAAACCCCGAATGTAAACCGGCTTTGCGGGTCGGACGGATCGGTGTTGGTCATATACTCCTGCCAGACCGTATATCCGTCGTTATCGGCATCCTCGTTAACCGTACGGTTCGACTGCGTGTTGTTCAGTGCCCCGGCATAAACCCTGATCATGGAAATATACCCGCCGAACCATTGCCGGTTGTCGTCATCGGCGGAGACGGCCAACCGTCCGCGTGCACCGACGGACAGTTCCTGATTCGGCACCACGAAATCCCGGTCTTCGGCGGGCGGAACAAGCGTGCCGCTCTGCATCACTAGCGGCGCATACTCGCCATTCACATAAATCTGCATCATAGGAACCGCGCCGGGCACACCGTCATACACAGCGAGGACATGAGTCCACCGGTCCATTGGCCACGTTTCCGAGGTGCGGACCTGATAGGTGACACGGTCGGTGCCAAGATTATCGCGCAGTGTCAGCTCCATAAAAAACCGATCTGTCCCGGATATCTGCCGGGCGGTCAGCCGCCAGCCGCAGGCCGAACCGGCCTCCCCGGCAAGCTGGTTGCCGATCAGGTGCATTCGCCCGGAGGCGGCGACGCTTTTCTCCGGCTTAAACCAGACCTCGACTGAAAAATCGTCGTCATAATCAAACGAAAGCCCGGAAGCGGAATAAGCCGCAGCCTGTCCGCCGAGGCCGTTGGTGCAATCAAACTGATAGCAGGGGATATTCCCGTCCTGATCTGGTTGCGGCAGCCATTCGCTACCGCCGGCCGTGAGCAGCGTTCCGCCACTGCCGACAATCGGTTCCCAGACATTATCCGGATCGTTGCCGGGAAATGCGGCATTGAGTTCCAGCGTTGCGTCCACAACGGGGGCAAAGTCGAAGTCGCTCTCGTAGAGTCGGTATCCGCGAATAAACGGATCCGCCCCCAATGAACCTCGATCCCCGACTGTCCCCTCTTCGCCGAGGGTGTAGTCCACCGCATAGATGGAGCCGTCATGCAACTGCACCCAGCCTCCGTATCCGTAGTCGGTGCTCCAGTCAGCACCTTCAGGCTCAAGCATGATGAGCCGGTCGCGTTTATACTGGTCGGGATAAACCCAGTCCTCCACAGCCCATGTCCAGTGCCAGCTCGGGAAAAATTCACTCGCGAGCGTCACCTCCACGCTCTGCCATTCAGACAGACCGTTATTGCGGGAAAAGTTTTCGTGTGAAAAGTTGTCGCAATAGTTGCCGAACTTGATGGTTCGCCCGGCGGAATCGCCGTTAAGTCCACTGTTCTGAATGTATGCCGAAACGTTCGTGTCAACCATCAGGGTTTCATCGCAGGTGATCAGCAGACTGCCGCCGTCGCGGTCAATTTCGAGATCAATCCACTGGGTTGCGTCCACATCAAACCCGATAGCCGGATCGTCCAGCAGCTCCACCCGGTTCGTGCGGATCATCACCGGCAGCCCGACATCAATGTGGCAGGCATTGACATCGCCGGACAAGCAACGCAAACGCGCCTTAAAGGTCACCCGGTCAGACGGGTCGACGGTTGGCGGAAGCGTGTACATGGTGGCTTGGAAATTGCCTTCACCGGAATCGAGCGTCAGACGATCGGGATAAAGGCGAATGCGGTTTTGATCATAGCAGAAGGAGGTGACCGGCATGATATTGTTGGTCTCAAACGGATCGCCCAAATGGGCGGTGTATCCCTCCTCAGTCCCGTGCGTGCGGAACAGCGTGAACACCTTGCCGCTGTTGAGAAGCCCCGATTCGTTCTTCTGCCCGAACCACGGGGCCATCACTGGCGGACTGAAGTTGTGACCGTAATCCCGGCTGTAGCAACGAAAGGTCGGATAGGACTGCCAGGTCATATCATCCATGTACACCACGAGATTCCCCCCGCCTGTATCCAGCAACGACGACTCATGCCACGACTTGTGATCCTGCGACTGTACCAGTTCGGAAACCGGAAGCCACGTCTGCCCCTGGTCTTTTGAGCGGATCAGCGTTTCTTCGCCGCGTGGTTGCGAATACCAGACCGTTGGGCGGCGGGTTGCGTGGCCGAGAATGACCCAGTCTCCATTGTCCAGCACCCGAATGCGGTCGGGAGAGACATTGCTGGTCGGAATGTTGGTGAGCGACTGCGTTGACCACGTCAGCCCGTCGTCAATTGACCAGAACAGAATGTGATGAGCCTCGGCATCCGGGTGAATCGCTTCATTATACACTCTTCCAGTATTAATCACCGTCACGCCGTTGGAACCCAGCTCCGGATGATAGCTGATGTTGACCACCTTGTGCCCGTAGCCGTCGGTATCCCACCAGCCGCTGCGCACCAGACCGTAAGACTCCGCCGGATCATTCGGATCGTGCCAGGTGGCACCGTTGTCATCGCTGACCGATACGCCGACATGCGAAAAGTCTCCGGGATCGCCCCGTCCGGTATGATCGCTATTATCCAGAAAAGCACAGATGAGTCGTCCGCTCTTTGTTTGCGCCACATCCACCCGGCACAAATAGTGGCCATCCTCAGCCGCAATCGTTACACGCCGGTCGGACGGAAGGCGCATCATTTGCGAACGATGGGTTCCGTTGGTCCAGGTTTTATAATGCGGAACCGCATTGGTGTGAAAATCGGGTTTGGGAAGCCAGTTAAAGAGCTCTCCCTTAAAACGGGCGCGTTCTCCGTTATAGTTTTTTTCCACATCTGCCGCCGAAAGCACATTGGTGTAGAGCCGCATAACGGACAACTTGCCCTCGAAATAGTGACGGTCAGAATCCAGCGTCGGCGCATCGCTCTTGCCCCGGGCACCCATCGTCGTCAACAGGAAATCCGGTATAAAATTGCTATCCGCCGGAACGGTTAAATCGCCGTCCCATTCGGCCTGCTGATCAACCCCGTTCACATAAATTTTCATTGAGGGAACAGCCCCGGAGTTGCCGTCATACACACCAACCACCTGAATCCACTCGCCCATTTGAAAATCGGCGGAAGTTGAGCAGCCGTACCGGGTGGTTTCTCCGGAAACATCCTGCATTTCAAACTCAATGCTGTACAGGCCACCCGTTTCTTCTTTCGCCGTCAAGCGGTAGCCCTGCCCGTCCACGGTCTGGTTGCCGAACAGGTGCATCCGCCCGTCAGCCAGCGCAGGGCTGCGTTCAGGGCAGACCCAGACTTCGATCGAAAAATCGTCGTCGTAGTCGAAACCGGTGTTCCCGTAACTCACATCAGGCATCGCGATTCGCCCGCCGTGTGTGTCGCTTTCGAATGTAAACTGGTGATACGCCATCGAGCCATATGCATCGGCAGTAACCCACAGCGGATAGTCTGCAGGATCTGTAATGTTCACCCCGCGCACCGGAAAATAGGCACCGGTCATCAGTCCCTCCCAGGTCGGCAGCGGGCTGTTGGTGTCTGTATTATAGATCGGGCGCGGCCCCGGACGACGGGAATCCAGATAAAACAAGGGGGCCTGTGACTCGGAAATAACCGGAGGCTCGAGCATAGCCTGCAAAACCCCGGTTCCTGGATCATAGGTGTAATCAACTCCTTCAACCGCATTGGATGAGCCGTTAATTAATAGATAACCGCCCGCATTATGCGCAATGATGTCACTCGCATTGTTTCCGCTGGTTTGAAACTGAATCGAAGCCGTGTCGTTGAGTTTGAGTACAATTCCATTGGTCAGGTAGCCGGCATACCACTCCTCTACAGTCAGGGATGTTGAGGCCAAAGCACTGCTGCCGTTGAGTACAAAACAAGATCCAGAAGCAAAGCCCAAAGAACTGCCATGCGCATTTAATACGGTCGCCGTACTATTGCTGTTCAGGGTGAACATAAACACATTGGCCGCATCATCGCTGTAAACATTATCCAAATCGATGAACGAATTGTCATTCAGCGTGACAGCCGAAGAGCCGGTTATTTTGGTGTAGTTATTCACATCTACACGCACCGAACCGGAAAGCGTCAGACTGTCATCGGCTCCCATAATCAGGTAGCTGGCTAATGTCAATGTGTTGGTGCCCGTCAACCCGCTGCCGGCTTTTTGAATGCTTAAGGACGCGATGGTCTGGTCGTTGTCCAGAAATGCACCCATATCGAGCGAATTATACCGGGCAAGATCACCTCCGTCGGGCAGACTGCCGCCCACCCAGTTGCTTGTGTCACCCCAATAATAAAACCCATTGGTTTGCGTGCCGCCTTCGGTAAAGTCAATCGTATCCGCCTGACCAAGTGAGGCTTCGACAGCCAGCAAGATGGCTAATTTTAGCATTTTCATACGGACTCCCATGTATGATCAGCGTTCATTTTTCATGGTTCTCAACGTCAGGTTTTTTAAATCCAGCCGGCGTTGTTCGCGCACCAGATAACTTGCACCAAAAGCCGAGGCAAACAGGAACAAGTTGGACAGAATCGGCATCCAGAACTTGTGCGGAAGGTATCCGGCCAACGAAGGAATTTTAGCATCAATGACAAGCCATGACACCACCAGAGCAAGCGTTACCAGCGAGCAGCTCAATGCCGCACGGTTTTCCACCCTTTTGGTCAGGATGCCGAGCATGAACAAAGCAAAAATTCCGCAACTGAAGATCGACTGAATCATGGTGTTGAGATCCTGGATGGTCATGGTGCGCATGTAATAGATCAGCAGCGCCAGACCGATCATCACCACCCCGAAGACACAAGAAATCCAGCGAGAGGCCGTGAGGTAGTGTTCCTCTGAGCGCTCTTTTACGAAAAAGCGGCGATAGAAGTCGGTGGTGACAATGGAAGCCGAGGCGCTGATCGACGAAGAGAGCGACGACTGCGCAGCAGCCAGCAGTCCGATGATGACCACCCCCGCCAGTCCGGCCGGAACCTGCGTTAAAATGAAGAACGGCAACACCTGCTCCGCCACCATGCCGTCGAGCAACGGCTCTGGATTCAGTTTGTAGAACACATAGAGGCCGGTTCCGAGTGCGCTGAAATAAACCCACATCGGAATCACCATCAGCACGCCGAGCCAGATCGCTTTTTTGGCTTCTTTCTCCGTTTTCGGTGCCACATAACGCTGAATGGTCGCCTGCTCCACGCACCAGAGCTGGTTGAAAATCGCCGGGAGAATCATCACCCAGAAAGTGATCTTCGCAACAGTAAAGTCAAAGTCGCCCAGCGAGAGTTTGCCGTCCTGGTGCGCAATGGAAAAAAGCTCGCCTACGCCTCCGGGGATCCCTTTAAGCACAATCGGCACACAAATCAGTGCCCCGATCATCAGGCCGATCCCCTGCACCATGTCGGTCCAGATCACGGCACGAAGGCCGCCGGCGATGGTGTAGGCGGCAACGACGACTCCGACGAGGACGATCAGCAGAGGCAGAGGCAGACCGGTTAGAATCTGCAGAGGCAGACTGACCGTATAGGTGACCAGCCCGAGCCGTGCCGACTGCATCAGTACATATCCTGTAGCGGTATAGATTCTGGCCCAGCTTCCGAAGCGGCGCTCCAGATATTCGTATCCGGAAGCGATTCCGGAGCGGCGAAAAATCGGCATAAATATATAAATGCCCATAAACGCGGCAATCAGGAACAGGAAGTTGGTTGGTATGTAGCGCCAATTTTCTTTAAAGGCAAAACCAGGTGTCGCCAGAAAACTCATCGAGCTGATCATCGTGGCCATCAGCGAAAATCCGGTTGCCCAGCCGGGCATCGATGACCGGGCCATAAAATATTCATCTGAGCTTTTATTTTTCCGCGAACAGAGCCAGCCGATGATCAACATAGCAAGCAGATAGAGTCCGATAATGCCGTAGTCTAAAAGATGTATGCTCTCGGTCATGAGATTGGACCCTTCGACATCAGGTTTTCACCGACAACGGTCTGGGCCTGCGCCAAACATTCCCTCGCCAGCCGATTCATAAACAGCATGTCCACGCTCAAAGCCAGAAATGTGAATCCTTTATTGAGCGCATCCGTAATTTGATCCGGCTCCGGAGCCACGACATGCAGCCCGGCGGATTTCCCGGCACAGTGACAAGCATTCAGCACCTTCTGCAGTGCGTCCTGTACGCGCGGATCATCTAGCTTACCGGGAATATTGAGCGACCCGCTCAAGTCGTATGGACCGATAAACACGCCGTCGATCCCCTCCACGGCCAGAATTTCATCAATGTTGTTCACGCCGTCAATATGCTCAACCTGCGCAACCACAAAAATATCGTCATTGGCGTTTTTCACATACTGATCGAATTCCACGCCATGCTTGTTGGCGCGGCAGTATCCGAACCCTCGCACCCCCTGCGGCGGATATTTCGCTGCGGCCACCGCCTTTTTTGCATCCGCAGCCGTGTTGACCATTGGCACAATAATTCCCTTGGCACCAGCATCCAGCATCTGGCGGATTTCAATGGTACTGTTCTGAGAAACCCGCACGACCGGCACCGTGGTTGTATGCGCCATGGCTCGCATGATCTCAATAATACTGTCAATGCAGATGTCGGTATGTTCCGCATCCACGCAAACCCACTCATACCCTGCATTGGCCAGAATCTCGGCCGGCACGGGATGCCCGATCTGCATCCAGGTTCCCAGTGTGGGTTTGCAATCCAACAACGCTTTTCGCACATGGTTTTTCATTATTCTCCCCCTTTCAGCAGTCCAATTGACACGACTTTGCAGGCCGCCAGCGAAACCCTCACAACGCCGTCGTCCACCGGAAGTTCGCCCTGCTCTTCTTCATTCATATTCATTACAACCGCACGCTGCACCGATGCAGTCAGAACGGCATCGATCTTCTCCTCCGACGGATTAAACAGACGCACCAGAATTCCCTCGCCACTCTCGAGCGGCTTGACCGAACTGACCTGTGCGCCCTGTACAGATAACAGGCTGTATTCAGCAGGTAGCGAACCTTCCTGACGGCTATTGCTCTGCACAACCACTGGAGCCACGATCATGCGCTGCGTTTCTGAATAAACGTCTCCGGCGTTCCAGTCACCCATATGCGGGTAAATCGCATAGCTGAACTCATAGCTTCCCAGCATTTCCCATCCGTTCTGGGTCGGGAACACAGCGCCGGCACGCGGCTCGGTACAGATGCGCATGTGCGATGATCGCAGAAGGCTCAGTGCCAGCGTACGACGCTCTTCGTTAAGCAATTCATACTCGCACAGTCCGCCGTTGAGTACGGCGAGGCCGTTTGTTCCGTCGCTCACATCCACAAATGACTGTTGCGGATGAGTACACATACCGGGACGATATTTTCCATCGGCCTCGCGCACCGGCTCCACCGGGCGGTGGTCGACATAAAAATGCCCTTCGGCATCCGAGTGCGTCGCCGCGATATCTGTCGGGAACATCACCCGCAGGCGGTGGTTGGAAACAGTATTTTCAACCATCGTTTTAAATTCAACCCGGCGGCTTCCATAACGCAGACTGATTTCCGAACGAATCGTCACCGGCTTCAGCTCGCCGTCGCGGCTGGACGCAGCCAGATCCACCTTGGCAGGCAGCATCCAGGTCATCTCCGTGGTAATTGTGGCCCGCAGATCGGAGTCGTGTGAAACATAGATGCGAACCGGCTGTCCCAAAGAGAGATGAGTTTGATTTTTGTTCGGCAGATACCGCAGCCATCCGTCGCCGCTGTCGCCCGAGCTTTCAAAATAGTGCAGTCCTCGAAAAACCTGCCCGGTTTGCTTGTCGTCCAGATCGACGGTTCCGTCAAACTGAACCGTCACTTTCAAAAATTCGTTTTCGAGCACATTCGGCGCTTTGATAAGCGGCTCGTTTCTGCGGCGAGTGTCATTCCACAAAAGCTGTACGTCGTAGCTGCCCTGCCCGGAGACCTTGAGCACTTTGTATCCGAGAGCCGGGATCTCGCCGGTGTCGAAGTCAATAAAATGGCGGGTGACATCGAACGGCCACGGGCGCGAATCGGTTTCGCTTACCGGAATGCTGATACGCTCGCGGCCAGTCTGGTCTACCGCCAGCGCCGTGCCGTCGAGTTCGCAAATGTTCAGCGTGTCGGCATGCCATTCCACCGGGGTGGCGATCACGGCGCTGAGCGTTTCGCGGCGAGGGAACGGCAGCGGATTGAAAATGCACAGCGCAATTTCTTTGCTGTCATCGACCGGGCGCTGAATCTGCGTGAGCAGATGGCGCACCGAGTTTTCGGTGACAACGGTGGCGAGCTCATCAGCCTGGTCGAGCCGACTCATCGTGTCGCGCGAGGTTTTGTCCTGCACCACGCCATTGATCGAATCGTGCGGTTGCGATTTGAGCAGGTAGTCCCACGCCTTGTCGAGGAACGGTGCCTGCGCTGGAAGGCCGTGCTGTCCGGCGAGGCAGGCCATCGGCTCGGCACAGCGGATCAGCTTGTTTTGTACCGACCGGTTCTTTTGCTTAATATCGCTGCGGGTAGCCAGCGCATTCGGCGTGCAAGCCGGCTCAGGCCCGTCGCGCAGCTCGCCTTGAACCGTGCGCAGTTGAGATTGATCCATCTGTTCAAGGATATCTACATAATCATCGAGGGTTCCGTGAACCAGTTTGCGGGAATCATCCAGTTCATTCACCTTTTCGATAATCTTAGGAAGCAGCGGCTGCGGAAAGGTAAAATCGCCGCCATCAAACAGCAGGCGGTGGTTGCGAATCAACGTGCCGTCGGTGGTGTCCCATGCGCGGTTGAACGAGTCCGGAATTTTTTCAGGGTAGAAGGTCGTTCCGCGGTTAAAGCGGTGGAAATCCTGCCAGTAGTTTTCCGCGTCGGCATAGCCGAAAATATCCCCAAGGCCCTCCCAGTTGAACCACCATTCAGCACCGATGTTCTCTTTGTTGAATATCGCCGGAATTGTCAGGAACTTGAAGAGGTTGGCGCGGGCCTGCACGCCGAGCTTGGAAGCCAATGCCACCGTCCCATCCGGTCCTTCCCACAGATATTCGTTGGCACCGGTCCGTTCCGGACTGACGTTTTTTCCGCCAAGCACCACGGAAATTCCGAAATCGGCATAGATCTGCGGCATCTGAGCGGGCTGCCCCCATCCGAAGGTGGTGTAGCCGATCTTCATGGTTTTGCCGAGCTCATCAGAGATCCGGCGGCCTTTCATCAAGTTACGCACGAGGCACTCAGCATCGACCGGGAACTGGTCGGGCAGCGTATACCACGGACCGACCTGAATACGATCCTCTTCGATCAGTTTGCGTAGGCGGGATTCATCCTCCGGATACAAATCCAGATAGTCGGTAATCGGCACACTCTGCGCATCCATGATAAAACTTTTATAGCGCGGATCACTTTCCAGCAAATCCATCAGCTGTTTCATCATGCCGCACAGCGCGTTGATGTGGTGCCACACCGGATAGCGCCATTCGCGATCCCAATGGGCATGAGCCACGACGTGGCCGATCTGTTTCTCGTTACTCATCTCCACTCCAACTCTTTAGTTTGCGATTCGCATGGCCGCCGGTCCACCGGAACAGGGAACTTGAATCCCCGTTGGTTTCAGTTCGCCGTTTTTGATTTTGAAAAAAGTGATGTCCTGATTCTCATTGCTGCCGACTGCAACGAAACGCGAATCCGGCGTGAAGACCGCAGTCTGAGGAATCCGGCCGATCCGGGCAACGTCGACCGTAACAAAGGTCTGCCCCTGTTTTTCCATCAGCACCAGCATGCCGGTCTGACGGCGCGAGGGAACGGTCGGCTTACGGGAGGTGTTTTCGAGGCAGTTGGCCACCATCCATTTTCCATCCGGGCTGATATCAATTCCTTCGGGAACAATCCCGACCGGGATGGTGTCCACTACCTTGATGCCCTTCGGTTTGACTTCGACGAGCATTAGACTTCCACCGAGCGCATTAGCAACCACGGCAAAGTCGCCGCTGCCGAGGAACTCAACGCAATACGGTCCGTCGCCGACCTCGATCTGCTGGACAACGTTAATCTGGTCGCCTTTGAGAGAGAGCAGCGCGACGGCATCGTGGTTTTGCAGTGTGGCGATGGCCAGCGAACCGTCGGGCGAAAATGCGGCGTGCGACACGTTGCTTTTTTCGTCAGACACCTTGAAAGTGCCGAGCACTTTCACAACGCCCTCATCATTGAGTTCCAGCAGGGTGATAGTGCCCTCCCCACGGTTGGTGATCAGTGCACGGGTTCCGTCGCGGCTGATTTCCACGCCGGAGGTCTGCACGCCAAGTTCCAATGTTTGGAAAACCTCATGCGCTCCTTTTTCGAGCCGGACAACCGAAAGCTTGTTGTCCGGAATCTGTTCTGACGGATTATCCGGATCGACCTTTTGGGCGGCGGCCACCAGCGCGAATTTCTGGCTGGGGGCAACCGCAACACAGGTCGGCGGGCCGATCAGACTGCACGGCACGTTTTCAAGCGTTTCAACGGTGCGCGGCAAACCGGAGGAAACATCCATGAGGGTCAGCGAGCCGGGTTTGGCATCTTCATAGACCCGGTTGTTGCCATCGACCTGCGTGTGGCGCTGGTCGTTGGCGCAGACCATCCATTGCGGCGACGACGGCGTCGAACATCCCGCTGCCAAAGCCAGTAAAATTCCACTCAAAACTACATCAGTCCATTTCATCGTCATTCCTTTCAACTGCTTAATCGGTGTACAGCGCCACTTCAAGGTGCATTAAATCGGCGGAAAACTGGTCATTGAGCGGTCCGTCTGCGAGACGAACCCGAATCTTATTCTGTCCATCAATCACAGCTGAAGGCGGGAGTTCAAATGCGCAGTACTGATCGATGTGCCCGGTAAACCCGCCGTACGGATCACTGAAAAGTTCATCGCGCTCATCGATCGGCGTCAACTTGACGTCATTCACAAACACCTCCCAACCGAGCTTCGGCGTTCGTTCCACCATCTGCATTCGCAACACCGCGCGTTTTACCGGAACAGACGGCGGGGACATATCGAGGTCGAAGGTGTGCTCACTCAAATTGACAAAGGTGACGGGCAGTACAAACTGGTCGCCGAAATAGCCGCTCTTCCACCACCAGTTAATCCAGTAGTGCTGCGGCTGTTTAGCCAGCCACTCTTTATCCGTCAGCTTCGGGAACAGATCCATCGCCGGATCGCCCGGATTATAGTTGCCGCCGTGAACCTGGCCGTATTTACGTTTCCCCGGACGACAATACATGATGTTGAACAAACTAACTCCGTCACAGCCGCGCTCCCAGGCAACATTCGCCATAGTCGTCAATCGTTCAGGTGTCATGAAGCGAACCTGATAGTCATCGCCGCCGGTCAGCCCCGGACGCCCCCAGGAAAGCGACGTGCTGCGGGTGACGCAGTGCGTCATCTCAAAAATCAAGCTGGTATCCGGTGCCCAGGCGCGAAACTTGGCCAGCTCATTTTCAACCTGGGAGCAGTACGACGGAGAAATCACCGCGTAATCGGTCCACCCCTGCTGATCCCAGTAGCCAAGGTCAAAGCCAAACCGTTTATACATCGACAGGCGGTTGGGAACCCGCACACCGAGATAGCGACGTTTGCCGTCGCGGGCGGTTTTATCGAGAATTTTACGAACATCTTCGACAAACTGATCCAGTATCCGGCGGCGCTGGGCATCGGAGGTCATCTCTTCATTAAAGAAGGGGAAAAAGCGCATGAAATCGAGCTCTATACCGTCGATATCATAGTTTTCGCACCACTCGCGCACATAGTTGAGCTTTTGGGCTACCACACGCGGATACATCCAGTCGAGACCGCGATACCCAAAGATCGGCGCATGCCGGTCATCAATGCGCAGGTGCTGATTTTCAATAAAAAATTTACTGACCCAAACCGACTTTTCTCCGACGCCGTGCTCGTCCTTGAGTCGCAGCGACATGATTGCCGTCAAGCCCTGCTCCCGGCAGACATCGACAAAATCCTGCACCATATCGCCACCGTCCATGACATACCGTCCGTATGCATCGGGCTTGCGTCCGGTATACTGTGCGTTCCACTCCCAATGATCCGGATAGAATTTGCTCTGCCACCATGGGATCTCACCGTTTCCGGCACTCAGAGCCACGGCTTCTACACCGGTGGCTGCGATTTCACGAACAGAAGCCTTAAGCTGTTCGCCCGCATTCAATTTTTGGTCGGTCCACTCATGAACACACGTGTGCAGATAGGTTCCGTCGTGGTTGAACAGCATTTTGAACGGAACCGTTCGCTTTTCGGCCGCGGCGAACCACACACAGCCTATGGCCAGCAGGATCAGTAGAATGGTTTTCTTTTTCACGGGGAATCTCCTGTTTTATTCAACTGCAATATCTAAATAGAAAAGCTTCATCTTTTTGCCGGAAAGCAGCATGACTTCGATTTCGTTTTCGCCATCCCGCAGCAGCTTATGCGGCACGGTAAAGGCACGGTAATATTCAGGCTCCAGAATGCCGGTCGTATAGCGCACATCATACGGCTCAGATACATCGTCGGTCCGCTTCAGTTCGTGGCCGTTGAAAACGACAGACCACGAGGAGTCTCCCAGCGGGTCGCGGGCGAGGAGTCGCAACCGGCCGTCTTCGGACCATCCGCCTTGGGGGGGCGTCATCAGCAGTCGGAAGGTTTCCGGCTTACCGATTGCGTATGTTTTTGTGAAGGGCTCATTAGACATCAGCGGATTGAAGGTCGCCCCAATGAAGTACCACTGCGGTTGTTTTTCAAGCCAGTCGCGGTTCGTCAGATACTTCAGGATGTCGAAGGGAGGTTCTTTGCCGCCGTCGCGGGTGTAGACGCCCCGGCTGCCGCGGTAGTAATGAAAATTGAACAGGCTGACGCCGTCCGCCCCCTGCTCATAGGCGAGGTTCGCGGCAGTGTAAAACTGCAGCGGGTCGGTCATGCGCCGTACCGACCCCGCAGAATTTCTTCCCGTTGTTGCTGCGGCTTCGCGGTAGGGTCCGACCGCGGTTACGTAATGCAATTCCGAGTAGAGCGCAACATGGCCGGGAGCCATTTCGCGGATGCGGGCAATCTCCATTCCAAGGTCTGTAAAGTAGTGTGACGAGCAGTTGACCCAGTTGAGTCCGGCGTCAGTTAACTTCTGAAGATCCACACCGATCTCGCCCCACCGATCCGGATACGCCGTCACGCGAATGCCCAGCCAGCGTTTTTTGCCGTCGTTCTTTTCGAGGGCATCCATCATGTTGCGAATGCGTCTGACAAATCCGGCCATCATATCCGACCGCTCGTCGTCCGTGGTTTTCCGCCGGTCAAAAAAGCAGGGGTGACGCAAAAAATCGAGTTCGATTCCTTCGATGTCATAGTTCTCGCATAACTCTTTGATCAACCGGAAGCGGTAGTCGCGCACTTCGGGGTGTGCCCAGTCCTGCAAATATTTGTAATGTTTTTCTAGCGTCTCGTCGCCAATGATGAACTGCGGGTTTTCGCCGTAAAAGCGGCAGACGGCCTCGCGGGCATTCTGTACGGCGGCTTCGTCCTGATAGTCCTGCTTCGCATGCGACAGGAAATGGGAATCGTTCAGGCGGAAGGAAATCAGCGGCGCAATATTCTGTTTACGGCACTCTTCCACATAGGCCGCGACCAGGTCGCCGCCGTTGAGGATATAGCGCTCGTATGCGTGCGGTTTGATGCCGTGCTCGGCCAGCCACTGAACATGGTCGGCCATGGGATAGACTTCGCTCTGCCACCACGGCACCCAGCCCATGCCGGGCTGCAGCAAATGCGCATCGACCCCCTCGACCGCCGATTCCTGCACACAGGCCCGAATGTGTTCCTCCACAAACGGTCCCGGGCGCGGATTAAACGGGCTGGGACAGCTGGTGATATGCGTGGTGTCGTTTCCAAACAGCAGCTTATACGGCGGTTTATCCCCGGCCATCAAATTCCCCGCAGCCAGCAGGACAACAACAAATATCAATCTAGCACTCATATTATTTATTTCTGTTATTACAGAAATCAAAAGGTAGTGCACTGCCTGCCTGAAGTCAACCTGATTCCTCCAATTAGTGGAAAAATTGGCTACAGAATCGGCTCAGTACCATATTCGTCCCGAAGCAGCCGCAGGCGCTCTTCATACGTGGGCATAATGTGTTCACGCATCACCCGTTCGGCCTCGGCCCGGTCGCCGCCAGCAATAATATTGGCAATATCCGTGTGGTCATGAGGCTGGCTGGGCCAGAGATGGGAGGCGAGACGAACGAGAACCTGTTCGGTAATGTGGGTAAAGCCCCAAATATTCATGAGCGATTCGTTATCGGACATTTCAACGATGCTCCGGTGGAAATCAACGTGCATTTTGAGAAATTTTTCCTGATCGTCCTTTGGCACGGCATTCATTCTGTCGACCAGAGCCAGCAACTCGTTTTTCTGACGGGTAGAGCAGTTTTCCGCAGCCAGTCCGGCGGCCAGTGCTTCGAGGGCACCGCGAACTTCGAGCAGTTCCTGAATTTCATCGACCGTGTAAGTTTTGCAAAACACGCCGCAGCCGGGCACCCTTTTGACCAGCCCCTCGGCTTCCAGCCAGCACAGCGCTTCGCGGATCGGCACGGTGGTGAGCTCCAGCTTTTTGGCAAGATCGCGCTGGTCGATCCGCTGCCCGGGTTCAATTTCCCCGCTGTTGATCATTTCGCGAATCGCCTCGCGAGCCCGCTCGGGAGCGGACTCCAGAGCCATCAGATTATCGGGTTTTTTTTTGCTCATATCTGTTCTGCCGCCTCATTTTCATTATAATGAGCTTGAATATTACAGATATTACAGGTCGAAACCAGCATGTTCTGAAGAATTAATTCTTATTTTTTGATTCACCTGCAACACGCCGTTTTCATACGTGTAATCGAGACCCTTCACTGCATTGGTGGCCCCGTTGATCACTAAAAACCCGGCCTCATTATACAGCTTGATCAAAGACGAATTTCCCCGTGCGGAATGAAATACAATAGAGGCGGAATCGTTAAGATAAAATGTGGCGCCGGCGGCGATCCACCCGTCATAAAACTTTTCAGCCGTCAGCGTTTCAACATTCAGTGTACTGCTGTCGTTCAGAACAATCTGCGTGCCCTCCTCCATATTTTCTGTTACTTGCGGCAAAGCAATCTGGCTGTAGGTCGACTTCCCGTTGAGTGTCACAAGCAGTTTCGACCCGGGCTTATCAAAAGAAACCCCTTTCGTGCTCAATACCGCATCATCATACAGGTTGATGGCCGTCGTTCCGGTCGTTAGACGAATCCGGTTCCCAACCGACAGGGTCACCGAATCCATCAAATCAACCCCGGCATTCGCGTATGCTAAATTCAAATAGTCGAACAGGGTCAGTGTTCCGGTCCCTTTAAACTGCGCCTGAATATCATCCAGCACGGTAACCGTTGAGACCGTCGGGCTTGCATCCAGATACAGTTTATCCCGATCCTGCATACCATACCGAATGCGGGGCGCATCCGCAGTTCCCGGCACAGCTCCGCCGCTCCAGTTGGCAGGATCACTCCAGTACTGAAATCCATTGGTGCTGGCTCCGCCCCCGATTAAATCCAGCATAGCCGCCTGTACACCGCCCAGAACCAACAGCACAAATCCAACCAACCATCTTGTTTTTTTCATCGATTAGCCCTTTCTTATCATGATCAAAGAAGCTGCTTATTATAAAAAGGCTCCGGAGGGTCACTCCGGAGCCTCTGCTTTACACTGGATAGATCACTTGCGATCCATTAACCGATGACGAACGGCCAGCACCCCGACCGTGCCGACCATAAACAAACCGAGCGTTGCCGGCTCGGGGATGACCTGTAAAACGCCCGTATCCACATTATAGGTGTAATCAACATCCTTAACGGCATCTGTTTTCCCATTGAGCACCAGATAACCGGCCGCATGATACGTGGCAATATCATCGATATTGTTACCGCTGGTCTGCAGCGTGATCGATGCGTCATCGTTCAAGTGAAAGACAGCTCCATTGGAAAACCAACTGTCAAACAACTCCGATGCGGTCATGTTCTCCATAAGCACACTGCTGCTGTCATTAAGCACAAATTGAGAATCGGCATGCATATTCGCGGCAAGCTGCGGAGCGCCAAGCTGCTTATACATTGAATTGTTGTTGAGCGTCACCAGCAGCTTTGCCCCCGCAGCATCAAAAGAGATGTTCTGTGTTTCCAGCGTCGAATCATTGTGCAATGTGATCGCGGTTGTCCCGGTAGTCGTGCGGATACGATTTCCGATGTTTACGGTCGCCGAATCCCAAAGATCTAGTGACGGATCTGTGTATGCCATATTCAAATAACTGCTGGCAGTCATCGTACCGGGTCCACCAATATTTGCCTGAATCCCATCCAGCACAACAATGGTCGCCACTGAAGGACTCGCATCCAAATAGAGCTTGTTGCGGTCATTATCATTGTATCGGAACCTCGGTACATCTGTTGAGGTCGGGAGATTACCGCCAGCCCAATTGTTGGTATCACTAAAGTGGTGGAACCCGCCAATATCGGTTCCGTTCCCCACCAGATCTACTACCGCCGCCTGTGCGCTGCTCACGGTCGCAATAACAACCATTAACATACCCATCCATTTTATTCTGCTTTTCATCTCCTCGTCTCCTTTTTTATTTGAAAGCTTATTCCCGAAAACCCCGCACATTAATTTTTCTCAACAACCAGTTTAATAAAGGTCTTCAGGTTATCCACAGGAATATTGTTGGTGACAAAATCGAATGCATTTCCGGTCACGTTCGTGCCCGTTACAGAATAGCCGTCATTGGTCCAAACCCCGGAAACCAGATTGTCTGTGGTTTCGAGATAATAACTCAGGGCCGGATCGCCTGTGCGCTGAGGATACTCATAGATCAACGTCCCGCCATCAATTGAAACCGTAAAGGCCTCTCCCTGATGCAGGGCGTTGGTCGGATTGCCCCCCAGGGCATATTCCGCCAGATTATCGAGCAGATCCCCGTCGTAGTCGTTGGTCTCGGAGCCGATATCGACGCCCCATCCGGCGGCCCACGTTACGAAGCCCGACGCGGATCCTGCCTGTAGGACTCCGGTTTCAGTGTCATAGGTGTAATCAACATTGAGCACGGCATTCGTGGATCCGTTGATCACCAGATGCCCGGCCGCATTATACGTGGCAATATCATCGATATTGTTGCCGCTGGTTTGCATTGTGATCGAAGCCGTATCATTCAGATAAAACGTCGCCCCGTTGGTAAACCAGTTGTCATACAGCTCTGCAGCGTTCATGGTTTCCATAACCACACTGCTGCTGTCATTGAGCACAAACTGAGAATCCGCATGCATATTTGCGGTTAACTGGATGTTAGTTTGAATGTAACTGGAATTGTCATTCAATGTTACAAGCAACTTGGATCCGGCAACATCAAATGAGATGCCTTTCGTATCTAAAACTGAATCGTTATACAAATTCAGCGCCGTTGTCCCCGTTGTCAGACGGATACGATTGTTAATTACCAGAGTCACCGAATCCATCAAATCAACCCCGGCATTCGCGTATGCTAAATTCAAATAAGCGGACATGGTCAATGTTCCCGTCCCTTTAATCCGGGCCTGTATATCCGCCAACACGGTAAACGAGTTCACAGTCGGGCTTGCGTCCAAATACAGCTTATCCCGATCCTCCGTATCATACCGAACGCGCGGAGAATCGGCTGAGGTGATGACAGCATTCCAATTGTTTGTATCGCTCCAGTAATGGAACCCGTTCGTGTCGGTTCCGTTTCCCACCATATCCACCGTTGCCGCCTGCACACCGCTCACGACCGCAATAACAACCATCAGCATACCCATCCATTTCACTCTGCTTCTCATCTTCCCATCTCCTTTTTTTTGAGGACTCATTCCCGCAATATTAATTTCCTTACAGCGCACACCCTTATTACCGAATTCCCGCATGCCGGTCAATTATTTTATTACAAAAATAACAAAACAAAGACTGCCCTCAATACGCCTTCTTTTTACGCATTTTCAACTCACCCACGTTCGCTCTGCCGGAGGGCATCATCATTCACTTTCCCATCTTTTCTTTTTCACGCTGCACCAGCGGCTTGTATCCGGCGGCATAGTTGATCTGTTCTTCCATCAGGAAGCGGCGGAGGCGCTCGCGAAGCTCAGTCGCCACGGCATGGTGATCTTCGGATTTGATCAGGTTGTTCTTCTCAAACCGATCGCTGTCGAGGTCATAGAGGTATTCTTTGTCTTTTTCGATGTACCACTTGTAGCGGTCGTTGCGCACCATATAGTTGAGCATGCCGTCCTGCTGAATTTCGCAGAAAACCGCATCGCGCACGGTCTCACCCGGATTACGGATTGCCGGCATCAGCGAACGTCCGGAGACATGCGGAGACAGTTCGCCGCCGGCGGCATCCAGCAGCGTAGGATAAAGGTCAATCAGCTGCGAAAGCGCAGGCAACTTCATGCCTGAGTCGGTCAGCCCCGGAATTCGAATCAGCATGGGAACCCGGGTTACCTCTTCCCAAAACCTTCCTTTGGTGATGTTACCGTGCTCTCCAATCGCCATGCCGTGGTCGGCAGTAAACACCAGAACCGTATTGTCCCAGCGGCCGCTCTCTTTGAGCGAATCAATAACCCGCCCGACCATATCGTCGATGAATGAAATTTTTGCCAGATACGCCGCTTTGGTTTGACGCACCGTATCAAGCGTATAATCCATACCGTACTTTTTAAACGGTTTCACGTTGTCGCGCAGCGCCATACTGCCGGATTCATAACGGGCGGCGTATTCATCCAGCGGGTCGTACGGGGAATGCGGATAAGAATAGCCGACCATCATCATAAACGGTTTATCTTCTGGAACCTTGCGAATGTACTCAGTGGCAAAATCGGTCATCATCCAGTCGCAGGTTTCATTCGGCTCCAGCAGTGAGGGCCGCACCAGATACTGATTGCTTCGAAGCCGATCGGTCATATCCTTCGAGTTGGCCTCGAACTTGCCGATTTTTTTCAGGAAATCCTGATACACCCCGCTACCGCCGCGACTGGCGAACATCGTGGCGACATCTTCAAAATAATCGATTCCCAGTCTTTCGTAATAGTCCGCCTTGCTGTCATAAAACTTTTTGAACCCGTTGCCGGACATCCAGTGCGTCTTGCCGATCATTGACGTGGCATAGCCCGCTTTTTTAAAGTCGGAAAACATGGACGTCAGGTGCTCCGGGATCAGCTGCTCGTTGGCATTGCCCCAGGCTCCGGTACTGTGCGGATAAAGCCCGGCTACCAAGCTGGTGCGCGACGGCATGCAAACGGTGCTGGCCGCATAGCAGCGCGTAAACATCGCGCTCTGCGCCGCCAGTTTATCCAGATTGGGAGTATCCGCATTCGGATCACCATCAAAACTGGTGTAGAACGAATTCATATCGTCACACAAAAGCACCACAATATCCGGAGCCGATGATGCATAAGCGGTACCCATCAGTCCAAACAGGATGGCACCTGCCAAAACAGTCTTTTTTAACACAGTCATTTATTTCTCCTCTTCATTCTTTTCAATCTCATTTCACCAAACAATCCAGCCCGTTCAACGCAACCGCCACCCCGCTCAATTCCCCGATGTTCCGCAAAACCGTCGGCTCAATTACACAGCCTTCAGTGGTCCGCGGCCAGGCATACTGTGTGAGCCGCTCTTTCATTTGAGGAATGAACAGGTCGCCGTCATACACCGCAATGGTTCCCATCACAATGGCCGACGGATTGAAACACTGCATCAGGATGCCAACCCCCTGCGCGCAGCGATCGATAAACTCCTCCCACTGCTCGCAGGCAAGGGCATCGCCGTCACGAACGGCCTTACAGATCCCCTGGATCGTCACCTGCTCCACATCGCCACCCACATCATCCAGAATAGCGGTTTCAGCCGTTTTCTTGCGCAACATGTCCCGAATATGCAGCTCCATTTGCCGTCCGCCGCAATAGGCCTGCCAGCACCCCTGCTTGCCGCAAAAACAGGCGCGTCCGTCCGGAACCAGGCACATGTGCCCCACCTCACCGGCCAGATCGTTTGCGCCACTAAGCAGCAGCCCGTTGCAGATGATGCCTGCACCGATCCCGGTGCTCATGGTGAGGTAAATCAGATCTTTTCCTTTATGTGCGCCGAAAAAATATTCCGCCAGCCCAGCCGCATTCGCGTCATTTTCCATAAAAACCGGACAGCCGAAGGCATCCTTAAAAAACCGACCAACCGGGAAGTCAGCCCATCCGGGTAGTTTTTTGGTTTCATGAATCACCTGAGCCGCGGAGCTCATCGGCCCCATCGCTGAAATGCCAAGCGCCTGAAAGGATGAAGGCGCAATCGCCGCCTCCTTTATCAACGCGTTCAGGTTTTCCACTGCCAGCGAAAGGGTGACTTCCGGCGATTGGACATCCGTCGGGAAACGCGCCGATGACAGCACCGAGCCCTTCCCGTCGGCCAGAGCGACCGCCGTCTTGGTTCCTCCAATATCAACGCCGAGAATCATCAGGCAGACCCCACGACTTTGGCCCAGGCCTCTTCGGTCATCGAATAGTAGCGATCCAATGCATCGAGCGGGTCTTCCCCGCCCATCACGCGCATTTCGATACTGGCCGATCCGCGCTGCCCTTTGGAAAAATATCCAGACTTAATTCCCAGCCTAAACAGTTCTGCCAGGTCATCGACCCCGTACTCGCCCTCCTCGATGGCGAGCGGCACGTGCTTGTCCCCGAACAGCGGATGAGTGCGATCCTTCAAAATGCAGTTCCCCAGATGGATGTGACCCAGATATTCACCGGTGTCGGATAGCGCCTGCGCAAGTGTTTCGTGCATCAGCGGAACGTGACACATATCGACCATACTCGCCATGTTCGGGAAACCCCGATCATGGACGCGGCGGCAGATGTCCACCGCCTCCTTCGACGAGCCGATCAGCTTTTTCTTCGACACATCCCAATCGGTCGGCTCAATCAGCACCAGCACATCCGGCACCTGGCGGCACAGCTCAACATAAAAATCAACCAGCCGCTCGAAAGCCGCTTCGCGCTGCTCCAGATTGTTCGGCCCGCTGTTGGTAATGATCTTAGTCGCACTGATCGCTTTGGCGCGCTCCAGCTCGTCACGATACACATCCCGTGTGTAATTCCATTTTTCATCGTCAAACGATCCCGGTGCAAGCGACGGCTTGCCCGCCCGGTTGCCGCAATTATAAAAAAGCTCCTTGCCGCAACTTTTCATCAAGTCAATGGTCTTTGAACGGAACGGCTCATCCTCTGGAACCCACATGTCCAGAATCTCAAGACGCGGATCTTTGGCCACGATCTCAAGTGTTTCAAAATGCGCCCGGCTGTCCTCCTGAATGACATCGTAGAAAAGCAGATGGTGGTTGAGCCCCAGCTTCACGTATTCATTCAGCTTCATTTCATCGCCTTTTTAACTTCATCCTGGATGTGTAGGTAACGCGACCAAACAGCCGTCACCGTTGGCCCGTCAAGACAGAATGTATTGCCATCGAATTCAGAGCCATAACGGGCTTTCAGCTTTTCCGTATAATCCGAGTCCGCAAGATCAATCTGCAGCTTCACCGGCCCCTCAATTTTAAACGGCTTCACATCCGGCGGATTTTCCAGTGCCTCTTTAGCCGCCGTACGGATCATCTCCGCTGTCTTGACTGCCGAAAAGCACTGCGCCTCGTTCTCACCAAACGACTTTTTCACTGAAACGGTCCG
Organism: Tichowtungia aerotolerans; assembly: GCF_009905215.1. GTDB lineage: Bacteria > Verrucomicrobiota > Kiritimatiellia > Kiritimatiellales > Tichowtungiaceae > Tichowtungia > Tichowtungia aerotolerans. The sequence goes on along the minus strand of NZ_CP047593.1, from coordinate 2,539,187 downwards.
CACGCCCGGGATATCGCTCTCTGCCTCCGCCATTCCCGCAGAATCGCCGGTAATCAGCCACAGCGGAACCCCAAAGTCGCCTGCAACTGCGGCCTCTACGCCGATCTCACCAAACGACCGGCCGTTCAGCCGAATATCCAGATTCTTGCGGGAATAACTGTGGGGCAGCACCGCGCCCGGTGTGCCCGACTTCGCATGAAGCCCAACAATCACCATCGCATCATAACTGTCGTCAATGCCGCCCCACTCCGGCGTGTAATGCGGCTTGCCGCGAATGACGCTTACCTCTTTCGGCAATGCCGCCATATCTACATTGCGGCCATCCGTGTGCTCATCATAAACAACAATCTCAGTCGCACCGCCAGCCAGCAGACCATCAATACACGCCAACAGATCATTCATCAGCATCGCCCGACCGAATTCGGAGTTCTCCGCCTCAGTATAGGTCGTGACCCCCGTCACGCCCTCCACATCAGATCGAATCATCACCTTCATACAATCACCTTCATGCAAACTTTCCGAACATTGGAAGGCTCTCCGATACAGCAGTTCGGACGGTGGTTATCCTGCGGGTAATAAACCACAAACCAGCCCGGCTCCAAATTGATCGTCGAAAAAAGCTCCGGAGCTTTCAGCTTTACCACATCATTCGCCACATCGAACTCGCCCAGCGGGGTCAGATCTTGAGATGGAGCCACATCCTGACGCTCACAGCCTTCCAGCATCACCTGCACATCGGTGTATTTTTTATGACACTCAAACTCACGAACCTCCGCCGGCTGTGTCGTATAAGCCTGAACCCGTGCCGATAGCCGATCGCCGTCCAAGTCATGATCCCCAACCGGCATCTCCCCCGCCTTATCGCGCGCATAAACCACCGCTTCATACACCGGATGTCTTTCTTCAAAATACTGAGCTAAATTTTCAAACTTATCATAAATCATATCCAAACTCCTTATATTAAACCGTATAATTGTCAGACAACCGTCCCTATGGAACAAACAATTAAAACACTCTCGACTCAACCTCAAGCTTTTTTGTTATTTTTGTTATCACAAAAAATGGTCAATATTCTTTTGTAAATTAGAGATCGACTGAAACGCGGCCGCCACAAAAACTCCACCGACGAAATTGCTCTACCAATATTTCCTCGTGAAACACCCTGAAAAGTTCTGTGGAAACTTCTGTTTACGACCATCGTGATAAGCATTATTTCAGATGATTTTACTTTTCCTTGCACGCGCCTGAAATTAGTGTATTATTCTCATGGTTAAGCAGATAGGGAAACAATCTGCAACACGCCATTGATTGGGAAATGGCTATGAATGGTTTCGGGACGTAGAAGTCGCTGGTTCGAATCCAGTCACCCCGACCAGATAAAGGCGGCTCGGCTCTGGCTCTTCCCCAAAGACGGGGGCAAGGGCGAATTTTTATTAACCACACATCACAATTACTCTCAATCTGTAATTGTCGAAATTCCTGAAGCCATAGGCTCTTCTCTGAATCAGCTCCATCTTGGTATGGAAGCCTTCTGTAATGCCGTTGTTGCGGGTGAACCTCCACATCCGGGCGATCTCATCGCGCCAGGAACTCAATGTGGCCCCCAGCGTGCGCAACGGCTCGAATGGACTGTTGCGCAGCTGATCGATCCAGTACAGCAGGCGTGAGATTAGCGGCCGGCAATCCTTTTGTGTTCGATGCTTCTGGTTAAGCAGTTCGCATAGCTCCTCTTTGGCCTTGTACACCATACCAATCGCTGGGTTCTGCTCAAAATATCGCTCCAGACGGGCCTGTTGGTCTGGATGCAGATTGCCGCTTTTTCGGCGCATCAGCGATAGCAGCCCACGGTTTTTACGCCCTACAGGGTCAAGTAGCTTCCATGTGTCGAGGAAATGGCGGATGACGGTTCGCACCACATGGAACCGATCGCTGACGATCAATGCATTCGGGAAATACTTCCGAGCCAAGCTGCGATAGCTTGATGAAAGGTCGATACAGACCACCTGAACGCGCTCTCGGCCTTTCATTCGCATCAGAGCGCTATGCAGGGAGTGCTCCGATCGTCCCTTGGCTACCTCGAATATCCGATGCTTCTGCAGGTCACAGAAGGTCGTTGCGTATCCCTGCTTCTTGGTGAAGAAGTGTTCATCAATACCCAGAACCGTCGGGCACAACCGGCTGGAAAACATCTTCTCTTTAAGCTCCAGATGTTCATGAAACCACCGCTCGACAGTAGCGGATCCGATCCGCCGGGTGCGGTGCAGCTGTTGCTGGCTGATGCCGTCACGGTGACCCATAAAGATCTCCTGACGGAACATCTCGGTACTGCGCCGGTACGGCAGCAGGCCGGGCACTCGGGCCCTAAAATAGCGTCTGCAGTCTTCGCAGCGATATTTACGCAGCGTCAAGTACAGCCAGGTGTTTTTCGTTCCAATGCTTTCATGACGCAGCTTCCGTACAAATCGATCCTTAGTGCGCAGCTGCTCTGAACTGCATTGCGGACAGGCCACCGGGCCAACGTACTCGGCATGAATCATCACGCCACCGTGGCGGACTACGGAATGAACCTTGATGCCGGGGCCGACGAGGTCTATCTTCTCTTTGGGCATAGCGATCCCTTTTTTTATCCAACTGCTACCTTAGCAGTCAGAGATCGCCCTTGCCCCCGTCGTTGAGGAAGAGCCTTACCTACCCGATCAGGCCCGACTTTTTTAGTCGCCAAGACTGCTCGGGTAGATTTGAAACCATGCTATTCTATAATCAGTCGAATAAACTTCTGATCTTCCATCATATCAACCGTATTTGTAACAAAATCCAAACTGTCGCCGGTCACATTGGTTCCAAGTACAGAGTACCCGGCATTCACCCATGTCCCGGAAACGAGATTAGTCGTCAATTCAACAGAATATGTCAGCTCACCGCCCGCATCTGAGCGTTGCGGACAAACATAATTGAGCCAGTTGGTTCCACCCACATTCTCGATAGCGACAGTCGGAGAGGTCCCTTGATCCAAAGCATCGGTCGGGTCTCCCCCCAAACCGTATTCATATAAATTGGACAGCCCGTCACCATCATAATCGTTGGTTGACGCGCCGATATCCACACTCCAGCTCAGCGCCCACCCGACATAGCCGACAGTCGTGAATGTCTTCTCGACTTTCAGGCTGTCAATATAGGCGCCGCCGCTTGCCGCATTCGTCTGGTTGCGCAGCACGACCTGAAGGATGTTCACAACGGGGTCGGAATTGGTGCCGAGGGGAAACTCGTGACCAATAGCAAATCCGTTGGTAAGCGTCGTACCATTAATCGCCAGATCCACAGTCTGCGCAGTGACATGATAGGTCATCTCGGCAGTAATAACTTCGGATCCGTAGCCCTGGAAGTTCGGCGTTTGATTTCCTCCGCCCCATGTCCCGCCAAAAATCTTTGTATAGGCCGGAGCGAACAGGACCATCGGGCCAACATTGGCATCTTCACTCAACATGCCAACACTGTCCGCTCCCTGAAACCCGATCATCACCCAGTCGTTGGCCGGCACGCGTATTTCGGCGGTGTATTTGATGTCCTCCACCGCAACATCATCGGTGAGCGGATCCGTCGCAATCTGAAACCGGAAATCCGTATTGGGATTCAACCCAACCGACTCCAGCAAGCCGTTTCCGTCCAGACCGGTATTAAATGAGATCGGGGAAAATCCCGATGAATATACTTCCGGAACAGAAACAGAAGCGGCAGTCGTTGCCGGCCCACTAAAATCATCCTGATAAACGATCACCGGGGCTCCCAAAGGAATTGTTTTTGTATATGCCACATCAATTTGAAGGCTATCAAGATACGCACCCCCGTTTGCCGCAGTCTGCTGGTTGCGCAACTGTGCCTGCAACCAATAGACGACCGGGTCGGAACTTATACCTGCAGGAAACTCATGACCGAGATCAAAAGCCATAGCAATAATCTTGTCGTTAATCACCAAGTCCATGGTCTGATCCCCAACATGGTACGTCATCTCAGCGATAATGATATCGGAGCCGGTATAGTAAGCCGGGAGCCCCGCCGAATTATTTCCAGCAGGATAACTGCCGCCGCGCAGAATTACAGTGCCGTTCGGATTGAACTGAACAACCGGTCCGACATCGGCTTCCGTCGTCAGCAACCCGTTTGCATTGTACTGCTGAAAACCAATCATTATCCAGTCGTTGGTCGGTGTACGCATCACTACTTTATATTTGATGTCTTGAATTTGCGAATCATCCGTCAAAGGCTGTGTATCAATCCGAAACCGATAGTTTGCATTCGCACCAGCACCAGCAGCCTCCAAACGACCGTTTCCGTCCAATCCTGTCAGAGCCGAAGCCGGATAAAACCCGGGCAGCGAGATCTCCGGAACCGAAACCTTTGCGGAATTTGTTGCCGCTCCACTGAAATCATCCTGATAGATAGTTACCATCGAACTTTCGGGAATTTTCTGAACATCGAAGCTGTCAAAATAGTAGGCAACCGAAGGAGCCTCAACCAATCCCAAATCAAACACTTTCAAGTCTTTTTCCGGATGGACGAACGCGTCTGTTTTTCCGTCCGCCACCTGAGTGGCTCCAACCCATACATCATATGAATTTGCGGCCAGAAGCTGAGTGCCTCCCTCCGGATCTGTGTAGCTGATTGGGCTCTCGGACGAATCATTCAAAAAAATCGTCACAGTCTGCACTCCAGTGAACGCGTCTGTGGTCCCGGTCACCTTCCACTCATTATCCGTACCTGTCGCCTCAACCCCCCACGCCATCCAGTGATTTCCACTTCCTTCTTCTCCGATCGTTCCGGTAAACAACCGCGTATCGGCGACTTCCGAAAAAGACAGTTCCATATCGAACGCAAAAGACATGGCCGTAACGGGAGAGCCCTCCATATCGATCCATCGCCGGATATTTCCTCCGACACCGGCGTCCTTGATCAGCTTCAGCCGACCGTCCTCAACGGAAGCCGTCGCGCCATTGATCAGCGTAAACTGATTCGCTGTCGGAGCTGTATCATCGATATAATCAGCCACATTGGTTGAACTTGAAAAATCCTGTTCAAAAAGAGCTGCCGATACCGAACAAACCCACACGCCAACCATAATCGCCGAGATCACAACGCCTAGCCACCTGTTTCTTGTACCCATCGCCCACATCCTTTCGTATTTTTTTATCCTCCCTATCTCCAAGACCGATGCTACCCCCGCAACAAAAACTGATCAAATTTTTTATGCACATTTTTTATCACAAATACGAGCTACAACAAAAAAACCAAATATAAGTGGTGTTTTTCGGGACAAAATAAGGTGTAGAAAAAACAGCTTAAGACAATATTTGATGCAAATTTACACAACATAAAAAGCCTGAAAACAGAATCAACCCTCGCCCCCCATACCGATTCACAAAACAAAACCATTACAGGATAACCGAAACAGATAACACCTGCCTGACGCCGGTATACCGCAGGAAGCAAAACGACAAAACCGCGACTCAATCAATCAGCGTACTCTCCTGAGCCGCGGCCAGTTTTACGCCGGAGACGGGCTCACCCATACCGGCGAGCTCCAGACAAACTGGGTTTTACCACGCATGTACTCTTCGCAGATACTCTGCGCTTGAATGGTCAGGCGAACATAGTACCAGCTGCCGGGAGAAGAGTCTGTCCAACTCAGCTCAGCAGTCATGGAATCCAAAACTTCCGAATGAACAGTCGCGCCGTCCCTGATAATTTCAACCTTTTCAATCGGAGACCCGGCAGCAGCCCGAACTTCAACGGTTACCTTGTCAGAGGCCGGAACCGTCTGTCCGGACTCAACCCCGTTTGTTTTGACGTGCAGAATGCTGCGGTCACCGGTCGTGGCAATACAGTGCCGGGTATAAACCGCATCACAGATTCCAGCGCGGTCAAAAGAAGGCGCCCAGACCCCCGTCAATCCGCAAGTCCCCGGACGGGCCCAGTGGTCGTCGCCGGCGGCCACGCACCCCATCATTTTTCCTGCCTGGAGCTGCTCCACCCAGGTCTCCCCTTCCATTGTCGGAATCTTCTTATGCGAATAATGGGGCTTATTATGGAGATATTCCGTCCGTCCATGATTGGAAAATATTTCGCAAACGCTCATCAGGGCGGAATCATAGTTGCCCCAGTTGAACGGGCGCATATTCTGCGCAACATGATGCGGGATCAGCGGGATCAGCGGGCAGCGATATGGATGCAGCTGGTTGAAAAGGCCTTCCGGATAGCTGCTCGATTCATAGGGCTCGTGATCAAAATACGGCACGCGGCTTTCCTTGAAATAAGCATTGGCATCGCCCTGAGCATGGGAATATTCATTGGCGATGATGGCAACAAACTGTCCGGGGTCATCCGCCCGGTTCGTAACGCGCTGCATTTCCTCCCATTCGTCCCGGGTATAATTACCCTGAAGCAAGCCGTGATGATCCGTATTCGCCTGAAAGTCGAGTCCATAGCGATAACGACCGATGTTATACGATCCGGCATACGTCGATGTCGTATGCGCCCACACTCTGGCATCGGCTGACTTCTCGGTGTGCACATGCAAATCTCCCCAAAAAAGACGACGAGCCGGCTCTTCCGCCACAATCTCGATTGGGTTCGAACGGCAGGATCGACCCTCTTCATCTTCAACAAGAAGCCAGTAAAAACCAGGCACATCAAAGGATACAGAAAAGAGATGAGCCCCCCTGTCTTCCTCCACAAAACGATATGAGGCAGGCAAGTTTCCTTCAGCACCGCTCTCCAACCGGAAACTGATCTTCCCCCGATAACATTGCGCCGGATTATTAAACCGGTCGAATGCCGCCACGTTCACACGTACCGGCTCACCAGGCAGCGCCATGGATGCACACCGAACAAGAAGATAATCAGCGGGACCGGATTGCTTGGGAACCTCTGCCGTCTGCGGCAACTCTTCGCTCTGCCCATCGCCGTTATGATCTGCAAGAAGCTGAAAACGCCAACTGTCCCCATCCCAGCGCCGGGCATGCGTATCCAATTTGACATCATGCCAGAGAAAAGAAACCGGCATCCGGGGCGCGAGCCCTTCCGGAAAACAAACCTCGACACGGGACTTGCGAACCAAACAGTTTTCCTGAACTTCGAACGGAGGATATTTCAGCTCCACAGAAAAAGCAGCATCCGCGCGAACCTCCATAAATGCAGGCTTCGCCGAATCATCAATCTGCACCGCAGCATCCGCCGGACCTGGCGGCACCGACAGCGTCACACTGCCGCCGGCAGCAATTCCTTCGTCGGGAGAAACATACGTAATCTCAACCCACTCCACACGCTGATCCGGCTGCAATACTTCATCTGAACAGCGAATGGAACAGCTGCCTTTTCCCAGCCCAAGAGTATGACGAATATAAGCTTCCGGGTGCCCCTGCCACGCGAACTGCGCAGCATACTTTTTCAACCGAGTCCCGTCTGAACCGGATAATCCGTTTCCTATGTTTCTGCAGCCGGCAAGCACTCCGGCTCCCATCAGTCCGCTGCGACACAGAAACCGGCGCCGGTCGATCGTTTTTTTCATGCTCTCACCTTTATGCCTTCCGGGCTTTTTTCATTTCTTCCCGGTAACGGGCGGATGGAATGATTGTTTCAAAATATTCCTGCTGCCTTGTTTCAAACCGTTGCAGCACGCCGGCGAGATCCGGCTGATCTGCCAGGTTGCTGAGTTCATCCGGATCGGCGATCCGATCAAACAGCATCATCTCGCCGGTTTTAAAGTGCCGGTAATATTTATACCGTTTATCCGTCAGGACGATCTGGGGGCCTCCCTGAAAGATTTCACACGGGACATACTCCCGCCACGCAACATCTTTTCCTTCGATTGCCGGACGGAAACTTTTCGCGACACTCATATCCGGCATGCATTCTATTCCGGCGTAATCCAGAATCGTGGCGGGTACATCCACACTGGAAATCAGATGGCTGGCATCGCGTCGGCCGCCCGGCAGGCCGGGCTGCACGACGATCAGCGGAACTTTCAGCGCCTCGTCATACGGGCGGCTCTTTTTGAAGAGGTTATGAGCGCTCATCATTTCACCGTGATCGGCGGAAAAGATGAATACTGTATTTTCCGCAAAGCGGGAATTTTGCAGTGCATCGTAAATCCGACCGATTTCCGCATCGACCATTTCGGTCATCCGGAAATAATAGTAGCGATACAGATCGACCCAGTCGGCCGGCCAGTCTTTGCTTCCTGTCGGTTTAGACGGATCGTATGATCTCATCCGCGGAGGAATTTCTTCAGGGAAATGACGTTCCACTCCGAATTTTGTGGCCAAATGATCCTTCGCCAAATTCAGATAACAGCAGTCATGGGGATTCAGCATCCCGAGGTTCAGGAAAAACGGCTCTTCATCGGAATAGTTTTCAAGAAATGCCTCCGCGGTCCGCGTCACGGCGCTGTCGTGCTGTTCGCCCAGGGCAAACTGGGGATGCAGCAGTTTAAAACTTTTGGCCACATTGCGGGCGATATGCCATTTACCGGCATAAAAGCATTGATATCCCCGCGCAGACATCCACTGTCCAAGATCCGGGAAATCTTCAATCGACTGATTATTAACCAGCGTTCCGTGCTCCGAACTCATGCGCCCGGTATACCAGCAGCTGCGGGCCGGACAGCAGATCGGATTGGAGGAGAAACTGTCTTCGAACAGAATCCCGTCCGCCGCCAGGCGGTCCATCCCGGGAGTCCGGGCGTTTTCACCGCCGTATGCAGAGACTCCTGTCTGCGTCAGCTGATCCACGTGACAGAAAATAATATTCCATTTTTTCATGCGGCACCTCCGATCTCAGCATCGGTCAAAAGATATGAAATCAGAAATCCGGTCATGGCCAGAGGCAGGCCGGTCGGACCGGAGACATAATTTACGGGGATTCCTCCCGGACCGTACTGAAGAAAGGAACCCAGTGAGGAGCCATCTGTCAAGACAACCGTTCCGTCGGCGATGAACCGCTGGTCCGGCATCAGGTAATGCAGTTCCCGCAATGCATTCATCGGCTGGTCAGCGGCAGAAGACCGGGCCCATTTTTCCGGCGATGCCAGCAGAGCAAACGGAAACAGGATCGGGCCGGAAAACGGAATGCTTTTTTTGCGACCGCCAGCCCATGTCAGTTCCAGTTCTGTTTTCTTTCGAATGCCTTTAAACCGGTTCTCCACCAGATTCCGGCAGTTTGTGTCCGGGCTGAGCGGCTTTGACGTAAACGTCCACTCTTCCGGCGTGTTCCAGACGTCGTCAAGGCAGGTGACTTCGGATACCCAGTGATCCTGACCGCAGGCACAGTCGACACGGAAGGCAACGCGGCCCTGTTCCCGGCGCAGGCGGGAAAGGATCAGCTTTCCGATCACCGTGTTATGCGGCCCGCCTTCGCCCATCCAGTTGATTATATCGTACTTCAGGACCATCGGCCCGTCCGGCGTATAAGGAGCCGTCGGAGCGACCCACTTTTTTAAATATTCAAACGCCGGATTTAGAGCGTATGAACCGGATGCCGCCTGCGCACCGAACACACGGTTGCCCAGAACCGAAAGCATGGCCGCGTGAAGCGTTCCTTCCATAAATCTGCGACGGGTTGCCATCATTGTTTTCTCCTTTCTATTCTTCCGAATGCAGTTTTTCCATGTACGCCCGATCCACCGGATATTTCCTCAGGATAAAGAACGAGAGAACGACCAGCGCCGGACCGCTCAGGAAGGTCATCACAGAAACATTGCGGGCGGCCTCGACCGTCTGATGCTCCGCGCCGGAGACGATCCCGGCCCAGGTGACCAGCCAACCGGTAATCAGCAGGCCGAACGACGTTGCCGCCTTCAGGAAGAAACTGAATACCGCGGAATAACTGCCGTCTTTCGCCGCGCCGGTGCGATGCCGGTTAATCGCGGAAATATCCGCGATCATGGAAAGCGCCAGCGGCACCAGAATCCCGCAGCCGCCCCACCACATTCCCTGGAAAAGAGCAAAAAGAACCGTTGCGATCGGAACGTCGCCCCACAGGGTCTGCGGAGCAAGCAGGCCGGTTGAGAATACTGCAAAAAGCGCCAGTCCGCCCGACAGACTGATGATCATGCCGATATACCCGGCCGCCTTTTTGTCAAAGCGGGCCACCAGCCTGGACAGGCAAATGGAACCCAGTGCAAAGGCGACCATCCCCGTGCCGTGCACACAGGTTTTTTCATTATCCGCAAACTGCATATAGTGCACATAGGTGAACATCTGGATCTGGGAGACCAGCAGCATGGCCAGCTGGGCGACTCCGAAAAATCCGAACACATACCAGGCCAGCCGATCCGTAAAAATCCCGGCCATGTCCCTGAAAAAAGCCTTCAGGGTGTTGCCTTCCATCGACATGGACCGGCTGTTGGCCGCATAGCGCCGGGTCGCCAGGACACAGCTGATGATAGCGATGAACGAAACAACCGCCAGCACGCCCCCCATGACCAGATAGTTGCCCTGAATCTGCGTTCCATCAATCCGACTGCCGTCTTCAGCAATCCGATCCCTGAAGAACATGGACCATGCCCCGGCGCCGAAAACCAGATTGACCATCTGATTGAGAAAGAAACGCACCCCCTGAAGCCGGGAACGGTCTACATAGTCCGGGCACATTTCAAACCCCAGTGCGGTATAAGGAACCACAAACACGGTCACAGCAGTTCGAACAACGAGGTTGATCAGCAGAATGCACCAGAAAATCGCGGATGCTTCGGTGAATTTCCCCGGCAGTATCCACAGCAGGAAGAAAGAGGTCGCCAGCGCGAGGCCGCCCCAGAAGACATACGGCAGGCGCCGCCCGAACCGACTGCGCGTATTGTCCGTGATGTGCCCCATCACCGGATCAGTCACCGCATCCCACAGCGTCGTGATGCTCAATGCGATTCCGGCGTAGGCCGCGCTCAGTCCCAGCACCTGGGTATAAAAAAGCATCGCAAAGTTGGAGATACCGTTCATGGTGATCGAGGTGGCCCCCTCTCCCAATGCATATCCAAACATTCGTATCAGTGATACTTTTCTGCCTTTCATTCGACTTTCTCTTTCTTTTTTATTCAATTGTGATCAGCCGTCGGTACATGGGCGCCTTGTTCTGGTCTTTCATCTGCATCCGGGGATAATAAATATAGAACCGGTTTCCCACAACAAGACCGTCATCGACAGGACTGTTGTAATCAACGAATGCCGCATACGGTTGCATGGCGTCTTCCTCAGTCTCGTCAATCACAGCCGATTGTTTGTTTCCAGTCGAGGCCGTCTTCTGATGAGAACAGCAGCAGTTTTCCGGCGCCATGCGTGTGGATCGTCATCAGGTACTGATCGAGAGCGGTACAGAAGGCCGCATCGGCATGCAGGTCTTCGCCGCCATAGCCCCGGGGCAGAATATCGCCACCCGGCCGGCCGGACAATCCAGGCACATCCCACTTTCCATCGCGATATTTATGCCATGTTGTCACTTTGTACCGGACGGCCGCCTGTACAACCTCGTCCAGCGGAGCGCGAACCACACAGGCCAGTCTTTGCCCGGAAGCAGTATCCGTATCGTTGAAATACGCATAGATATACCCCTCCCGCAGGATATAGGCGCCGCCGCCTACGTTTACCGCATCGTTGGCGGCTTTAGCGATTTCGCCGCAATAAGTCCAGTGATCCCCGCCGTCGGTTGAATCCCCGAGGCCGAGGGCAAAGCGGTGTCCGCTTGCATACTGATCCGGACGATCATCGGGATAGCGGTATTCCGCGTGCGTAACGGCCAGGAGGCCGCCGGTTGCAAGCCGGTGCACGGCCAGTATCCAGATGCCGGCCTCGGCGGTGTCCTGATAATGGCCGTTGTAATCCCAGCATTCCTCTTCCGTCCTGCTCTCCAGATGAATCTTCAGCGGACCTTCGGGCGGCCCGGAAAACCACCAGTGACGGCTGCGGCGCTCACCGCCGGGTTCGAACCGACAGCCGAACGAACCAAAAAAGCAGACGGCATTTCCCTCTTTCCTGAGAGTGGAAATGGTTCCGTCGTAGCGGATGGGAATCTCGTCCATGGTGTAGAGCAGTTCCGCATCCCCGACCCGGATGGCCTGGGCATTCGCTGCGGTCAAAGCGGAAAAAACCGCCATGAGGCCGCAAAAGGACATAATCTTTTGTAGAGATTTTTTCTTCATTTCGAAAAGATTTTTTCTTTATTCTGATTTGCTGCGACCCTTCAGTTCGACACGATCAATCTCTGATATCCCTGGAAGGAAGCGGGTATAAAGAACGAGCGAAGTCAGAGGCTCTGCCACGGGAATCACCAGCTCGTAGTCATGCCATTTCCCATCGTTCACAACCGCAAAATCTTTGCGGTTGCCATTTGCCACTTTCGGGGAAGAGGGTGTAGTCCAGAACGCCACCCCCCGCTCGCCCGTGGCGGTCCCGCCGACCGAACGGAGACGAATATTTACAGTGTATGGCCCGCCGAGGGTTAAAATATCCTTATGGATAATACGCGCCCTGTCCGCCGTTTTGGACCCGATCATTTCTATGTGGAGGATTCCGTCCGCCAGACTTTTCTTGCAAGTACTCTGGGTTTCCCATCCCTCCAACGTATCAAAATCCCAGACCAAGACGCTCGACGCGTCCTTTTCCCGAGGAATGGTGAACCCATCGTCAATCTCCTGTTCCACCTTTACCTCCAAAAGCGACATGTCAATCGTACGCTGCTCGACCTCATCGGCCCCGGTGTCTTGCAGTTCATCCACAAACAAACCGTGCAAAACAATCTTCTCTGAATCGACCGGAATCAGTTTAAGGCGGTGTTCCATATCAGGATCCAGCGCGTTTGAAAACAGTCTGAACCGACCCTTGAATTTTGATTTCCCCTTGCCCGACTTCCGATAAATGCCGAGTGCTTTCCCGTCGAGAAAAACTTCGACGGCACCGCTCTGAAGCCAGGCACCAATGGACGTTCCCTTCAATACCAGTTCCAATGCCGCATCAGGATCTGTTGTGACCAGACTGGGGTAGCCGACCAGGCAGGGCTCACGCTCCCAGCGCTCCGTATACTCTTCAAGATTCCAGTCGCCGGTTGCGTGCGGCATCAGCTCCCGGGCGGGAATAAATCGCGGGAATCGCGGGGACGGCTCAACGTTTTCAAACGGCTGCTTTTTAAAATTGAATGGTTCATTGGCAAACGCTTTTTTCAACACGGCAATCACACCTTCGGCATAGGCCCGGTGCCCCTGCATAGAGGGATGCACGCGGTTTCCAGCACTCTCAGGCCCGTCAAAAAGCCGGTCGCGTTCAAGTCCCTCCGGAAGCGGATCTTTATAACAGACCCTGGTGATATCCGCAAACGGCACCTTAAACCAATGCGCCGCCCTTTCTGTCATTTCAGCACTGGCACGAAACAGTTCATGCTCCCGGGTCAACGCGTCGCGATAAGTGCTGATAGGAATAAAGATCGCGCAGTCTGGATTCTGTTTTTTCACGCGGGAAATGATGCTTTGATAGGTTCGTAGAATGGACCGGCGATCGAAGGGATTCTCCTTTGTGATTTTGCCCACCCCTCCATCGTTAATCGCATACTCAATAAACAAAAGATCGGGCTTATAGGAGAGAATATCCCGGGCCAGACGATAGGAGCCCATCATGCTGCCCGTGGCACCGAGCCCGGCAGACACCTGCACGAACTGGCCCGGCTTTTGTTCGTAGGTTTCGCGAAGCCATTCGAAGGTCAGCGCCCGCCAGGAATCGCGGTTGATGTCCATGTCATAACGATACTTCCTGCCGACTCGATCCACCCCTTGCGCAGGCGAGGTGGAACCGCCAACCGTGATCGAACCGCCGAGATACGCGACCGTGATCGGCTCACCAGCCCGGGCTTTTTGAAGAAACCGCTCATAGTCCGGCAGCCCATAGGCCGCCAACCCGGCAAGCATGATCAACATTAAAAAACTTTTTTCATATCCCGCTCCTCTACATGGTTCTGAACATGCCGAATTGCACATTGGGAAAGACAACCGGCGCTTTCTGCTTACATTAAACATTTCGTGATTTCCCAAGGCTTGGAAAAGCGTCTGAATCCTGAAGCATCGAACTCAATCCCCCCCCAGATATTCCTTCAGCCCGCTGTACGGTTTCCCGGCGGCCCGCTTGCGGATTTCCGCCCCCCAATGCGGCCACAGCTCATCCTGCACCCGCAGCGTTTCCTCCAAAATCTCCAGATTGCCGGTCGTTCGCGGATCACCGGTCCTGCGGCCGGCTTCAGCCATCATCGCCTTAAGCCGCTCCCTGACAGGTGCGTATTCAGGATTATCGATCAGATTTTTATATTCCCACATATCGTTCTGCAAATCGTAGAGTTCTACGATCCGCTCCGGACGGTCCGCATTCGGATACTTTACAATATATTCATAGCGCCCGTCACGGATCGTACGGGTTGTGCGCGGGTGCGTATGCCATTCGCTTCCGGTCATCACAAAATCGCGTTCGGGGTCAATCCGGCCCGATTGACTGGAAAGAACCAGTTCGAGAAAACTTTTCCCCGTCATAAACGGTGGAACCTGGACTCCGGCGGCCTGAAGAAAGGTCGGTGCGATATCGATGGATTTGATGAAATCGTCAATCACGCGCCCCGGCGGCACCGTCCCTTTCCACATCAGCGCCATCGGCACATGGCACCCCGCATCGTACGCGGTGTTTTTTCCCTTCATTCGACGGGGATCCATGTCGGTGCCGTTTCGCCTCGCGACATCTTCAAGCAGCCCGCCCGGATCGCTGTCAGAGCCGTTGTCCCCGATATAGAGCACAAGGGTGTTTTCAAGCAAATCCTGCTGTTCAAGAGAGGCCAGCATCTGCCCCACCTGGCGGTCCGCGTTCAGGAGTTCATAGTAAAACCCGAACGGTTGAAGATACGGATTGTTGCCCGGATCCTGATTGATCCGGCCGGCATCGACATTGAATTCCTCTTTGAGCAGTTTTTCCGCCTCCTGCTGATCCGGCCAAACGGCGTGCGGCTCATGAATCCCCGCCCAGAAAATAAACGGTTTACCGGTATCGCGTTCGGCAAGAAATGCAGCAAAATTCGCGGGAACATCGAAGCAATTGAGATAATCGCGTTTTTCGTAATCCCTGATTTTCAAATCATAAAACCCCTTGCCGGCCATCCCGGTCTGGCCTTCAAGCGGACAGATACCCGGCCCCCAGGGTTTCCCCGTGAATGCCGACTGGTATCCGTTGTTTTCCAGGATCTCCATCACGGATGTGAATTTTTTGGGGAAATAGGACAGCATACACGCGCCCTGTTCCAGCTCCCAGCTGTTGCGGCCCGTGAGTATCGCGGCCCGCGACGGGCCGCAGGACGGAGCACTGACATAGCCGCGCGTAAAAAGCACCCCTTCCTCGGCCAGACGGTTGAAATGCGGGGTTTTCAGATTGGAGTGCCCGTAGATGTCGTGTTCAAACCAGCTCTCGTCATCGGTAACAATCAGCAGCAGATTGGGCCGCGGACTGTTTTTTTCCGCAAAAGCGTACCCCGCAATCAGCAAGGCCGCAGCACAGATTGTCGATATCGTTTTCATGTGATCCTTTTAGTATTTTCCCATCAATTAAATTCAACCCGCCCCTCATCCACATTGTTTGTCAGGGTGATGTCTTCTGAGTACTGGACGGTAATCAGCGGTCCGGAGGTCGATCCGCTCGTGAAGGTATTGCCCAGCGCCGTCAGATTGGACACACCGCTCAGCTCCAAGGCCGGCCCGGAAACTGCATTAAACGTATTGTTTAAGACATAAATGTTTTTTTGTATCGGAGTGTCCATAAACCCAGTCAGCTTCAAGGAGGAAATTAATGCACAGGGATCGGCATTGCCATATCCGCACTCCGAAATCCGGTTGTTCTGAATGACCAGATTCTGAGACCAGAACCCTTCCGGCCAATTAATATTGTTTTCAACAACCACTCCGGTTCGGGAAAGCCCCTCAAACACATTGTTTTCAATGAGTCCGTAACTTGCCTTAAGCAGCATTCCGTAACGCCGGCCATCGTGCATGGTGTTGTTACGATACACAAAACGGTTTCCGATGGCGTCCAGATTATAGGCATGATCGTAAATTTTCCAGCCGCGCGTATCAATGGGTGTTCCCGGCGGTGCGATGTTGAGCGCTCCAACCGGGTCGGCAACGGTGAGTGTATTACCCGAGAACGATACCACCGTTGTGTCCTGCAGAACCTGTCCGGCATTTGGATCAAAAAAGACCAGCCGATCGCCGGGAAGAACAGGCGCACGCGCGTAAACCGTCATTTGCGTGGAAGAGAGCTGTTCCAGAATATAAACAGGCAACCCGTAAATATTCAGGCAGTCGTCCGACAACCCTTCGAAATCGCAGTTTTCAATCCATGGGCCGATACGGGCCGACTGACAATGAACCCCGTCCGCTCCGCTAACGATCAGACGATTGCCTTTCAGCTGTCCGCTGCAGTTTAAGACGTTCAACTGAGAGGTCCGGGAACCAACAAACAGCGATCCGGGACAGGCGTAGGCTGTGATTCGGTCAAATGTAATATTTTCTGATAATCCATAGCGCCCGATCGAAGCCGACCGTCCGTTAATGACAAACGGATCCCCCACTTCAAAATTGGATATCCGGCCGGCGTCCGCCAGCACGACACGAAACAAACCGCTGCCCTCCGCAAGAATGTCGCTGTAGCTGAAAAAGGATGGACAGTCCGCCTTCAACCGTCCGGGATGAGACGCATCCTTCAGCATCCCCCACGAATCGCAGCTCGCAAAAAACGGATCGTTCGGCTCCGGAAACCCGGATTGAAGCCCAAACAGGAAACTGCCGTTACCGGTGTCAATCGACTGGACGATCCCCTGGGAAAAGGGCAGCGGATCGTAATCAACGGAAAAATTGCGGACAATCAGGTTTTCAGAGGACCAGACCCAGACAAAAGACACATCCTGGCGATGAATCAAAATTTCTGCATCGTGTCCATCCACAACCAGATTCTTACAGTTTATCAGCGGAACAGCGGCGTTGGCGCTGCTCATGGAAAAATCCGCAGTTGTCGCAAAAAAATCATATATGCCCGGATCAAAATCGATCTGTACAGGTCCCTCAAGGGACCGGGCCTGTTCGATTGCTGCCACAACGGCATCGCGATCATCCTGTCCATCATCTGGAACCGCACCGAAATCGGCCACACTCACATGAACAGCCCCTTTCAAACAGATCAGCGGCAAGGGTCGCCCTTTAAGAATTGATGCCCGCAGAGCCTCGGCTGAACCGGTCTTCGCCACAAACAGACGCATATATTTCTGCTCATCCTCCATACCAACCGAATTGGTTGCAAAATCCAGTATTCCACCCGTGATGTTGGTTCCCTCAATCCTGCAACCGTTCCCCGTCCACAGTCCGGAAACAAGGTTTGCATTCTGTTGGACAAAATAGTTCAACCCATTGTTCGGGCGGGACAACTGCGGATGAACAAACCGGAATTGGTTTGTACCGTCGACATTCACGGTTTCAAACTCAAAATCCCCTCCCCGGTCCGCGGCATCGACCGGGTTTCCACCCAATCCGTATTCATATAAGTTGTTCAACCCGTCGCCGTCGAAGTCGTTTGTTTCGGCTCCGATATCAACACCCCATCCGCCCGCCCATGCGGCATAAGCCGAAGACGCACTTACGACCTGCAGACTGTCAATATACCCGCCGCCATCTGCCGCCGACGGCTGCAGCCGCAGTTGCATTTGCGCCCAACACACAACCGGGTCGGACGACACTCCAACCGGGAATTCATGTCCGAGAGCAAATCCATTGGTAAGTACAGATCCGTTGATCACCAAATCCATCGTCTGTTCAGCAATATGATAAGTCATCGTTGCAGTAATCACTTCGGAGTTGGCATAAATATGACGAAACGGCACGGACACATTCCCGTTGGTTCCGCCGCTATAGGTTCCGCCGCGAAGAATAACAGTACCCCCGGGATTAAACTGCACCACCGGACCGGTATTTGCATCCGTGGTCAGCAGTCCGTTGAAATCATTTTCCTGGAAACCGATCATTATCCAGTCGTTGGTCGGTGTACGCATGGTAACGGTGAATAAAATTTCAGAAAGGGTCAAATCATCGGTCAGCGGAGCTCCCCCCAGTTTAACCCGATAACCCGCCGTTGGAGCAAGAGGGTCGCTCGATTCCAACCGGCCCTCTCCATCCAGTCCGGTTTTAAAACTTTTTTGTTCAAACCCGACCGGCGGAATTTCCGGGACGGTTGCAGTCGCAACACCGGCGGCTCCTGTGAAATCATCCTGATAAACCACATCCGCATGAACGCCTGCCAGAAGACCGGCGGCCAGAAAAACACCGACTGTGTTGTTTAGGTTCATCATTTCCAACCGCTCACAGAGACCGATTATTCAAATCGAATATCAATGGATGACCGGTCAATTTTAACGGCTTCCTTATCGGGTATCGCCGTTCCGTCCGTCCGGGAAAACCCGTTGCCCTTAAATGTAATGTTTTCTGCACGCTCCACTTCAACCGGCGCTCCGGCATCAAAAACAATCCTGTTGTTTTCGAACAGGATATCGCCGGTGACCGGTCCCATGCCGTCCGGACCTTTGGTCCGGATAACAACCGGCGCCCATGCCGTATTGGAAATCCGGTTACCTCGAACACGGAGTCCGCGCGGAAACGGCCCTTCATAAAAAGATCCGGATTCATTGCAGAACTCCAGCGCCCGACCGCAGACTCCGTCGATTACGTTATTTTCGATCAGTCCGCGGCAGCGGGCTAAAACTGCATGCCGACGCTGAATCCCGAAAAAGTTGTTGCGAACAACAAAGCCGTCATTGGCACAGCTCAAATTGTAAAACTGTGTGGCTTTCACATCCTTCTTCGGCCGCATTTCACCGGTAAGAATTCCATCGACCGGACGGTCCAGGGCAACGATGGTTCCATCTGAATTAACGACTGAAAACTCCGTATCCCAACTGCCTTGGCCCGGTTGAAACACACCGACCTGATCACCCGGCTCAAAGCCCGCCGAGGTCAGCTCGAACTGATTCGGAGCAATTACCTTTCTCACCATAACCGCATCGGCACTGAGATTGATACTGTCGTCGAAAAGGCCTTCAAACCGGCAGTTTTCAATCAACGGCCCAACCCGATTGTTTTTGCAATGGTTGCCATCCCGCCAGGAAGCGATGAGGCGATCCGACCCGGGCAGCCAGGTGACCGTACAGCCCCGAACCGTTACCGGCCCCACGTTGCGCCGAATCCCGAAAACCATTCCCGGCCGGGCGGAATAGAACGTGATATCCTCCATCACAATATCTGCTGATTTGCGAATCTGAATATTCTGCTCATACATCCAGCCTTTGTCCTTGAGGCTGAAATATTCCTCCTTTGTCCGCCGAAAACGCGGAAGCACAAACCGCTCTCCAACGCGCAGGTCTGCCATATATTTCCAGTAAGGCTCCGCAACAGAAACCTGAAAAAGCCGTAACTCCCGCTCACCGGCAGGCACTACCGAATCGACAAACAAATGGTTAGGGAAACCGGACTTCAACCGGCGCGACTCCGCCTCGATCACGATACCCCACTGCCATGGACTGCGGGCGCTGTTGCGATTCTCCCACTCGCCCGGTTCCGGCAGCGCAGATGCCGGATTGTCGAAAAAATGTCCCTCCTGATCCATCCACTCCCCCGACGGCGGCAATGGAAAACCGGCCTGAATTTCCCAAGCAAAACATCCGGCAGCCGGATCAACAGAAACCACCGCCCCCTGCATGAACGGGAGCGGGTCATGCTGAATCACAAAGTTTTTGAAGATAACGCTCCGACTGTTGAAACAGCGGACCACTCCATTAACAGGATTCAAAATCAAAGTCGCACCCTGCCCGTCCACTTCAACACGAGTCATGTCCGACAAATCAAACATTGCATCACAAACCGTCTGCTTTCCAAAACGATAGGTTTTTTCTGAAAAAACCAACCGGACCGGACCGCCACAACGCCGCATGGCGACCAGCGCTTCCAGCAAGGCCGAACTGTCGTCATGAACCCCATCACCGACCGCGCCGAATTCTTCCGGAGTAAATGTGCGAACTTCAGACGAAGTCAACATGCATCCGGCCAAAAGCAGGCCAACACACATACAAATCGTTCCACGCCAAATCCATCGGGCTGATTGTGCTTTTGAAATCATGATTTCCTTTTCCGGTTTAATCTATTGAAAAGTCCCACGGCTGCAGCAGTGTACCATCTGCTTTAAAAAGCTTGATCCATTCTACCTGGGCAGGCGCCTGCTTTCTGAGTCCCAGATCAATCCTCAACCCCGCCAACGGAGCAGCAGCGCTAAAGTCGATTGAATGCTCTTCCCACTCACCGGACTTCAGATGAAACGGAATTCGACGATCTGCACCAAATTGTTTCTGATCACCCTCACGCCAAAAGAACACACCATGCGGCACCCCAGAAACCTTTGTGCGAATACAGACCCGAAGTGGGCCCTTCGCGTTCGGCAGCCGGGAAGTCGCAATACCCCGCGTGTCTACACAAAGGCCCCCGTCTTTCAACGATAACGGATTCCCCGGCCCCGACTCGATCCACCCCTGAAAATTTTGCTGCACAGGCGAAGCCTGAGCAGCAGACAAATCAGGTTTCTCATAATCCGGATTCGGGATCGGCATGCGCGCATTGGTATCTTTGTAGTGCTGCTGAAGCATGGCTTTCATTGCCGCGACCCGTTCCGGATACCGATCCGCCAGATTCTGCGTTTCGCCGATATCATCATTCAGATTGTAAAGCTCGTAAGGTTCCGGATAAAACCGGCCGGGATCAAACACCTCGATCAACTTCCAGTCACCCTGGCGCACCCACGCTCCGGCAGGAGACCACTTTCCGAATGAATGAGGAAAGAAACAGAAAAGCCCGTCACGCTGAATATCCCGACCTTTCAAAAGCGGAACCAGACTGACTCCATCGATTATCTGCTGAGGATTCGGCGCAATGCCGCACATCTCCAGCAGTGTCGGATAATAATCAATGCCCATAATCGGCGTCTCATCCACGCGCGACTGATCAGTCACCCCTGGCCACCGGATCAGCGCAGGCACACGGGTTCCGCCTTCAAAAACCGAAGCTTTCCCGTTGCGCAGCGGCGCATTGCAGGTCGCTGGAATCCCCTGTTCCTCCTTAGGGCCTTTCTTAACCACGCCGCCATTGTCTGAAGTGAAAATAATAATCGTATTTTCATCCAATCCGCTCTTCTCCAGGTCGTCGAGCAACCGACCGAGACTCTCATCCATGCTCTCCAGCATAGCCGCCATCGTGGGACTTTTCTGAAGTCCGGTCGGGTCCGGATGATGCTTAAAATAATCAATCTGTTCCTGCTTGGCATACCACGGACCATGAACCGCCCAGTGCCAGAGACACAGAAAAAACGGTCGTTGATCTCCATTGTGAATATACCGGAGCGCCTCCTCCGTGGCCCGATCCGTCAGATATTCTCCGTCCGGACCGTCAGCAACCGTCCCCGCTTTAAACTGATACGGCGAGAAATACGTTCTCGGTCCGGCATCCGGAGCCCCGTGAAACGTAAACTCAAACCCCTGCTGTTCCGGCCAATAGGCTTCATCCAAACCCAAATGCCATTTGCCGACAAATCCGGTGCGATACCCTGCATCACGAAACGCTTCGGCGACTGTGTATTGCTCCAGTTCCAGCACCCGTTTTGAGTTCGGCAAAAGCACCGGACTCCACGGTTTGGGGTCCTGATATTCAGGAAGGTCCGGATCAATCGGCAGATGGCCCCAGGCCGTGGTCAGGCCGTGCCGTGCGGGATATTGCCCGCTCATGATGCCGGCCCGGCTCGGGGAGCAGAGCGGACTGGCGGAATAGGCGTTTACAAACCGTACACTGGACTGTGCCAGCCGTTCCAGCGCTGGTGTTTTATAGAACTGACTGCCGTACACCGAGCTGTCCATCCAGCCCATATCATCCACCAGAAAGAAAACGACATTCATTTTCTGCTCAGACGGTTTCGCATGAACCTGTGAAGACATTGCCACCAGAGCCAGAGCACCAAATCCCGATAGTTTCTTGCAATTCATGGAATTCACCTGCGGTTATTGAGTTTTACGGAGGAAGAATGCATCGTGAGGCTGAACCGTCAGAGGTTTCACGACCGGTTTGCCATTATTGTGCTCCGGATCCTGCAGGCCGTTGATCCGGCAATAGGACTCGCCGGGAAACAGCTGCCTGAAATCAACAGCAGCCGGTTCGGAATAGGAGCCGTTCAGGATCACCAGGCCGTTTTCAAATTTCCGATAAAGCACATCGCCGCAGCCTTTCCGAATCTGCAGGTTTTCGATAACCGTTTCGCCTGTATTTTCAGTGAGATCAATCTGCAAAACGCCGGTGCCGTCTGCCGGCGCCTTCAGGGTCAGCGTACAGGTGCGGGGTTCTTCAAAAACCAGCGCTTCCTGAAAATAAGAGCCGTCAAAATTGCCGAAATCGACTTCTTCAATTCCGTTTACCGCCAGTCGGAACCGGATGTTTTTGGGAATTCTGCGATAGCGCTCTTTCAGTTTTTTCCAGGGATTGGAACCGGAAACGGTGAACGTGAGCGTGTAATCCGCATCTTTTTCGAACCGGGTTTTTCCTAAATCAAGTTCGGCGTAACAGCTCCATGAATCTTTGTCCTCGCGCCACAAATCCACCTGGTCCACATTCAGGGAAAAGCGGTGTTTATCACGTTCCGGCTGTCCGGCGTCCCACTTCCCTTTCGCGTGCATAACAGGCGGTTTCCTGCCCTCTTCAAAACGGTAAAGCACCGGGCTCAGAT
Source organism: Tichowtungia aerotolerans (assembly GCF_009905215.1). GTDB lineage: Bacteria > Verrucomicrobiota > Kiritimatiellia > Kiritimatiellales > Tichowtungiaceae > Tichowtungia > Tichowtungia aerotolerans. Next base: position 2,516,334 of record NZ_CP047593.1, on the reverse strand, counting down.
GCGTGCCGATGCGTGTCGCTTCGCCAACCGGCCGCCCGAGCCAGTTATAATTGGTCAGAACGCCTTCATGATATTCGTCGTAGTCAGGGGGAAGCGGGAATCTGTATTTTTTGCGCTGTTCAACTGCGGCCGGATACTGAATCAGTTCCGGGCTGCTTTTATCGGCGGATCGGGAAATGTCCTTGCCGGCGTAACCGGATGTCATGCAGGCGCTGGCCATATCCATGCGCCAGTGACTGAGAGTCATCACTCCGGTCAGTTTTAACGCGTCTCCGCCGTGATAAATTTCGTCGGGGTTCTTATTGCTGACAAAGGTGCTGTCCGGTTTGCAGCCCCGTTCCTTCCAGAGCAGCAGACGGTCCAGCATGCTTGAATATGTACAGGGCATGAACCAAACGGGGTGCATGGAGTATTCGTATTCCCCGCCATTGAGCAGATCGAAAAAGCGCTGGTCTTCATTGTGGTTGGAGTCCCCCATCAGGATACAGTCGTCTCCAGTTCCTTTAAAGACGCCGGGAAGGCCGTTGCGAAGCGTGTAAAAGAAGTCGTAAATGCCAAGCGGCCAATAGTTGATGTTATCGAAAAAGAAAGCATCCGCTTCTCCGTCATTGTTGCAGTCCACCTTTCCGGATATGCGGGTGGAAGGATAAAATGTTCCAACGGACACATCGAAAACCAGTCCGTCAAGGGTCGGATAATCGTTCGTTTTAAAATTCGCGTACCATTGGGCCAGGAACTCCCGGGCATTTAGTCCGGTGCGCGGGTCGCGCGGGCAGAAATCGGTCAGATTCGGAAGCCATGGCTGCAGAATCGCATCATCCGGCCTCGTGAAAAGGTGCTTGAGCTCGTTCCGAATGTAGAGTTCGACCGAATTGGCCGCGATATACGTTCCGGCGGGATAAGCTTTCCAACCCTTGGAAGTTTTCCAGCGGCGGATTGTTACTGTCCCCTGTGCCTCGTCAAGCGCTGTGATTTTTCCCATTTCGGCATTCAGCCAGTCCAGCTTACCTTCGGCATCACGCGGACAGATGACCACTTCTCGGTGGTAGGCATCCCGGTTGAAAAGCTCTTTAAAATTGCGCCGGGTTACCGGGTGCCTGGTGGGCCGGAAATGTTCGGGTTTGGAAACCTGGACTGTGATGATTTCCGTATCCGCCGGAATATCGCCGAGCGAGCTGTCTCCGGCGTCATATGTCCACCAGCCGGGAAAATCGAACAACGGATACTTTCCGGTCCGCAAAAGTTCCAGTTGGGGTTCATGATTCAGTTTTTCAGGTTCCAGATATTCCAAATCTTCAAAGCGCTGAACTGGGAGCATCTCCCACGATCCCCAGAACCCGAGCCTCTCCATATTAATCTGAATCAGCGCCAGCCGATCCGGAAATTTCTGCTTAAATGTTTTCGCCGCATCTTTCCGGACATAGGTGTGCAGGTCGGAGACCACCATGTCCATGCGGTCATAACAGCCCTCATCCACAGCCTTTCTGTTAATGCTCCTGAAACTCATCGGCCGCGGATAACCGGAGGACGGTTCTGGGATTCCTCCTAACAGATTGGACACAACGGACGTTAAGGCTGCTGCAGCAATATGTCGTAATCTCATAAAACCCTTTTCTGTTCAGAATTCATGAGAACATGATAAAAAATGTGCATAAATTTGCAAATAAATACTGAATATATTATCGGTTGGATAATTTTAAAATATTATCCTTTTATTACAATAACTCAAATATCACTCTCTTTTGCCCCTCAGTATATCTCATTTTTTTTCATAAAAATCGAATAAACCGAACTGTTTATAAGCTCTCGCTGTTCACAACAGCGGTGCAGCATCAGAATAAATACGCAATTCAACAATTCGGGCCGTTTCCGCACCAATAATCAGACGCACCCGGTCGCTTATGATTCAGTTGAACCGGCGACGACGAACCCCTTGAAAATTATTCTGCACACGGGAACACGGCGAGAGAAAACTCTATAGCGTTTTTGGAAAAACTGTAGCCGATGGAGTGATTTCTAAAAATGCGGGGTAGGCACTCCTGCCTGCCATGTCGCAGACAAGAGTGTCTGCGTTACAACTTCCGTAACGGCCATGACATTTTTTAATTTGCTCTAAAACCCGGCTTAACGACAGACTCCCGGCCCCCGTCTTTCCAGACAAAAAGCCGGCCTGCACACAAAAACCGGACATTCTGCTGTTTTCACACAGTAAACAGCGAGATACATCACTTCAATGCACTTCAACTGGCAAAGACCGGATTTCAAACTGATCAAAATAAGCGGCTCCGGGGTCCTGTAGACGAAACAACAACTGCGCATAGCCAACCACCGGATCCGCTTCATTACCGTCTTCATCCTTATGCACAATTGGCAATTCGACCGCCACTGGATCCCCATCAATATAAAGGTCCACTGTTTTTGACAACACGTGATAAGCAAACTCCGCAGTGATCACATCGCCGGGAGAAAACAGGTTCCGAAACGTATCCGAAGAAACGGATGTCGAATGTCCGCCCCAGATATTAACAAACGTTGATCGAAACAGCACCCACGGCCCGGAATCCGATCCCGAAGAAAGCAGCGCGGCATCTCCGCCAAGCAACCCGATCGCAACCCATTCGGAATTCGTCGGGACCCGCAGTACGGCTTTCCATCGGATTTCCGTTACCGACGGATCGGCTGTCAACGGTCCGCCCGGAAGAGAAAACCGGTAATTTGCGTTCGGCACTGCAGACGATGTCGAAACCAGGTGCCCAAACCCGTCCACGGTCACATTGTATGCTGTTCCGGTCAGGCTGGACACATCCGAAAAATCAGAGGAGTAAACATCTGTAGATGCCATGTCGTTATACAGCACAATACAGTTGCTGCTGTTTTCAACATAAACCGCGGCATCCATCGGGCGCGTATCGAGCAGATGGTTTCCCGTCACGGTGGCGCCAGCAGTGTAGGCCAGCGACACAGCATGGTTTTGATCAACGGTCGCAAAAAACTCATCCGCACTTAAGTTGCTGACAGTATTGGAACAAATCAGCACATCTTCCGCATTTTCAATGCTGATTCCCATGCCGTCCCAATCACAGATCGTGTTTCCGGAAATTTCAACAGACCGGTGTACAGCCTGAGTACAAACGGTATTATAAGCACTGATGCCGAATTCAATAGCGCCATGTCCCTGATAAAAAAACGCATCGCTGTATCCGCAATCGACAATGGTATTATTCAAAACCCGAACATCCCGGCACTCCAACCCGCCGTCGAATGAACGGCTTTCATTTTCTGCATGAACCGCCGCCTCACTGAGTCCTTCAAAATGATTACCCTCAATGACCCCGCCATAGCTTTTAAACAGACACCCGAACCGCCGCGAATTCTGAAATGTGCTGTTGCGGATATACGCATCCGTATGCGCCAGTTTGTCGATATAGACTTTCGAATTCCAGTTTTCAAGACCGGGGTCTATTGTGCCGACATCCCTGTCCAACGTAAGCAACCAGCCGCCTCCGTCATCTTTTCCTCCAAGTAAAAACTCCAACTCGTTCACGGTAAATCTGCCGTTAAACAACCCTTCGGGCGCAGTATAAACGGTGACGGCATCCCCTGCTTCCAGATAGCGGGCGGAAAAGCCCCAGATTAAAACCTGATTGGAGGCCGGTTTGTCCAGCACATCGGACGGACCGTTGTTGCAGTTCACCGCATCATCAAACATCCCTTCCGTCAGGCACTCCTCAATCCAGAAGCCGGTGAGATACCCCGAACCGACATACCCGCCGTTGCTGTTAGACATCAGACGCCCCTTTTTAATCCGGCTTGCACAGCGCAGGAAATGAATTCCGTCATTCCAGTTGCCGATATAATGATTGGCCGCTCCGGCATAACTGGTAATCGCCTCATAAGTAACGTTGGTGCAAAACTGACAGAACATGACGAACTCCCCGTAGGTTCCGCTTTTGACAAACGTATCTCCCGGCTGGAAATCAGAAATGCGTCCGGCATGAGCATCGATGAGATACAGCCGGTACAGATTATTGCCAAGCGCATCGACCTGATCTTTAAAATCAAACCAGTTCGGCACATTAACCTTGAGGCGGCCCGGCGTATTGGTATCCATCAAACATCCCCAGCGCCGGGCGGAGGCATCACGAATGATCGGATCATCCGGCGGCAGATAATTTTCCAATGGTTGGAAAACAAATGATGCGGTCGCGGCATCGGTTGAAATGACGGTTCCGGCAGTATGTGTGGTCGGGATACCGTTCGTATTAAAATAGTCTACTTGGAAGTTGCGCAGCAGGATATCTGCACAGCTCTCAAGACGACAAAACCCGCTGTCGGGATTATCCATAATAATCAGACTGTCCTGCCCATCCACAATCAGGTCATGCACGTCTTCCAGCTGAAACAGCCACCGTCCATCCGGAACAGGCACCCGATAAGTGCCCGTTTCAAAAACAAGCCGGGCGGGTGTGTCGGCCGCAGCGGCGGCTATCGTGTTGGTAATCACATCGGTCGAATCACCAACCGAAACGGTGTAAAGATTCTGTGGCACAGAGATTGTCAACTGCCGAGAATCCGTCCAGCGGCCATGACTTCCGTCCCGATACCGCGCACGCACCCGCCACCAGCAGGTTCCGGCCGGCAGCGCATCCAGCGGCACATAGCGCGAAACCGGTACGGAATCGGTATCTTCCATGGTTTGGAACGTTTCATCCTGTGCAATCTGAATTTCGTACCGGTCCGCATCCGGGTCTTCACTCCATTTGAAATGCGGATGAATCATATACGTACTGTCCCCATCCGCCGGTGTCTGCAAAGAAACAGGCACAGACGAAATTGCAAACAGTAACATCGCAAACGAGATCGAGGATAAGAACAACACAACCACTCCTGCCCATATACGTTTGATCCTCATTTTTATTCCCTTCAGCTTCAGCCTGCTTTTACGCCTTATCTTGAAATGCTATGTTTAAACTCGAAACGCGAGTCTCCGGTATTATCTTCAAGTGACCGCAATTTCACGTTTTCACCGACAACCAGCGAACCGAACGCTGATCCGCTGTCAAACACATTGCCGTTCACGGTAAGGCCGTCCACGCCGTCGAAAACCGCCGCCGGACCGGAAACGGCATGGAATTCATTATCAATCAGGAAAATGTTTTTCTGAATGGGAGCGTCCATAACACCATGCAGCTTCAGGCTTTTAATCTGGATAGACGGATCGCCATGTCCATACCCGCATTCAGAAACCCGATTGCCGCGAACAATCAGGTTGCGGGTCCAAAACCCTTCCGGCCATTCCGGTTCATTGGAGATCTGCATTCCGGTACGGGAGAGCCCTTCAAACCGGTTGTTTTCGATCAGTCCGTAGCTGGCCCGCAGCAGGACACCGTACCGCCGACCGTCATGCATAGTGTTGTTGCGATACACATAATAATTTCCAACGGCATTCAGGTTATAGGCATGATCATAAATTTTCCATTCACGCGGATTCACTTTTGTCCGTTTAGCTCCCGGAGGCACTGTATTCAGTTTTCCCACCGGATCCTTCAGAACCAGAATGTTTTTCGAAAAGGAAACAACGGTTGTTTCCTGAATCACGTTCCCTTCATTCGGATTAAAAAAGGCCAGCCGGTCGCCGGGCTGAATCGCGGCTTTAGCATAAACCCGCATCTTCACAGGGGAAATCTGTTCCAGAATATAAATCGGAAGTCCGTAAATATTCAGGCAGTCATCCGACAGCCCTTCAAATTCACAGTTTTCCACCCAAGGGCCGATTCGAGATGCCTGGCAGATCACTCCCCCACCGCCATTGGTCATCAGCCGTTTCCCTATCAGCTTCATGCGGCAGTTCAGCACATTCAGTCGCGACGTTTCAGTGCCGATAAACACCGGACTCGGGCAGGCATACGCCGTAATGTTGTTAAACGTAATATTATCGGAATCATTATACCATCCAATGCTGGCAGACCGTCCGGTGATTGCAAAAACATCTCCCTTCGTAAAATACGAAGTTCTCCCCGGATTTTTTAAAACAATGCGATATTTATTCCTTTCAACTGGAGTCATCTCATCGAAAAAGAATACCGACGGACAATCTGCTTTCAGACGCCCAGGGTGCTCTGTATCTTTCAGCATTCCCCATGAATCGCAGCTTTTAAAAAATGCATCATCCGGCCTTGGAAATCCGGACTGCAGTTCAAAAACAAAACTGTTGTTAGCCTCATTGATCGAACAAACCGTTCCCTGAGAAAACGGCAACGGATCATAATCAGCCGTGAAATTCCGAATAATAATGTTGGTTGAATGAACAGCTGCAAACACAGAAACATCCTGCCTATGGATCAGCATATGCGCGCCATTTCCTTCGATCACCATATCCCGGCAATCCCGCAAGAATACACCGGAATTCGTATGATCGGAATATATATAATCGTCTGTTGCCGGCTGAATGTCGTAGCAACCGGACTCAAAAGAAATCTGAACCGGACCTTCCATACGGCGGGCCTTCAGAACCGCAGAAGCGATCGCCGGACGGTCATCTTTCCCATCATTCGGAACGGCGCCGAAATCACGAACGTTCAAGGTTGCCTTGACATTCAGGCACGTCAGCGGAGCCGATCGTTTTTCAAGGATGTGCTGCCTCAACTCGTCCGCAGACATCACTTCCTGTTCAACACTTGCTGCGCTGAAAGCCAGCTCGGCAACATATAACAGAAAGCAAATTATAATTCTTCGCATAATTTTTTACTCCGGTTTGTTTATTTTAATTGCAAAATAGTTCAGCGGGCAGCCCCGTGCTGTGCCGCAGTCACCGGACGCTCCATCCAGCTGTGCCATGCATAACGAACAGATTCAGGCTCCCGAACCTCAGAACAGATCAGGTTAACCGGAATTCCGCTTTTACGAGAGGCCAGAACATAATGGAGTTCTGGAATCGTTTGTGCGGCCCACGTTGTTCCCTGTTTATCACTGCCCAGCCCAAATGCCATGTTCAACTGCCCGGATGCCAGCCAGACTTCTCCAACAGTAAGATTGGAACACTGGCTCGATGGATGACCGGAAGAAGAAAGAGTCATGGTTCGCGCCGTGGAAGAAGCGGACATAGAATTCAAAACCACCTGCCACTTGCCACCATCACTCGCCACTGCCTTTTTTTCCTGCCCGGCAAAAGTCACCGTCACGGTTGCTCCGGGCGCCGCCGTTCCCCACACGTTCACTGGCATTTCGCACTGCAGCACGGCACCGTCGTTGGAAATCGGAGCAAACCCCAGTTCCGCACAGGCGAATTGCACCAGCATGCCAAAAATACAAATCATCTTTTTCATCATTATTGTCCTTCTTCTATGCTCCGCATACACGTTTCTGATCCACACGATCATAAGTTGACGCTTCACGCAGAAGCGCTTCCATCATGGACACTTTGATCGCACGGTGTTCAGCACTGTCCCAAAGATCGTTTCGCTCATACGGATCGGTTTTCAGGTCAAAGAGCTGTCCACCGCCAGTATGCGTGTAAACAATCAGCTTGTAACGCGAGTCGATGAGAGTGCGGACCCGATAAAATCCGCTGGCGTGCCAGTCTTCATCGTATTCCAGAAAAGCCGGTTTTTCCTCCAGCACATCGGTCCCGGAAAGCACCGGCCTCAATGAGCGGCCAGGAAACAGCACCGGCGGTGCTGAAAAGTTTTTGCGTGTGTCGAATTCCGAAACATCAATGCCGGTATAGTCAAGCACGGTCGGCACCAGATCCACCTGACTGACCACACTGTCCGACCCTTTTCCGGCGCGCAGCGTTCCCGGCACCCGCCAGATCATGGGAACACGCGCGAGCTCTTCATACATCCAGTCCGCTTTCTGAATAAGATGATGTGAACCGAGATATTCGCCGTGATCTGCAAGGAAAACGATGATGGTGTTTTCCAGCAGGCCATTGCGATTCATAGCATCCAGCATTTTTCCAATGCTGTCATCAATATGAGTGATCATTCCATAATACTGAGCCGCGGTTGCGCGCAGCGATTTTTCGTCGAACTGATACTGCTTCCCAAAAAAATCACGACGCTTCTGAAGCGTCCTCGGCTCGTCCACCGGTTCAAACGCTGTCGGACAGATACTCAGTTTGGAAGGATCATACATGTCGGCATAAGGCTCCGAGGCGGCAAACGGAAAATGAGGGTCCGGGAACGAACACCAGACAAAAAACGGGTTGTCTTTGTTCTCGTCCATAACCCGGATGGTTTTTTCTGCAATCCACGTGTTGTAATGCAGTTCAGGCGGAACCGTCATTTTCCATGTCTGATGCATTCCCTCCGAACGCCAAAACGCATGTTCCCGGCTGTATTTTTCATATACTCCGGGATGGTCCCTGCGCAGCTCATTGGTGTAGTCCCCAAAGCAGTAATTGACATGTCCGCCGATAAAGTCACTGCTCTGAAAACCGTAATAGTTATCCGGCAGCGACGTGATGGTTCCATCCATCCAGCTGTCGAGGGACTCTGCCGAATCCCGCGAGGAAAGCGGCTGGAAATGCAGTTTACCGACCGCATGAGTCCGATAGCCGTGACGAGAAAGTACCTGCGGCAGCGTCGGAATGTCTTCCGGCAGTTTGGTGCCGTTGGTAATGCATCCGTGCTGCCGGGGATACAGCCCGGTCATCATCGTGGCGCGAGCCGGCATGCAGACTGAATTGTTGCAATAGGCCCGGCGAAACGAACAGCCCTCACGGGCCAGCCGGTCAATATTCGGGGTTTTGACATCCGGGTTTCCGTTGCAGGCCAGCGCAACCGACTGCAGCTGGTCGCAGCAGATTACGAGAAAGTTCGGCTGTCCGCTTTTTCCATTCCATATGGAACCTTTGGACGCAAACGGCAGCGCTGCAGTTCCGGCGGCCATCCCTTTTACAAATGATCTTCTTTGCATTCTGTTCTCCTCTAAAAAATTATTCAGCCGGAGCCATACATCCTTCAATTTCGTAGTGGCCGCTCGCAAAACAAACATAGTCATCACACACGTCAGTCACACCTGTCACCTGAGACACAGGAGTACGATTGACGGTCCAGTCATGGACCTCTCCAAACGGAAAATGGATTTCGGCGACAGCTCCCACGGGAATCGAAATGTTCCACGCAATCTGTTTGCCGTCCTGCTTCCAGTCGGAGACAATCAGTCCCTGCGGAGAAGCGAACGAAAACGAGCAGGATGGAATGGAAAACGGAATCACCGGTGCCAGTCGGAAGCGTTTGAAGCCGGGACCTTCAACCGTCGGTTCAATGCCGACCAGCGCCTCATAAATCCAATTGGCCGATGCGGCCAGTCCTTCCGCCTGAACCAGAGAAGCTGCTGCCGGCATTTCAGGAAAGCCCCACACTTCAGCAATCGTCCCGCCCGTTACAGAAAGCATTGCATATGGTGACGGGTAGGTATCGCGCGTGGTCTGTTCAATCGCCACATCGATGTATCCGTTGCGGGCCAGCAGACTCAGCAGCGGACCGGTCAGCCGCGAGCCGGTTGTAAGATGATTGTTATTTTTGCGGATATCCTCAACCATTTCATCAATCAGCGTCTGAACCTGATCCTCCGAAACTATCTCGGCGCAGATCAGCAGAGTATTGATACCCATCCGAGACGCACTGTTTTCTTCTGCATAGAGGCCGGTTGCCGGATTCAAAAACTGCCGGTCAATTTCTGCCCGAAGATGCACCAGCAACGGCTCGACTTTCTGGGCAAGATCATCTCGCCCCAGCAATTCAGCGGTCTTCACAAACTGTTTGCCCTGCCATAACGCCATGGCACTGCTTCCAAAATCTACATCTGTCGGTCGCGGGCTGCCCTTGGGGCTCAAGTCGTATGCCGCCGTAAAATCCATATGGTCAGCCGCAACCCGTTTCCGGGGAAGCCCATCTGAAAGCAGGCATTCAAAGTAGAAGGCACACAAGTCGAGATAACGCTCGGCAGATTCCCGGTCGCCATAGAAGCTGTACAGATTCAAAGGAGTCATTCCGTAGTGAAAACCGTCCGTCGTAAGATAGCCCAGTTTTTGAGCCGACCCGTTCTTTTTGACCATGGTTTTGTATGGCTCAATATTGCGCCGGGTCAATGTAACCGTGACAGGCGCGCCGGAGGCTTCGCGAGCCACCGAAGCATCCTCCATGGCTTTGCTGGCCATCCCGTGATTGTCAAAGGCATACCATGCATGCGGATAAGAGAGATACGAAATATTCGAATTCCCGCCGCACCGCTCGGCACCGGGATTGTCCTGATAGGTTCCCTGCGTATTCAGCAGAATCGAGAGCGCCGCCGCGTCGGCCACCGCCTGAAGCTTGGGATTGCCAACCTGCAGTTTTCCAACCATTGGAAGATCATTATGAATCTCAAGCGCCTCCACGGCTCCTTCAGGAAGCGGCTCGGACAATCCGGTAATTTCCACATAACGAAAGCCGGTGTAATCAAACGATGCATGATAATCGAGCGGCTCATCCGCGCTCTTCACAAAGTCGCAAAAGCCCCACGCCATCAACCAAGGTCCTCGGCCGGGTGCCGGCTTTTGCCGCAACCGTCCGCCCAGACTGCCACGCCATTTTGGACGCAGCATGCCCGGATGATCCACATCTGTTCCGTCCGGATATTTGTCAAACGTCACCCGCGTCTGAGCCTTCAACGGCTTCGCGGGATAATCGCCGGCCAGCAGGTCGGAATAACGGATTGAAACCTCGGCATTGGCCGGAAGTTTTACCCGGGCCTTGCCAACCGTCATTCGCCCGAAGTCATAGACCCACACCCCCGGCTGCGGCTCGTTCACGGCCACCGGCTTGAGGCAGCGAACAGCTCGCTGCGGCGGCAGACTGTCCGACACCAGCTTTGGATTAAAATCGGCAGCAACCTCTGCGGAGCGCCAGTTTCCCGTCGGCCGGGTTGCATCATAGGCTTCCCCCACCCAAAACGCTGCACGACGGATTGGGCCGGACCCCACCAGCCAGGATGGATCGGAAATTACGGGCGACCCGTCTCCAATATCCAGACAAAGCTTTAAGACTGGAGTCTGGCGGTAAATAGAATGGTGGGAACCCAGCGCTTCGTTCAACCGGCCCGGAGCAACGGTAATGCGGAACTCATGCTCCCCGGCAGCAAGGTCCAGGTCAAACTCCTGATAACGGGCGACTGTATCATAATGCGTAACGTTCGGAGCCAACGCATGGTTGCCGATTTTTTTATCATCCAGTTCCGCCTGATAATAGCCCAGCCCGCAGATTTTCAGTTGAGCGGACACTGCCGGCCTATCCAGATGAAACCTCTTGCGGAAAACAACCGGCACCGATGCTTCAGCAAACCGTTCCTTAAACAGCTCCCGATGCTCATCGGAAAGCTGTTTGTTCGGCAACTGGTTTAAAAAAGCCGAGTCCTCCCATGAGCTGACAAACGCATCCCGTGGAATATCGGCGCAACCCGTAATCCACTGAGCATCGCCCCACTCGTCTCCAGGCGCACTGTTCAACAACAGAAGAACTATACCTGCTGTGATAATTCGCTTCATGGTTCCTTTCAGGACCTATTTCTGTGCAGAAAACGGCTCGGCAGGCAGACCGGAACTGTTCTGCAACGTCACTGGCGGCTCGACCCAGTTGTGCCATGCGTATCGAACAGAAACCGGTTTGCGAACCTCGGGACAGGTCAGTTCAACTGCATTGCTGGATATGATTTTTGCGGCTGCCGGATGATATTCGCCGTCCGCCCCCGCGATCTCGAAACCGGGCACGTCCGCCTTGCCGTCTGACGTTTCGAGTCCTTTTTCCGAATATTGGAAAACCACGCGAACAGCATCTTCTTCTTTTTCCAGAGTTTGGAAAGCCGGGCCTCGCGAAACCACATCGCGACCATACACCTGTTCCATTGCAAGCAGGCCGAGGCGTTCTCCAACCGGCTGTTTTGCCCACGGATGTATTTCTTCCTTTTCGCCGCAATCAATAGAAAGAGCCATGCCGGTGTGCGGCACGGTATCGCGCGTAAACCGCTGGGCATCACGCAGCCCCGGCCAATCCTGCGTCGGATGGTTGTAGGCGGAAATCTGCACGAAGAAGAACGGCCAGTCAGGACGATCCCACAGCTTGCGCCAGGCATCGATCATGGCTGGGAAAAGGACCCGGTATTCATCAGGCTTGCCGGCATTGCTTTCGCCCTGATACCAGACAATTCCACGCGCAGTGTAAGGGATCAACGGCTTCAGCATGTTTTCGAAAAGAACAGTCGGCGCCTGTTGATTGAGCGGATTGTCCGGACCGGGCTTCGGAACCGGCTCCGGCGCAGGTCCCTCTCTGGTTTTTGCCCATTCGCGGCGGGCGCGCCAAAAATCCCAGAAGGCATCCTTTTCCTTCTGCCACTGTTCTGTCGTTTTATCAGAAGCCAATCCGCCTCGGATCGCACTCGCCAGATACTTCAGCTCCGGTTTTTCGTCGAGAGCCCACGCCGGCGTCCAGGCCTCCGCCGGCGTTCCGCCGTATGAACACTGAACAATCCCAACGGGTCCACCAACCTGCTTCTGCAGGTATTCAGCAAAATAAAAAGCGACTGCGGCAATCTCATTATTCGGGCCGGGTTTAAATTCTTTCCATGCCAGCTGCTCGGCATTCATCGGATCGGGCGGCAGCCCGGTCTGCTGCGGAACTTTCATGAAACGGATTTCCGGGATGGTCATTTTAAGCCGTTCGTCGCCGCCGGTTGAATTGCGAAGCGGCATCACCATGTTGGATTGACCGGTCGCCAGCCAAACCTCTCCAACGACGATGTCGTTGAGGGAAACCTGAATCTCGGAACTTGAAACATGAAGAGACCGGGGTTCAGAAGAGGCTTTTAACGGATCAAGAACCACTTTCCACTCGCCACTCGCACTTGCCACGGCCGTTTTCTTCTGCCCGGCAAACGAAACCGTGACGGGTGCTCCCGGGTCTGCGGTTCCCCATACGTTCACCGGCATATCACATTGCAACACGGCGCCGTCGTTGAAAACCGGGGCAACCCGTACCTCTGCAAACACCGCACTGGCTGTCACCCCCGCAACCAGTACCAAAATATATTTTTTTATATTCATTCTGTGATTTCCTTGATGGTATTTCGATTAATCGGATAGGCGCGCAAAAGCACCATGGCTGAAATCATTATGATCGGACCGCAAATGAAACATAAGGTGGCAATATTGCGTGCGGCCTCCGGAGTCTGCTCTTTTGCGCCGGATACAATGCCGGCGGTGGCCAGCAGCATCGCGCAGATATTGATGCCGATCGATCCGGCCGCCTTGCTGCAGAAGGTAAAGATGGCTGCATAGCTGGCGTTTTTCTGTTCACCGGTCTTCTTCTCATTAATCGCCGCCACATCCGCAATCATGGAACTGGCCAATGGAACCACCAGTCCGCATCCACCCCACCAGCACATCTGCAGCAGCGCAAACACAAGCGTTGAAAGATGAATCGTTTCACCGAATATCGTAAATGCCCCCTGCTGCGGGTTCATCATTCCGCTGCGGAATACAGCCAGCAGCCCAAGGCCTCCGAAAACGGCCAGCACCATCCCGATAAATCCGGCCGGCTTTTTGTCAAACCGGGTTACCAGTTTTGCCAGATTCAAGGAGCAGAATGCGAAGGCCAGCATTCCGCCGCCATGAACAATCGATTTCTCAACAGCACTGAACTTCATATAAAAGATGTAAACAAACATCTGTGTTGTTCCCATCAGCATCATGGCAAACTGGGCAATAACGAAAAAAATGAAGACTTTTACTGCGAGTCGATCTTTGAAAATGGCCAAAAAATCCACCCAGAACGCTTTTAGGTTGTTCCCCCGGACCTCTTCGTTCCGGTTGTCCAGGGCAAACTGACGGGTTCCCCAGCAGCAAACGGAGACCAGTACGACAATCACAATCCCCATGATGACCGCAAACCGGTTATAGTTGGAGGCGAGCAGGGAACCATCCACCATGTCTCCTGCATCATTCAGACGTTCTTTAAAGAAAAACGGCCACGCCATGGCTCCGGCGAAAAAATTGGTCAACTGATTAATAAAAAACCGGACGCCCTGAAGGCGGGCACGGTCTTCATAATCAGGACAGATTTCGAACCCCAGCGCCGTGTACGGAACCATGTAGACCGTCAGCGCGGTGCGGACCATCAGGTTGAAAGTCAAAGCTGCCGCAAAGATAACTCCGGCACTTCCCAACAGCTGCGGAACGGTCCAGAACATAAAAAAACTGATGGCCGCCAACAGCCCGCCGACCAGCACGTATGGATGGCGCCGGCCCCAGCGGGTTCGGGTATTATCGGAAATATGCCCCATCACCGGATCGGTGACCGCATCCCAGAAAATGGCAATGCTGATAGCGACTCCCGCCCACCCCGGGTTCAGGCCGAGAATCTGGGTCAGGTAGATCATGGCAAAGTTATTCATGCCGTTCATGGTGATGGAAAATGCGCCATCCCCTACTGCATATTTAAAAATACCGAGCTGGCTCAGTTTTTTGACCGGGTGCGTCATCAGCGATCCTTTTCCAGAAGAGTTACATGTTCGCCAATGATCGCTGAGGGATCACCGGAGCCGCTTTCAAAAACGTTATTGGACAAGGCCAGCCCGTCGACACCATCAAACCGGGCGCAGGGTCCGGAAAATGCCCGAACCGAGTTGTCTTCAAAAAATATATTCTGCTGCTGCGCAGATTTCGAAGGCCGATTTCCCAACCGGGCCCACTCGACATGCACCGGTATGTGATTATTGACAAAAGCACAGTTAAGAATCCGGTTATTGCGGATTACAAGATTGCGGGCCCAGAAGCCTTCAGGCCAGTCCGGTTCGTTCTGGATTTGCATAGCGCAGTCGGAAAGCCGTTCAAACCGGTTGTCTTCAATCAGTCCGTATGATGCCTTGATGAACACACCGAAACGGCGTCCGTCATGCATATAATTATTCCGATATACAAACCAGTTTCCGGTCCGGTTCGGATTATAGGCATGGTCATAGATTTTCCATCCGCGCTGATCGTATGCAGTTCCTTTCGGAGCGAGGTTCAGGCCGGTCACCTCATCCTTCAGGGTCACCACATCTTTTTTCAAGGATATCACTTCTGTTTCTGCGAGTATTTCCCCGGTTTGCGGGCGGAAGAACACGAGCGGATCGCCCGGTTCGATTCGTTGAGGCCGGGTGATCCGAAACTTTTTCGGCCCCAGAACCTCCACCACATAAAACGGAAGGCTGTACACGTTCAGGCAGTCGTCAGAAAGCCCTTCGAACTCACACCCTTCGATCCACGGCCCGACCTTGGCCGCCTGGCAATGAACACCGTCTGCACCGTTGACCAGCAATCGGCCGTTTTTAAGCTTTCCGCGACAGTTCAGCACATTCAGCCGGGATGTATCCGCCCCGACAAACAGTGATCCCGGAACTGCATGAAATGTAATCCGGTCGAATGTGATGTTTTCATTTCCGAAATATTCACATCCACCGGACGCCCGGCACACTTGCGCATAACGGTCCCCTACCTGCAAAAATTCAGCAAACGGCTTATCCAGCACGATTTTAAATGTGTCTTTCCCGGTCCGTTCACAGGAAGAACGAAACAGAACATTCGGCGCACCCGCTTTCAGTTTCCCCGGGAACTGAGGATCTTTCAGCATGCCCCAGGAAGCGTAGGCACTGAAAAAAGGATCATCCAATGCAGGAAATCCATCGTCCGTTCTGACTTCAATCCACTTTTCAACGGGATCGGATGCAATAACGGTTCCCTGAGAAAAAGGCAGCGGATCGTAGTCTACACTGAAATTTCGCACAATGATGTTCTGACATCCCTGGGCCTTGAAGAAGCCGGCGCTTGGGCGCTGAATCAGAACAGAAGCCCCCTGTCCGTCCACCACCACATTTTCCAAACCCCGGAAAAACAGAACCGGTCGTTCTTTCTGCGAGTACGCCCCGCCCCCGGGATTCACATCATACACGCCGGGTTCAAACCGCAGCTCCGCATTTCCTTTTCCCAATGCTTTCACAGCAGCCTGTATGGCCGTAAAATCATTGGTGCCGTCATTGGGAACAGCCCCGTAATCACGAACATGGATGACCGGCAGTCTGTGCAGCTCCCGCAACGGGCTGCCGCGATACCGCAAAATTTTATCGGCAAGCGCCTGAGACGAAGACGGAGCTTCGGCAGCAGCAGAAAACGCAGATAAGACAAAAAAGAAAAAGCCCTGTTTAAGAGCCTGTTTGAATACTGTTCTGTTCATACGTTGATCACCCTGTTTTTCAATGTGGATCAATTACTGCTGAGGATCTGTCCATCGCGCAGGAGGCATAGGATTCAGCCAGTTGTTATAAACCATGGACATGGTTTTAACTTTTTCAGGCATTGATGCCGACAAATCCGTCTCTTCGCCAATATCCTCAATCACGTTAAAAAGCATCCATGGTTTGTTTTTCATACGCACCAGTTTGAAATCTCCTTCGCGCATTCCGCACTGCCCGTCACGATCCCAAAAAAGCCGCTCATGCGGAGTTCCGGACGCGGTTCCGCGAAGCCACGGAAGAACATTAACACCATCCAGCGGTTTCCCTGCCGGCTCCGTGCCTCCGAGCGCGGCAAACGTCGGCAACAGATCCAATGAGGAAACAGGAACATCCAGCGTCCGATCTTTCACCAGCCCCGCCGGCCAGTTCCAGATAAACGGCACCCGGACCCCGCCTTCAAACGTGGTCCCCTTTTCTCCGCGAAGCAGCCCGTTATCCGCTCCGTTTTTTTCGGGTCCGCCGTTATCGCTCAGAAAAACAATCAGGGTATTTTCCCGTTTTCCCAACTCGTCGAGAGCAGAAACAATCCGACCGACATTCCAATCCAGATTATCCACCATTGCGGCATACGTCCGTCGCTTATGATCCTGAATATGGCTGTATTTCTCCAGATACTCCTCCGGTGCTTCCAGGGGAACGTGCGGTGCATTATAGGAAACATACATGAAGAGCCGGCGGTGCCTGAACCCTTTCATAAAAGCAATGGCCTGTGTCGTCAGCAGATCCGTCAGATATCCCTTCTGAGGCGGAAGATCAATTCCGTTGATCTCCAGCGGCGTTCCATACATATACAGGTCCGTCACCGGACGATCCGGCGGGTTGGCCCATTCTCTCATCTTGTCGGCGTACTGTTCCGGAAAAAAGCAGTGGCCTCCGCCGAGGAAACCGTAGAACTCGTAAAATCCCCGGTTGTTTGGGTGAAAACATTCTGAGCCCCCCAGATGCCATTTGCCATACGCCGCAGTCCGGTATCCGGCCCGAGTCATTACATCGCCAAGGGTTTCTTCTTCAACATCCAGTCCCAGCGGACTGCCGCCCTCCTGGATAGCCGGATTGTGCCGGAATCCGTGCCGCTGCTGGTAACGTCCCGTCATCAACCCGGCGCGACTCGGCCCGCAATACGGGGCCGAAACATAACCGGAGGTCAGTTGAATACCGGTTTCGGCCAATTTGTCGATATTGGGTGTTTCAATATCCCTGCAACCGTATGCGCCAATATCTCCATAGCCGAGATCGTCAGCAAGAATGACGATAATATTCGGCGGCTCCGATTCTGCTGCAACAGCGCACACAAAAGAAAGTGCGGCCGCAAGGGCCAAATAAAACAACAGCTTTCTCATCATCACTTCTCCGCCGGAAGGGTTTTATTCCATTGATCATATTCCTTCTGCAACCGTTCCCGAACTTCGGGATACTGTGCGGATAGGTCATTGTCTTCATGAATATCGTCTGAAAGACGATACAGCCCGGTTCTCTCGCCACCCCATGAAAAACCGCGCGGTTTCGGGGTGCGAATGGCTTCATGCACCAGCTTCCACTCACCGCTGCGGATCGCCCAGACCGGCGTTGGCGGCGGATGCGGAAAACGCCAGCAGATATTTCTTTCCGGCAAATCATCCCCATCGCGGATCACGGGAAGCAGATTCAGTCCGTCCAGATTTTCGGGTACCGTTGCGCCGGCCGCAGCCAGTGAAGACGGCAGCAGATCCAATGAGGAAACCGGCGTTTTAACGGTTTGTCCAGCCGGCACCGTTCCTTTCCACTGCATGGCAAACGGAACACGGGCTCCGCCTTCGAGCAGGTCGCCCTTTTCGCCGCGCAGCGGCCCATTGTCCGCAGAGGTGACAACGGTCGGGCCGCCGTTATCGCTCAGGAACCAGATTACGGTATTTTCTTCCATCTTTTTTTCACGAAGCATGGTCAAAATGCGACCGATCGTATCATCTAACGCAGAAACCATTGCGGCATAAACCTGTCGCGGATGTTTCAGCTTCTGCCGTTCAATATAATTGATGGGATCCGGCACCTTGGTCAGGTGTTCAAAGCGGTCGAGATATTCCTGCGGAGCCTGCAGCGGCGCGTGCGGCGCATTGAATGCGAGATACAGGAAGAACGGTTTTTCTGAGTCCTGGGTCATAAATTCCATCGCCTTGTCACCGAATACAAATGTCAGGTAATCGGTCACTTTCTGCGGCACTCGATTCTCCTGAATATGGGGAATGTACTTTGCCTTTCCGGTCGGCATGAAAAAGGTGCTGCCGGGCAGGAATCCGTAAAACCAGTCAAAGCCCCGATCCAGCGGATGGCAACCTTCCATCGTTCCCTGATGCCATTTCCCAACCATGCCGGTCCGATAACCGGCATCATGCATATAATCCCCGAACTGTTTGACAGAAGCCGGAATCCCCATTTTATCAATAATCTTGTTTTCTTCGCGGCCGAAACGGCTCTGGGACATTCCTGAAAGCAACCCGGCGCGCGACGGAGCACATTGCGGAG
The DNA here is from genome assembly GCF_009905215.1 of Tichowtungia aerotolerans. Lineage (GTDB taxonomy): Bacteria > Verrucomicrobiota > Kiritimatiellia > Kiritimatiellales > Tichowtungiaceae > Tichowtungia > Tichowtungia aerotolerans. Next base: position 2,497,524 of record NZ_CP047593.1, on the reverse strand, counting down.
CGGTCACATATCCCTGCTCAAACTGCACGCCGTTGGCAACAATGGAATCGATATTCGGCGTCGAAATATCTTTGCACCCGTTAAAGCCGACATCCCCGTACCCCATGTCGTCCACCAGAATCAGAAGCACATTGGGTTTCTCCGCGGCCGACTGTCCCGCCAGCGGAAAAAGTACGGTCAGCACCAAAAGTCGTTTTATGTTTTTAATCCATTTCATTGTTTATCTCTCGTTAGGTTCTCAGATGCCGGCAGCGATCTCTCCCATTGGTCGAACTCCGCCTGTAGTTTCTGTCTGATCTCGGGATACTGCCCGGAAAGATCATGATCTTCATGAATGTCGTCAGAAATACGGTACAGGCCGGTCCGGGCCGTCCGGGTAAACCCTTTGTGTCCGTCTTTCCTCTCCGCCTCTTTCACCAGTTTCCAGTCGCCATCACGAACCGCCCAGACCGGACAGAACGGCGGAAATGGAAAACGCCAGTATAATGTACGCTTCGCCAACGCTTTTCCATCCTCCATCAAAGGCAACAGGTTGACGCCGTCGAGATTTACGGGAGCAGATACCCCGGCCGCAGCGAGTGCTGTCGGCAGCAGATCCAAAGACAGAACCGGTGTATCGAGCGTCTGGCCCGCAGGAATGGTTCCTTTCCATTGCACGGCAAACGGAACGCGCGCGCCGCCTTCGAGGAGATCACCCTTCACGCCGCGCAGCGGGCCGTTGTCGGCCGAAGTCACCGCAGTCGGTCCGCCGTTGTCGCTCAGGAAATAAACCAGCGTGTTTTCCTCCAGCCCTCTGTCGCGCAGCGACTGCAAAACCTTGCCGATGGTATCGTCCAATGCGGAAACCATAGCGGCATACACCTGCCGCGGATGTTTAATGTTCGTTTTGGTGTATCTGCACAACAGCCCCGGCTCGCCGTCCACCGCAAGATGTTCAAATTTCTTCAGATATTCCTCCGGCGCCTGCAGCGGTGCATGCGGCGCATTAAACGCCAGATAAAGGAAGAACGGTTTTTCTGACTTCTGTCCTATAAACTCAACCGCTTGGTCGCCCAGCACAAAAGTCAGATAGTCGGTCACTTTGATTCTTTGCGTACCGTCAAACATTCCGGGAATTGTATCGGCTCCGTCCGGCGGAAGGAAAAAGGTGCTGCCCACAAGAAATCCGTAAAAGCTGTCGAATCCCCGCTCCAGCGGACGGCTTCCCGGCATGGTTCCTTCATGCCATTTGCCGACGAGTCCGGTGCGGTAACCAGCGTCACGCATATAATCGCCGAACAGCCGGATATCGACCGGCAGCCCCAGCTTATCGATGCTGTGATTCTCTTCTCGGCCGAACCGATTCTGACGCATCCCGGAAAGAAGCCCCGCCCGTGAAGGAGCACACTGCGGCGCCGTCACATATCCTTCTAAGAAATGAACGCCTTGGGCGGCAATCGAATCGATGTTCGGCGTGGGGATATCCTTGCAGCCGTTAAAGCCCACATCGCCATACCCCATGTCGTCCACCAGAATCATCAGGATATTCGGTTTTTCGGCCGCCTTTGCAGTCTGATCGATCAAAGGCAAAAAAACTGCACCGGCAAGAACCCATTTAATTGTATTTAATAAACTCACAACCCCTACCTCTTGTATAAATTAACGCACTTCTTTCAAAAACAGTGACGCCAACAGACCGGCATCATCATGCAATGTCAGCTTTGGATTCACATCCCATCCATAACGAACGCATTGAACTGATTCGTTGATCGGAATCACCACCTGATTTTTTTTGATCTTTGCGGAAACAGGATGAAATGCATTTCCGTCTTCCGAAACCTCAAACCCTGCAAGCTCCGGCGAACTGCTACGCACCTGCCGGCCGAACGTCTCAAACTTCAACACTAGTTCGTCTCCCTTTTGATCAGCAGACTGAATCAGAGGTCCGCACCATGGCGTATTATGCTGATACGCCTTGCTTAATGCGGCATTGGCCGCCAGTTCTCCGACCGACCGTTTGTTCAACGGGTGGATATCGTTCATGTTGCCGTACCCGATGGTAACCACCATGACTGTATTATCCGTTTGATCCAGCGTACGGCGCTGCTGATCGCGCACGCAGATCCACGGCCCCTCCCGGTTTACAGCTGCATATTCGGGAAGCTGGATAACAATGAACGGAAAATCACTGCTCCTGTCTTTTCGCCATCCATCAATCATGGATGACAAAAGTTCCGCATACAGCGGTGCATCTGTCGGGTTGCTGTCTGCTTCTCCCTGATACCAAAGGGCTCCTTTAATCGCATATGGAACCAACGGATGAATCATTGCGTTATAGTTCAACGCCACGGCATGCGGGGTGCGTGGAGTCGTGGGGGGAACCGGCTCCGATCCTTTTTTCGTTTTCCGGTACTGTACCCAGGCATTGTTGTACTTCAGATAAATATCCCCCAGCTCCATCAGTCCCACCGGCGTTCTCTGTTCTGCCGAAAGACCTATGCACCGTTCTTCAAATTCCGATGCATACTGCCGTAGATCCGGATTGGATTTCAGGGCATCCACCGGCATCCAGTTCTGAATACGGAAACCGCCCCATGCGGACTGGATCACAGCCACCGGCGAATTCATTATTCGACTCAGCCTGCATGCAAAATAATAACCGACCGCGGAGAGTGAGGCACTGTTTTCTGACGCACAGACAATCCATTGGCCGCCAGCCAGATCATCCTGCGGCTGAAGGTTCAAATTGATCGGCATCGTAAAGAAGCGGATCAGAAGCTGATCGGCCAGTTTCAGACCGGCTTCCACGCCATCGCTCTTACCGACATTAATACCCACATTGGACTGTCCGGACGCCAGCCAGACTTCTCCGAACAAAACATCTGAAACCATAAGTGTTGCCTCGTCATCCGTAACCGTCATCACATACGGCCCGCCCCTTCCGACCGGAGACAACACGGTCTCCCAGCGGCCATCGGCATCCGCCACGGCATCAAGCGTCTGCCCGGCAATCGAGATTTTCACACCGGCTCCCGGTGATGCCCAGCCCCACACAGGACCCCGAACTTCAGCCTGAAGTATCATATGCTCAGAAAAAACACGTGGTAGCGACAACCCTGCAGCTGCTATTGAACAAGTGCAACAGTAATACCGCCACACTTAGTATGACCTGTTTTTTCATCATTTCTGCCTTTTTTCACAGCCCTGCCTCTTCCAGTGAAGCGCGCATTTTCCCTAAAGGCAGATTCGGATCGTTATATGTCTCTGCATAATTCAAAAGCGCTTTGGCCATGCGAATGCGGACCGGAGCCAGCTCCGGATCGACGGCACGGTTTACCAGCTCGGCCGGATCTTTCTTCAGGTCAATCAGCCAGATCGGTTCGACAGGACTGGCAATCAGTTTATAGCGTCCGTCGGTCACCATCAGCCATGCGGTTCCCTGCCGAACGGCGGGGCTCCGGGAAAAAATCAGATTTTTCCAATCCTTGGAAACCGGCTCTCCGCGCAAAACAGCGGAGGCGTCGCGACCCTCCGACGGTTTCTCGGCAGAAACGCCAAGCAGGCTCAGCAGAGTCGGTTTGAAGTCGATTGTATTCAGCGCAACATCGGTACGAATACCGGCAGGAATCAGGCCGGGTGCGGCAATCACAAACGGAATGCGCGCCGACGCTTCATAAGGAATTCCCTTGTTCTGCCGGCCGTGTTCACCGCGCATATCCCCGTGATCGGAGGTAAACAGAACAATCGTTCGGTCAGTAAGTCCCAGATCATCAATCTTTTTCAGCATCTTGCCGACATTATCGTCAATACACTTGACCATGCCGAAATAGATATCGTCTTTGTCCCCGGGCTTACTGCCGGTAACCCGCGCCCAGGCCGGCGCAGTTTTCGGGTCTTTCTTTCCGGTGTACGGCACTTCGAACGGTGCATTTTTATACATACTGTGGTAAGGCTCACGCACCAGATCGGGCCCGTGCGGATCAGGAATACTGACCATGCAGCAGAACGGTTCGTTTTTATGCTGCTCAATAAATTCAACAGTCCGATCCGAAAGCCAGTCGGTCATAAATGTTTTTTCATCCCCGATTTCGGTCGGATAAAACATTTCCGGATTTCTTCCGTCCGGATCCGAAACAACTTTTTTTCCGTGCCAGCAATCAAACATATAGCGGTTGTCTTCAAACCCCAGGCCCCGTTCCGGCGGCACCCAGCCAGTATAATATTCCGGTGCGGCATACATGTTGCGGGCAGGCTTGCCGGTTTTTTCCTCCATATGCTTTATGATTTCGTCCTGAAGTCCGTCCAGATGCCATTTCCCAATGTATCCGGTCGAATAGCCGGCCCGCTGCAGCGCAGTGGCAAAGGTTTCGATGTCCTGATGAATACGAACGTCATTTTCGATGACCCCGGTATCCATGGGATAGAGGCCGGAAACAAAGGATGCGCGCGACGGTCCGCAGATGGGACTGGCGCAATAATAAGAATCGGCAACCAGTCCGCGGTCGGCAATCGAATCGATGTACGGTGTTTCAACAACCGGCGTCCCCCATATCAGCGCTTCCTTTTCCGGCAGTGTCCGGCGATAACAGCCCAGCGTGCGGAAGTTGTGCTCATCCGTGTGGATAATCAGAATATTATACGGTTTCCGAACCTTGGAAACGGCTGACGCACCGAATGCGCTCAGCGCAAGAGATGCACCGGTTAATCCCATAAAATTTCTGCGTTTCATTTTATTTCTCCAGACTGTCCTGTAATTCCTGCCATTTGAGGCGATTCCAATGAGACGGCGGCGGAAGAGTCTTCGCCCGTTTCGCGGCAATCGCTTTAAGCGTTGCAACGGTCTCGGGATACTGTCCTGCCAGATTATGTGTTTCGCCGGGATCGTCTTTAACGGAATAGAGTTCCATCCGGGCGGAATTTCCATCGGGATAATCCCTGTAAAGACCGGGAACGATTTCTCCCGTAAACCGAAGCAGCCATTCGTCGGTTACAACGGTCCACGATCCAGGTTCTTTCGACCGCATTTTCTGAAAATCAAATGCGGTTTCCCTCAAAAATCCCCAGCTGCGCGATTCAAGACCGAACCAGACCAGTTGATCATGCGGCCCGCTCCCGGAATGCTCAATAAACGGCAGCAGCGACCGCCCGTCCAGCCCGTCAGGAATCGATATGCCTGCGGCATCCATGGCGGTCGGCAGAATATCCAGCAGTGACACAAGTTCGGAAGTTACGTGTCCCTTGTGTATCTGTGCCGGCCATGAAATCACCAGCGGAACACGGATCCCGCCCTGAATATAATTGCCTTTATGACCGCGATGCGGCGCATTGCCCGGCAGCGGACTCTCGCGCTGAACGGATCCCCCGTTGTCCCCGGTAAATACAATCAGTGTGTTTTGCAGCTGCCCGTTTTTTTCCAGCGTTTCTATGACACTCCGAATGGCTTCATCGACAGCAAAAACATGACCGTAAAAATTCTTCAGCAGGTTCGGCATGCCCTCAAACGGTTTCATGTATTTTTCCGGCGGATTCGGAAACAGCGGGCCGTGCACCGCATGAACATGCAGATTCAGAAAGAACGGCTGTTTTTCCTTTGCGGCGGAATTGATGAAAGAGAGTGCCTTTTCTGTAAACGTCTCTGTATTATATCCTTCCTGTTTTCCGGCATGCTCAAATCCGTTCCAAACATTGGAATCTCCGTAGAACTTCGACTGGTGATAATTATAGCCGTAGTAAAAATCAAAACCGTTATTGAGCGGATTCAGCGCATCGGGTACGGAGCCAAAATAACCGACGGCCTCCAGCTCTTTATATGCCGGACTGTTCTTTTTCAAAGAATGAGGATTTGTGTCCGAAGAAAGTCCATATTTCTCAAAAATCGGCCGTGCCATTTCCTCATTAAGCGGACCGAGATGCCATTTGCCGATGTGGCCGGTTACATAGCCGGCGGCCTTGAAGTACGGCATCAGAATTTTTTCAGGCGGCAACGCTCCCGGCCACGCATTCACATCACTGTTTTCATAAATCCCGAACCGGTTGGGATGCATTGCCGTGGCAAGACCGCAACGTGACGGAGCACAAAGAGCGGCGGCGGAAAAAGCCCGGGTGAACAGAAGTCCGTCCGCAGCCAGCCGGCTCATCGTCGGCATCGCTTTGCGGGCGGCGGCTAGAGCTTCCGTATTGGAATACTGCCCGCCATTCTTCATGCTGGCAACGAAACTGACAAATGCCGGATCAAAGGACTGCTCATTCAGCCGGTCCGCCAGCGGCGCAAACTGCCCGCCCCCGAAATCGTCCATCATCACAACCAAAACATTCGGCGGCTCTGCCGAAACCGACAGAGCCAGCGCTGCTGCTGAATAAAAAAACAGTCGTTTCATTGAATTCTTCCTGATTTCAATTTACATCCATCGTTCCAGATCTCTCCGGGCCATCGGACAGTATTCGCGTTGTTCATCATATGTTTCGCGCAGAGACGACAGCTCATCCAGTACTTCCCGGTGAGCCGGATCGGCAGACAAATCATGCATTTCCCACGGATCATTTTTCAGGTGAAACAACTGCACAGCACCGCCTTTACGGGTGTAAATCAGCTTATAATCTCCTTTCAGGACAACGCTGTGCCTGAGCAAAGGAGTCGGCAGCACCATTCGGTCGCGCCACGAAACCTGTTCGTTTCGAACCAGCGGCCTGAAACTTCTTCCATGATTGCGCGGCATCGGTTCAACACCGGCGTAATCACAAATGGTTGGAGCCATGTCCAATCCTGAAATCATATGATCCCGATCCCTCCGGGGGGTGGACTGCGAATCAATAACTGCAAGCGGAACTTTACAGCTGTGCTCATACGGCGAATTTTTGGTCGCGACACCGTGCTCGCCGTTGCCCTGCCCGTGGTCAGATGAAAAAATAAACACGGTGTTTTCAACGTCAGGTGAACGCCGATATGCCCGGTAGATTCGGCCGATTTCATCATCGACCATTTCGACAAACCGAAAATAGCTGTAGGCATAGAACCGCCATTGCAGATCACTCCACTCGCTTTTTTTGTCGTTTCGAACCAGATTGGGAGGAAGCTGCGGCAGCAGGTTTTCAATATCTTTTGCAATAGCAAATTTTGCCGGCGTATATTGAAAACTCCAATAGCAGATATCGTGAGGATTGAGCAGACCAACGCTCAGAAAAAACGGCTTATCGCTCTGATGGTGCAGCAGAAAATCTTCCGCAGCGCGAGCCAGTGGCGTGTCACCATATTCACCGACCGGATTACTGTCGTGCAGGAAAGTGAAGCCGGTGGTCTGCGGTTTCAGGGCAATGTGCCACTTGCCGGCATAAAAACAGTCGTAGCCGGCTTTTTCACTCAGCCACGTTCCCAGCTCAGTTACATCAACCTGCTTCCGGTCAATCCAGCGGGGATTTTCTGAAATACCGCTCTGTTCCGGTTCGAGGCCGGTGTACCAGGCGGTGCGCGCCGGCACACAAACCGGACATGCGGTATAAGAACGATCGAACCGAACACCTTCATTCAGAATCCGATCCATATTCGGAGTCCGTCCATCTGCACTGCCATTGGCTCCGACTGCACTCCAGCGCAGCTGATCCACGTGCACAAAGATAATATTGGGTGATTTTGAACTCATTAGATGATCTCAATTCTGTTTAAGCCCCAGCCCAACTGCCCCTGAGTAATAAACAACGGTCTCTTCTGTTCATCGACCGCATAGTGTATCGGCTCAATCCCTTCTCCTAGCTGACGATAAAAGCTGACAGGAACGTTTCCTCCGGCAGTCTGAATCACGCTCTCTTTGCTGTATTGCAAAACCTGATTCCGGCGCAGAGAGGATAAATCCATATACAGGTCAAAATTCTTTTTCCATCCAGCCTGAGCCGGCAGAAAACGAACGGCATCCATAAGGGTCCACAGCGATGTAAGAGATTTCTGAATCCGGAACCGATCCGTATACGCCGGAGTCGAAACCGTCAGTTCTCCAGACCCGACGCGACCGATCTCTTTGCGCAAATAAGTAATATGCGGATCTCGTGACGAGCAGCGCCATGTCATTTCATAATTACAAATGGAAGCAACATCATCCGTATTGCAGTAAAGCTGACCATCTACTTCCTCAACAGCCGCAGTCGGAGAATATGCCATTTGAATGTGATATTCAGGATCCCGACCGGATCGGGAAATCGCAACCTGACCTAAAGACGAATTATACATGACAGGAGCCGCAACCTTCTTTTTCTTATAAGAGGGGGGAGCATCAAATTTGAGCATGTCATAGACGGCCTTCCATCCACCCGACCTCGGCATGGCGCCTTCAGGAGCATGATAGGTCCCAATATATCCTGCCAGCAAACGGACCTCGTCCGGCGGCACAGCCCCCTGAGCATCCAGAGGCCATTTCTTTTGAGAATCATAGTTCAAATCGGCAGAAGATGCCGGCAGGCCACCGCAGATGGCTCCTGTACTGACCGCCAGACCTGCTCCCAAGTTTTTAGCAATAAACTCTCTTCGTTTCATTCAACGATCTCCAACGGCTGTGCCATACCGGCCTCATACTCTCAAGCTGGCCCAACACGTATTAACTCCCTTCAATACGGAGGGTCGCAAACCCAAGCTGATTGATTGCAGGGATACAGTGTTTCAGACTCTGAACTTGCCGCAGCATTCAAAATCGTCGTGATTACGAACCACTTTTTCATCCCGCATCCTTTCGCTCAATGGACTCTAAAATCCGAATCCGGACCAACGCTTAAAAAAAGATCACATCAAAATAAAAATATGTCAACTTTTTTGCACTCAAATAAAAAAAACCAATAAAAACGACAATTAATTGGTTGTTTTTAAAAATACTATATTGCAATTTTATGCACATTATCAAAAATGAACAACAAAAAAACATACTGATGAGAAAAATCATTTGCACAACCGCTTTAATCAGCGCAGGGATCTGTATCGCCGACTCAGGCTCCCCCCCGCCCCATGCTGTTCCGCGAAAACTTCCCAAAGCTTCTCCCGCAATATGACCACATCCAACTGATGGTTTTCCACCTGCACACTGATAAACGAAAATTCTGTGACGCAGAATTCAAGCAGGAGAACCCTGACGCCTTGGTGTGACGTTCACCCTGAAAACTGGACCAGTTGATACTTTAGGATTCGGCTTCGTTTAACCTCATGATAAGGAGGGACAATGAAGCGGAAGAAATACACAGAAGAGCAGGTCGTATATGCCCTGAAGCAGGCAGAGAACGGTGAGAAGATTGCCGAACTGTGCCGGCGATGGGAGTCAGCGAGGCCATGTTTTACAACTGGCGGAAGAAATACAAAGGACCGGGCGTTAGAAAGCCTTTTTATTGGTTATTGTTTGTTCTGATAAGAGGAAACTCACCATCTCAACATTTTTGATTTTCGTTGGTTCTTCTTTCAAGTCTGCCCTCAACGTATCAGCATCCCCAGAAACTCGCACACCTGTTCCCATTACAACTACAACCTCAGGGGAAATTGATTTCAACATTGTTATTAATCACAATAAGATTCTCACACAAACAATGCATACTTTAAATCTTTCTCAACAAGACCTGCTGCATACTTGTCATTGTTTTACTCTCGAGTAAAACATACAATACCCCGAATTAGGGTGCTTGATGACAATTGTCATTAATTCGTAAAAAATTGAATGAGCAAAAAAGGTTGCCCGTGCATCCGTGGCGAACATCTTTTCGCGACGGCGTGATCCCGCCCCCCTTTACTACAGGAAAATCCTGTGAACTGGATTATTTTCGGGTTTGCTTGTCGCATTTAAACAAGGTCGCCAAAATGGCGGCGATACATACCGCAGGCTTTAAACCTGTCTGAATGCGACAGCACTGAACGAGTGTATTCCACACAGCCTGAAAAGTTGTCGAGTAATATACCTCAGCAGGAGCGGACGGGACCAACCGATTCTCCGTCAACGATCCGCCCACCAAACTGCAACTGCGCCGGGGCCCTTGCCGGCTCGTTGATCCGTCGAAGGAGCATGCCGATGCCTGCCGCGGCAATATCTTCAAGCGGCCAGTTGATCGTCGTCAGCACAGGCATTCCCCGCGGGACCGGCAGGTGGTCAAATCCGCAAATTGAAACATCCCGCGGAACCTGAACTCCCTGCTTACGCAGGAAGTTAACCAGTTCATAGCCGCAGTCGTCATGCGAGCAGATCCACGCCGTTACGCCGTTCTGCACCGATTCCAGAACTGCATTCAGGGCCGTCTCCGCAGAATACTCCCAAATATTAACGGTTGCTTTCGGATCATAAGGAAGTCCGGTTAACGCCAGAGTTTCCACATAGCCGGAAAACCTCGAAAGCGCATAGGATGCTTTCGGATTCCGACAGTAATATCCAATGTTTCGGTGCCCCAGGTCTTTCAGACGCATCACGAGTTCCCGCACGGCAGTCCGGTCATCCTGCCCCACAATATCAAGGGACGAACCAAGGTCATGATTCATCAGCCGGACACACGGTTTCTTTTCAGAAATCAGGGAGATGGCCTGAGAACTCATTTCACCTAGCAAAAGCGCTCCGGAAACTATTTTTTTACGCAATGATGACGGAAGGTCCTGAAATGAGGCAATACTGCTGGCAGCGCTGACCGTCGTGTACTCGACATGAAGCAGCACATCCCGTTCGCGGGCCGCATCCGTGGCCCCGTGCAGAACACGCATCGGCACCTCGGCAGTCTGCGATGTGCGCTGATCCGGAATACTGAGCAACAGCCCCAGCACCGTCGACTTCTGCCGTCCGGCTCCTTTACGGGCCGCCGTATTTTCCGTAGCCGGCAGACGATACCCCATTTCGCGGGCTGCTTCGATAATTCGCGCCGCCGTGCTGGACTTTGGTCCGGATATATTCCGTAACACCCTGCTGACCGTCGAACGAGAAACCCCTAAACGCTGTGCAATTTCTTCCTGAGTTGGCTCCTTCATCTGAACAACATACCATCGCAAACCAGTCACAAACGCTCAAAAAATTTCAAAAAAACTTAGCAAACCGCATCTTTGCTGCCTCAGAGTGATCCGTTCGAAAACAAAGCGCAGGTCGTAAAATCCTTTGACTGTAGCAGGTAAAAGAGGATTGCAGAGCAATTTCAAAAGAGAGCGCAATTTTCTCTGACGAGAGAAACGATGATTGAAGTCAAAACAGCAAGATTGGCAGAGTCAAGGCGTGATAGATCAGCAGACCATACCGAACGGAGAGTCGCGCTCTGATAATACTGGCCGGAACAGGTTTAAGCAGCTGCGCGGTAGTACCACGAAATAATGCCGCCGAGTCTCTGTTCCCGCTTAATCTCGCCTTCGGTCGTCGGCGTAAAATCCGGTCGCAAAACCTTGTTTCCGATATCCACACCCTAATACGACCAGTGATTGTTATAATACCCCAGCTATTCGCGATTGATGCAGTCGATATAATCAAGACTTACACAGACAAGGTGATTCAGGCATTCCCGGTTGCATCTGTACCGGAACTTTAAGGTTTTTAGTGATCCGAAGGTTAGGTTTGCGAAACCGGATAGATTTGCATTGCTATTTGGAAAGGTGGACCAAGCTGAATAATCGTCTAAAAATCGAACACAAAGCAAAGCTGACCCGTTTTTATGGAATCAACCTTCAAATTATTGATGTACAATATCTTACAAAAACAGAACGTGAAAATTTTTAAGTTCGCATTGTCACCTCGATCGACACCGATCTTGATAGAGAGTGGTTTTAGAGAAGTTCGTATTTCCATCAAGCCGGACCGACCACAAACTCTGGGTTTTAATCGCAGAGTTAGCCGCGATAATCAATTTACGCATCACCGTTGCTTTGGAGAAGAGCCCGTCTTTGACGGAAGAACCTTGTGTCATCCCGGCTCCATCGCTAAACTAGCGCGTTTTTATCTCTAAAAAGGGTTCCTGTGAGATTACGATATGCATTCAAGATTGATGTAGAAAAAGGAAGTGACGCGGCTTCCGACCATATACATCGCGCTGTCGAGATCGTCTATTTCCTGGCAGGAACAGGAACCACCACGATTGACGGACAAACCTATAACGTGCAAAGCAACTGCTTCAGCGTCATCCCATCGCATGTTGTCCACAACCAGATTTCCGAAACAACAATCACATCCATCTGCCTCTGCATTTCCGACTGTGACCTTAAATCATCACAGGGCTTATGGGTGGATGCCACCGGTGAAATAAAGGGTTGCCTGCAAAAACTGATGCAGGAACTGACCACACAACGAACCGGTTACTCCCAGATATCAGAAGGCTACCTGCTTGCCGCCATCGGGCTGATTAAACGGGCCATTAAGGAAAATGTACCGCAGGACCGCAAGCAGGCGCTGGTTTCACAGGCACTGAACATTATCGAAGAAAAAGCCGGCAACCTGTCCATCGATGAAGTCGCTGGACAGCTTTTTGTCAGCAAGGACTACCTGCGGCATTTGTTCAAACACTACATGGGCCAGTCACCCATGAAGACGATCGTCTCCGTACGAATCGACCACGCGAAAAAACTGCTGATGAATCCGGAGCTGAACATCGTCGAAATTGCGGACCAGTGCGGCTTCGAAGACCCCTACTACTTCTCCCGTTTGTTTAAAAGCTACACCGGGAAATCCCCTTCCGCTTTCCGGAAGTAACCGCCTACAGCTCATTCACGGAAATCATAATGGACATCTGCAAATCTTCCGCAGATCGGGCCGCAATAATCCTGAACTCACCGGGTTCAAACTTCCAGACCCTGGATACCGGATCGAAAAACTGAAACGCCGTCCAGTGCAGAGGAATGCTTACGCTTTTTGACTCGCCGGGTTTCAAATCAACCTTGGCAAATCCGGCGAGCTCCTTGACCGGCTGATCCACTGAACTTTCCGGATCACTGACATACACCTGCACCGTTTCCTTGCCGGAAACCGCACCGGTATTTTTCACCGTCACGGACGCGGTCAACGGATAGTCTTTGTCCTTCGACGGTTCCACTGTCAGGTTATCATAGGTGAACGACGTGTAGCTCAGACCATGGCCAAACGGGAACTGCGGCTGAATACTCTGTTTGTCATAATACCGGTATCCGACATAAATCCGCTCGTTATAGTAAATATCATCCGCCGTCTGCGAACCCACTGCGTGCGCCGGGGTTTCTTCCAGATGACTGGGCCAGGTGAACGGCAGCCGACCCGATGGATTCACATCGCCGAACAGAATCCGGCCGACCGCCGTTCCGGCGGATTCTCCGTTATACCACGATTCGAGCACCGCCGGCACAGTTCCGATCCATCCGCCGAGCTCAACCGGCGAACCGTTGATCAACACAACCGCCGTATTCGGGTTGGCGACCGACAGCATTTGGATAAGCGTCACCTGATCCGGTGGAAAATTCATCGTTGCCCGGTCGCGACCTTCCGTATCAAGGGCATGATTCAGCCCGCCGACAAACACAACAGCATCCGCACCTTTGGCCACCGCGACCATCTGTTCCATCGCCTGCGCGGCTTCCGGCCGTTCGCCGGGAAGCGACCAAGCCAGCTGCACAGACGCATCCCCGGAAATCTCTTCAAAATCAATCCGCACCGGAAATGGCACGCCTTTCTGCATCTCCACCGTTGCAAACGCCTCGCCGCTCTGATTGATGTCCGCAAAAGCCAGCGACGCGCCGCGGCCGTTAAGCAGATCCCCCAACCGGGCCTTGTCGTCGGCACGAACACGCAGCGTATACATTCCGCTGACCGGCGGATTGATGCGGGCGATATACGTGCAATGAAACGAATCCATCCCAAGCTTTTCCAGATCGGGCGAACGCATTTCCCAGACGAAATCAACGGCATCCACCATCTCGGCTTTCAGTACCGCACCGCCGCGGGCTTTACGATACTCCGCCTTAAAGCCTTTTGTTCCGTCTTCATTCGGAACCAGATCCTTGGCCGTAATCGGACAAAAACCGAACATGTCGCCGAGGTCCATCGTTGTTACATTCACCTGATCGCCGGCAGCTTCCCGAATGCCCCGCAAGATCGTCACCTCATCCTGTGCCGGCGCCCACGAACTGCCGCCGAGCAGCGGACCGCAGAAATACTGGTCGGCATTCGGACCGACCACCAGAAGCTCCTTCACCGATGAGCGATCAAACGGAAGCAGGTTTTCATTCTTGAGCAGAACCGCCGATTCCTCCGCCAGCTCAAGTGCCACCTGATGGTTTGCCTCATCAATCCCAACCGTCAAATTAAAGCTGCCGTCCAACACACCGGTGAAGGCGGCGACGCGCAGTACGCGGCGCGCCTTATCTTCCACAAGGTCTTTCGACACGCGCCCTTCTTCCACCGCATCCAGCAGCAGCTGGCCAAAAAGATGATTCTGATAATAATTCGGACCGCCGCGCCACGGCATAGACACATCCAGTCCGGCGTTAGCCGCCAGCTCCGTGCTGCGCGTACCGCACCAGTCCGTCATCACAAATCCTTTAAACCCCCTCTCTCCTTTCAAAATATCGGTCAGCAGAAACCGGTTATCGCTCAGCAGCAGATCTCGATCATTCCTACCCTCAATCTGAACGCCGTTCGCTCCGGTCATCACCGTCCATGCTCCGGCCTCGACCCCCATCCGGAAAGCGGGCAGGTAAATTTCGCGCAACGTCCGCTCATCCATATGGCTGATGTAACGGTTCCGGTTCGCCTCGCGGTTATTCGCCACAAAATGCTTCAGGCAGGCAGCCACCCGCTCAGACTGCAGTCCCTCAACAACCGGAACGATCAGCGCGCCGTTCAGGAAAGGGTCTTCACTGTAATATTCAAAAAAACGACCGCCTAAAGGGTCCCGGAGAATATTAAATGCCGGGGCCAGCAAAACCGCCACCTCCCGTCCGCCAAGAGCATGGCATTCTTTGCCCCAAACCTCTCCCATCTCGCGCAGGAGCTGCGGATTCCATGAAGCGCTCTGTCCGGGTCCCGCAGGAAACGCCGTTCCCTGCGGATGCTTCGGGCCGCGCGGCCCGTCGCTGCAGTTCATCGGCGGAATTCCAAGCCTTGGAACTCCGGCAAAATTCAGGATGCCGCCGCCAATACAAAGCCGGGCCTTCTCCTCAAACGTCATTGCATCCAGAACGAGTTCGACCTGTTCCTCCTGCCCTTTTCCTTTCAACTCTTTGCGCAACTGCGCAGCCGCAGAAAGCTCGCCGCCCGGAACCAATTCCACCCAGTTCAGGTTCATCCCGCCGTACCCCAGAACAAAACGCAGTTCCCATGTTCCTTTGTCCAGCTGAAAACCTGAACAGGCAACGGTTTGCCAGTTCTTAATTCCGCCGGTCGATGGAATACTGACCGTTTCAAGCGTCTTGAATCCGGATTTACTGTCGCGCCGGCCCTGAATCATAATGGACGAATTATGGACCGACGTAAGGCGAAACTGAGGAGTATACACCCCGCCCTTTCTCACATTAACCGTATACTTCAGCCACTCACCGGCTGCGGTCCATCCGACATTGTATTCGCCGTCGACATCCATTGTCGGCTCGACATCAACAAAGGTTTCCGGACGGAATGATGCCAGCCCGTGCTTCTGCTGATCATCGTGCCAGGCAACGCTCTCGCCGCCGTCGTCAAAATTTTCGAACTCAATCCGCCCGGGAATATTCACGTCCGCCTGCGCGGCAAGCCCGCAGATTATCCCCATACATCCAATGGTCTTTGTAATCTCTAACAGCATAATCTTCCTCTCTTAAAGCAGTGACCAATCCGGTTCTGTTTCCGGGTGCGGAAGCGGGCCGAAGGCGTTGGCGACCACGCGGCGCTCGGAATCGAACCAGGAACGCAGTTCCTTGCAGGCGCAAAAGGTGTCGCCCCGCTCGGCGAGCTGTTCGCCGAGCGTTTTTTCCAAACCTTGGAAAACCGGTTCGAACGCCGGATCATCCGCGAGGTTGTTCATCTGCAAAGGGTCGACCTGCAAATCATACAATTCACAGCAACCGCCAAAATGACGAATATAAGAATGCGTTTTGGTGCGAATCCCGCGCCACTGGCGGCCCTCTTTCAGTGAGCCGTATGCATTGGAATAATTCATCGTCAGCGCCGCTTCGCGCTCATCGGCGGCGTCTTCGCCGAGAACCTTCTGCGAAAGGTCCATGCCTTCCACGGTTTTGGGAATGGAAACGGAACACAGCGAACAGAGCGTCGGCATGATATCGACCGGAGCCATCAGCATGTCGGACCGAACGCCGGCGGCGATTCCCGGTCCAGAGATGATAAACGGCGTTTTCAGGCTTTCTTCATAAGGGTATTGTTTTTCCCACGGCGGAAGTCCGTGCATCCCAAGCTGGGTCCCGTGGTCGGAGGTGAACACGAAATAGGTGTTTTTCATCAGACCGTTTTCTTCGAGAAAATCGAGCAGGTTGCCGAGCATTTCATCGATCGTCAGAATCATCGCCAGATAATGGCGAAGCATTTCCTGCGTCTCTTCGACCTGTTCCTCCGGCACAGACGGCGGCAGTTCAAAGCGCTCCGGAAGATTTTCATAATATTTTTCCGGCGCAAACACGCCCGGCGTTTTGTGAGGCTGGTGCGGGGAAAGCATCAGGATGAACGGGTCGTCTTTGTTTTCCGAAAGGAACTCTTTGGAAAACTCCCACAGCCCGTCGGTTTCATATCCCCTCCATTGCGGGCGGTTCACTTCGTGCGGTTCCACCTGATCGCTCAGCCAGTCGCCGGCGTGAACCGGGCCGTCGAAATAAATCATGTGCTGGTTATAGGCCCGCCAGTAATCCCAGCCGAGTCGTGAACGGCCTGCGGGAACCCAGTCACACGCCATGCTGTCAGGGAACGATCCACGGTGCAGATGCCACTTACCGACATAACCGGTTTTATATCCCGCGTGAGAAAATGCATCGGCAATTCCGATTTCGTCATGACGGGAACAGAGATGGTTGACGATATGGCCGGTCGTTTGCGGATAACGGCCGGTCATCAGCATGGAGCGGTACGGAGAGCTGACCGGAAAGGTTGAAACGCTGTTGTCCAGCGTTGTTCCCATCTGCGCCAGCCGGTCGATATTCGGCGTATCGATCCAGTTCCCGCCGTAAAGTTTCAGAGCACAAGCCGCCAGCTGGTCGGCAAACATATAAACCACATTCTTCTTTTCCATTATTCCCTGCTCTTTCCCTGCTTCTTTTTCTGTGCCGGCTTTTCAATCTTCGTTCCGTCCGGCCCGCGAAAAATCTGAGCCCGCATGTTCAGTCCGCCGCCGGCCTGAACGCCGATCTGATCCGGCTGATATTTTGACGGATCAAACGCCGGATTGGGCTGCGGGAGAACCGCGGCGGTTTCTTCCAGATGGCGACTGATCAGACGGTCCATCTCGCTGACCTTTTCCGGATATTTTTCAGCCAGATTCTGTTTTTCGCCAATGTCCTCTTTCAGGTTATACAGTCGGTAGTCATGCGCACCGTTTTCGCCCTGCCAGAACAAACGGATCAGCTTCCAGTCCCCGACATGGACCGCAGCGGACGGCGGCAGCCAATCGGCCACGTGAGGACCGTACGGGAAATACGTAATCACCGGATCACGATCGAACGACTTGCCGCGCAGCGCCCGGGAAAAATCCCGACCGTCCAGCGTCCAGTCGTCGGGCAGGGAAATTCCGAGGCCGTTCAGCAAGGTCGGATAAAAATCCGTGCTCTGGATCATCGCATCCGATTTTGATCCCGGCTTGGTAACGCCCGGCCAGACCACTACGCAGGGCACCCGGATTCCGCCGTCATAAATCGTCGCCTTCCCGCCGCGCAGCGGCGTATTGGACGTTGCCGCAGTCTTATACTTTTTGCCGTCGGCATCCGTTTCTAAAAGGCCCAGATGCGTAACGCCTCCATTGTCCGACATGAAAATGATGATCGTCCGGTCCGCAACTCCGGCGGCATCCACGGCATCGAGAAGTTTCCCGACGGCTTTATCCATCGACTGAATCATCGCGGCATAAGTTGGAGATTGCTGCCCCGAGCCAGGCTTGACCAGCTTGCGATATTTTTCGACCAGATCTGGTTTTGCATCCAGCGGACCGTGAACCGAAAACATCCAGTAGTTCATAAAGAACGGCTGATCTTCAGACAACGACTGAAGCCACTGCACCGCTTCGTCTCCCATGCGGTCTTCGATGTGCTCCAGTGGCGTTTTTTCTTTAAAGCCCCGGGACTGCGGGTCCGCGCCAAATGTCCACGGCGCGAGATAACTGCCAGCCGGACCTGGGCCCGGCGTGTGTGGAAGATCGACATCAAACCCGTGCTGCAGCGGACTGTACGGCTCCGGCCCCAAATGCCACTTACCGAAATGGGCCGTCGCGTAACCGGCGGATTTGAACATTTTTCCAAGGGTTGGAAATTTTGTATCCAGCCGCGTGACCGACTCGCAATCCAGCGCCTTCGCGCTCGGCGGAGCGGACGCCGCCACCTGCGATTTCATGCGAACGGTTTTCAAATGGTGCTGGGGGCGAACCGATCCGTTGCGGGCCGGGGTCTGGCCGGTCAAAATGCTTGCCCGCGTGGGCGAGCAGAGCGGACTGGCCGTATAAGCATGGGAAAAGGTCATGCCGCGGGCCGCGAGCCGTTCCAGGTTCGGCGTACGGTAAAGGTCGGTGGTTCCATTCAGCGTCGTATCGCTCCAGCCGAGATCGTCCGCGAGGATAAATACGACATTCATCCGGTCTTTGGACACAGCGCTCAGGGCCATGCCGCAGAAGCACATTAATGAGATGATCCATTTTTTATTCATAAGATATTTACGCTCAATTGCGGTCAAAGCGCGTTCCGATTGTGAGCTTTTGTTCCCAGTCCTTCAGCAGCCGGCGGTGCGCCGCCAGCGTGTCGGCATGTTGGCCATCGCCGGCAAGGTTTTTCGTTTCCCACGGATCGTTTTCCAGATCGAACAGAAACTCGTTCGGCTCTTTTTCAAATCGGGCCCCCTCGCCGGGAACAAACCTCGCCGGCGCGCCGCCTTCTTTCAGGACAAACGGCAGGTCGAGAACGTTCGAAGCGGCAGGCGGCTTTGGAACCTGGCCTGAAAATTTGTAGCGCATCACATATTTATACTTTTTCGTCCGGATGCAGCGGCCGGTGTGCTGGAAGGAATAATAAACATGGTCGCGCCATTCCTGCGGCGCGGCTCCGCGCAGCAGCGGCACCAGCGAACGCCCGCGCATATTCGGCGGCGGCGCCACACCGGCGAATTCGCAGACAGTCGGAACCAGATCGACGCCGCTGACCAAATGCTCCTGATCCACCCAATCCGCCTTCACTCCCGGACCGCAGACGATCAGCGGCACTTTCACCGAACTTTCATACGGCTGCCATTTGCCGCAGCGGCGATGCCGCCCGGCCCCATCGCCGTGATCCGACGTAAAGATCACCACCGTGTTATCGTCGCGCGCGCGAACGGCATCGAGCATCCGCCCGACGTCGCGGTCGAGAATTTCAATCTGGCGCAGATAATCGTAGATATACTGTTTCCACTTCATGTCGCCCCACTGGTTCGGGCCGATTTTATTGCGATCAGTCACCCCGGTTTCATCAAACTCAAAATCCTGATTGGGCGGCAGAGTCGGCAACGCCTCGCCCAGGTGATAATAATCCTCACCGAGCGTAACCAGCCCTTTGCCGGATACCGGATGCCAAAAACAAATGTCGTGCGGGTTGAGCAGCCCGGCGACCATGAACAGCGGACGCGAACCTTTGTAGTTGCGGACAAAGGCCTCGGTGGCCATCGACACTTCGTAGTCCAGCGTGCGCCCGAC
Source organism: Tichowtungia aerotolerans (assembly GCF_009905215.1). Classification (GTDB taxonomy): domain Bacteria; phylum Verrucomicrobiota; class Kiritimatiellia; order Kiritimatiellales; family Tichowtungiaceae; genus Tichowtungia; species Tichowtungia aerotolerans. The sequence goes on along the minus strand of NZ_CP047593.1, from coordinate 2,477,754 downwards.
GCCGTGACTGCCGACCGGCAGCGTGTCGAACCCGGGAATTTTCCGAGGTCCGGAAACGGTCGGGCAGTTCCACGCGCCGCCCGCATGCCACTTGCCGCAGTAGACCGTTTTGTATCCGGCTTCGTTCTGGAGCCACTGTCCTAGGTTTGGAACTTTTTCGTCGATGCCGATGTTGTTATAGAACACGCCGTGCTCGCAGGACATACGTCCGGTGAAAAGAGAAGCGCGCGCCGGGCAGCAGATCGGGTCGGCGCTGTGCGACTCGATGAACGACGTTCCGTTTCGGGTTAGCCAGTCCAAATTCGGCGTATTCAGCCAGTGGCAGCCGTACGCCGGCTCACTGAGAATTTCCCGGTATGCCGAGATAGCATCCAGGTTCATCTGGTCCACGACAATCATCAGAATATTGGGGTGGTCCGCCTGTTTCGGAACCGCTCCGGCGGATTTACCGCTCATGGCCAAAAGCGTTCCGCCCGCGCCTGTCTTCAGAAAATCTCTGCGGTTCAGACTCATCGTTTACCCCCTTTCGCGAGCTGGGCCGAGAGCTTGAATACATTCGGCTTATTGAAAAAGTCGACCTTCCGTCCGTTCTCTTGCGAGAGCACAAACACCTCCAGCCCGGAAACGAAGAACAGTAGACGGCCGGTTTCATCGCGCCAGTACGAAGCGGGAAGCTGGCCCGTTCCGGTCATGGTAAAACCTGAAAGGTTTGCCTGTTCACCTTTGAGCTGAATCGGCGCAGTTTCCCTGAACTTTAATTGATAGCCGGACCGAATCTGGTCGTATTCATCAAATGAACTGAACTGAGGAATAACAAACCCGTCTTCGGCGGGCAGGCGCTGAACAGCATCCAGCATACCAAGCCTGCAACCGTACAGATCCCCGACTTCAACGGTTCGATCCACGGTTAAATCATCCGCTGTTATCGTGACCCGTCCGTTCTCAAACGCCATTTCCTTGGTCATACCGGAGTCAAAATACGGCTCGGCGGATTTCGATGCTGCAATTTTGCTCGACACCGTCCAGTGCCGAGGCGAAACGAGCAGATTATCCGCACACTCCAGTGTCGCCTGAGTAAAATGCTGAAGATTCGGTTCCGTGGTTGGACGAACCGTCAGGATGTCGAGCTGTGCACCTTTCCGATTCGGTGTCCGCGAAATCCGGATACTGCCCTGCGGATAAAATCCGGCATAGGCGATCATGTAAATGTCGTACTGATGCGTCCATGATCCGTTCGGATCAAACTCGTCGGCCGGCCGTTGATACGATTCGACCAGCCTCCGGATTTTACGCAATCCGGGAAATTGATTGATCGGCATTTTAGATTCCCTCCCCCGTCAACAGAATGTTCCGCACTTTGATTTCACGTCCAGTCCGACGACCAAAATCGAAGCGGAAAAACGGCACAGAGCGGTCGTAGTTCGGCAACGCGCTGAAATCGACACGGCACTTTTTCCAAACATTGGAAACGTCAATCGGCCCAGTCACCACACTGTTTTCCTTGCGAACATTCGGTCCAAAGAAAATCTGTATCTCGTCGAGGCCGGTGCAGCTCTGGTACTCGAACTCGATCCGGTTGAGTTTTTGGGGATCAAACTTTTGCGGAACCTGCACCCAAGTGTAAGCATCGCCGCCGGTCGTTTTGATCTGCATCACACCACCGGGAAGCCCGATCCGAACCAACTGATGCTGTTCCCCGCCGAGGCGAAGCGGGACCGGACCGGCCGCTTCGCCGAAATTCATCGACGGAAGTTCGAGCAGGCTGTCCGCAAAAGTCAGGACTGTTTCGAACACCGGCGCCTTGCCGGACTGCACCGCAAACTCAATCACCACGTCGTTATGTCCGGGGCGAATCGGCGGGCAATACTGGAAAAACCGCTGGTGAAATCCCTCTTTGCGGCCGAGCAGTCGCTCGGCGAGCTTGTTGCCGAAAACAACGTCACCGCCCCAGACACCCATCATCGGCAATCCGTTTTTTGAGACATCGATCTGGAGGAAACCGATGGAGTCCTTTTTGTTGTTCACCGGAAACGCGATAAAGCCCCGGTCGCCGGCTTTTCCGAACTCCTCGCCGAGCATCAGTGCGCCGCAGGCTTTCACCGGAGTCCATTTATAGCCTTTGACCGAATGGGAATAATCGATTCCCGGCACATTGAGCTCCTGCCGCACGGCTTCTTCGTCCTTTTCGGCAACCGGACCGAGTACATAGCAGGTACCGGTCATCGGATGTTTTTTGAGTTGCCCCCACGACGACTCCTGAAGCTTCTGCTTGAGCCGCGCCTTCATCTCTTTGAACACCGGCGCGTATTCGGGCTGCGCTATCAGATTGTTCATTTCATCCGGGTCTTTGTGCACATCGTAGAGCTCGTAATGATCGATGTCCGAAAACCAGATTAATTTATGCTCCTTCGTGCGCACACAGGCGTTGCCGCGCAAAATCACACGATCGGTATCCGCATCAAACGCGCAGAAAATGTTATCGCGCGGTGCCGGATCAACTCCTTTGTTTTTCAACAACGGAATCAGGCTTTTGCCATCCATGGATTCGGCTGCTTTGACGCCGCAAAGATCCAGCACGGTCGGCGCAACGTCGATCGCCGAAACCAACTCGTCGGAAACGGTTCCTTTTTTGATCAGTCCGGGCAGGCGCATGATCATCGGAATGTGCAGCACGTTGCGATACGTGAAATGCTTTTCGGTGAGGCCGTGGTCGCCGATATGGTAGCCGTGGTCGGACGAATAGATCACCAGCGTGTTATCGTCGATGCCCGCTTTTTCCAATGCCTGGACAACGGTGCCGACAGATTCGTCGATGGACTGCGCGGCGCGGTAATAGGACTTCACATAGTTCTCCCAGTTTCCAAACTTTGGAATTCCATGCACCCAGTCCGCCGCCCGGATACAAACATTCTCCAGCCCGCGCTTGCCGGTTTGCGCATAATCTTCATCAAAGGTGGACGGCTTGGGAATGTCGATGCCGTCAAAGGCATGCTCGAGCCGCTCGGGATAGGCATATGGCAGGTGCGGTGCTTTGAGGCCGAGGTAAAGGAAGAACGGTTGTTTGTCAGCGGCGTGCTGCTGAATGTATTCGGCGGCCATGCGCGAGGTGTTGTCGTCGGTGAATCCGGTCATCTGAACCGGACGTCCGTTTTCCTGAATGGTGTAGTTGAAGTCGTGGCCGACCCAGTCCCAGCTGGCCCAGTGGTCGAATCCTCGCTTAGGGTTCTTGCCGTCGCCAAGATGCCACTTGCCGATGAAAGCGGTTGTATAACCGCTGTCGTGCAGGTCTTCGGCGAAAATGCGAGAGAGTTCGAGGAAACCGGCGGGTTCATCGACGATGCAGGGCGCACCGGTTTTTTCCGGATAGCGCCCGGTCCAGAACGAAGCGCGCGACGGCGTACAAAGCGGCGACGCGCAAAAGGCGTTCTGGAAAACGATTCCATCGCCCGCCAACCGATCGATGTTCGGCGTTTTGATATACGGGTTGCCCATGAAGCTCATCAGATCGTACCGATGATCATCCGAAAGGATGAATACAACATTGGGGCGTTCTCTGCCGGAAGCGGTCATTCCGCCGAAGAGCGCCCCGGCAGACAAGGCAACGATGAAACCGTTTTTTAACCTCATTAACTAACCATCCTGATTTTCCTGCAGACTTTCCATATAAGCCCGGTCAATCGGGTATTTACGCAGGACAAAAAATGAAATGACCATGAGGATCGGTCCAATGCTGAAGGTGATCAGCGCCAGTTTATTGACCGTGTCCACAGCCTGGGTTTCGGCTCCGGACACATAGCCGACACTTTTAAGGACATACCCGGTCACAAAAAGTCCCAGTGCAGTTGCTGCTTTGGTGAAGAATGAAAAGCCGGCAGCATAGCGGCCTTCGGTCACCTCTCCGGTTTTCAGTTTTTTCACCATTGAAAGGTCGGCAATCATCGAAGTGGCCGTCGGCACAAGAATCCCGCAGCCGCCCCACCAGAGCATCTGAAGCAGTCCGAAAACAATACAGGAAAGATGGAACGGACAGCCATCGGGATCTTCGAACAGCGGAACGGCCTGCGATGACATCAGCCCGCCGGTAAACACGGCCAGCAGTGCCAGACATCCGGATGAATTAATGATCATCGCCAGAAAACCGGTCTTCTTTTTATCGAGCCGTTTGACCAGACTTCCAAGACACAGGGAGCCCAGCATGAACCCGACCATGCCGCCCGTATGCACGAAAGTTTTCTCAAAGGCCGAGAACTTCATGTATTCGACATACGTGAACATCTGCACCTGCGAAACCACCAGCATCGCAAACTGGGCCAGACCGAAGAATCCGAAAACCAACCAGACCAGCCGGTCGCTGTAGACATCTTTCAGGTCGTGAACGAATGCCTTTACGTGGTCTGACATCGTCTCACCCGCTGCTTTCACCATCCCTTTTTCGGCAAACTTGTATGTGACATAGACGCAGAAAAGAATCAGCAGAACCGTAACCGTCGTCAACACTCCGCCCATATTCAAAAAGTTCTCGTGAATTTTTGTTCCGTCTATGGTCGTTCCATCGACAGCCTTTCCGTTTCTGAAAAACAGAATCCATCCAAATCCGCCAAAGAGAATGTTGATGATCATGTTGAAACCGAAACGGACCCCCTGAAGCCGCGCACGGTCATCATTGTTTTTGCACATTTCGAAACCGAGGGCGGTGAAAGGAACCACAAACACGGTAAATGCGGTTTTCATCAGAATATTGATGCACAACAGATAGCCGAACAGCGCTTTTTCGCCGCGAAACGATTCCGGAACAAACCACAGCGCCAGAAATGACAAGGCCAGCAGAATCCCGCCGACGAGCATGTAGGGATGCCGGCGACCGAAGCGGGTAACGGTCCGGTCAGAAATGGTTCCCATCAGGGGGTCTGTGACGGCATCCCAAACGGTTGCTATGGACAGTGCGATTCCGGCGAGCTCGGGACTCATGCCCATAATCTGGGTATAAAACAGCATCCCGAAGTTTGAAAAACCGTTCATGGTGATGGAGGAAGCCCCCTCTCCGGATGCATACCCCCAAAGGTCCCTGAGTTTCAGTTTTTGCGAAGTCGACGGCGTTTTCGTATTCAATGCGTTATCTCCTGATTATTTGCGATCCGGATGCCGGCCCCACTCATCTCGCTTCTCTGCATTGAAGTCGGGGTTCGGGACCGGCAGTTGCGCGCCAACATCATTCTGCCAATTCTTCAACAGTGCATAGAGCGCGGTTGCTTTCTGCGGATAAAGTTCTTTGACGTCCGTCGATTCGTTGATGTCAGCTCGAAGATTGTACAGCTCCAGAGATCCGTCCTCCTGGTTTTCGACCAACTTCCAGTCACCCTTGCGTACCGCGCCGGCGGGAACACCATGATGATAGACAGGATAGTGCCAGAACAGCGGTCTCTCCGCATCAAGCGACTTACCTCTCAGTGCAGGAAGTATCGATACACCATCCAGCACCTGGTTTGCCGGAGCGGCGGTTCCGGCCAGTTCCAACAGCGTTGGATAAAAATCCACACTGCTGACCGGCACTTCGCAAACAGCGCCTCGCGCGATCTTCTGCGGCCAGCGAACAATCAGCGGCTCGCGGATTCCGCCCTCGTAAACCGTTCCCTTTTCGCTGCGCAGCGGCAGGTTTGAGGTTGCAATGTATTTCAGCGGGCTGTGAGCATAAACATCCAGACTGCGGTCGGCAATCAGCGGAACATTGTCAAACCGGGAAATCAGCCCGCCGTTATCCGAGAAAAAGAAAACAACGGTGTTATCCGCCAGCCCGAACCGGTCCAGTGCCTGAAGAACCCGGCCGACACTGCGATCGACATGCTCGACCATGGCGGCATACACCGCGTTACCGGGATAGCCGTCCGGCTTTTCTTTTTTGAGATATTTTTCGATCAGGTCGCGGTCGCCATCCAGCTGCACATGCACATCATAATGCGCCAGAAACAAGAAAAACGGTTGCTCCTGATTTTTCTCAATAAAATCCACGCTCAGATCCGTGAGCACCTCACTCAGCCGCCCTTTGAGAGCCGGCCTCAGTTCAGGAATAAATTCCGGCGCGTAATAATCGTAGTTGCAAAACACATATGATTCATCCGCCCCCTGGGCCGAAGGAAGCTGATCTTCCGCATATCCCAAGTGCCACTTGCCGAAGTAGCCGGTCCGATAGCCGGCCTTCTGCATCGACTCCTGCATGGTGATAATTTCGCCCGGTAGATGCTGCGTCCGGTTTTTCGGAACAGTCACCTTCTCGTACGGCCGCCAGTGCCCCGGAATAAAATCAATAACGCCAATGCGGGCTGGATACTGGCCGGACAGAATACTGGCGCGGGTCGGCGAACAGACCGGACAGGCGGCATAGGCATCCGTAAAGCGCATCCCTTCTTCCGCCAGCCAGCTCAGGTTGGGCGCTTCGTTAAATCGGTTGCCATAACAGGGCAGATCCGCCCAGCCCATATCGTCGGCCAGAATAAAAACAATATTGGGCGGTTTCTCTGCGGCCGAGGCAATCAGGGCCGACAACACCGCAGCCAAACAGACTAATTTATGTTTGGTAATCATAGCGTGTCCTGTTTGGGAGACAATGTGATGATTCGAGCAGTCATTGCGTCCATATTGATGCCCAAAGAGTCCCCGGCGGTGTCCGTAAAGGCTCCGGATTCCGGATTCCATTCACGAAGTTTTCCAGACATAGGAAACTTCAGTGATCCGGAAACCGCGTCGCGAGACGGATTCGCCAAAATTACGATGGTTTCTTTTCCATCCTGCTTCACCTGCATTCGCACGGCATCACTGCCATTCCATGACACAGCGGAATCCGGCGTCAGCGACACCGAAGAAAAGGATGATTCAAATGATATGTTTTTCTGTTTTTTCATGCGGGCTTCCACCTCCGAAGCCGTTCCGACAAAAATAATCCGTCCTCCGGCATCCGCAAACTCGTCAATTTTTTCGAGAATTCCCGGAGCGGCAAAATGCATTTCCGGAACAATCAGGGTCGAAAACTCCATCGATTCGACGGCGAGGCCGCCGTCACGAACATCCGCCGTTCTCAGCAAGGATTCGCTGATGCACTCAAACTGTTGTTGCGAAGCGAGCAGCTCCTGGCAGACCCGGCGAAAGCCGTCGTCGATTTTTGCAGCCTCAGGATTATCCTTGAAATAACGAGCGAACCCGCCGCCGCCTGGCGGAGCGTATGCCGCCCAGACCGACGACTCGGGTGCCAGCACAGCAATCTTCGATACCGATTTCCCGCGCCGGGCAAACAGTGCCAACCGCCCGGCGAAGTCGGAATAAGCTGCGTACTCCTCAGGGGAAAAATGATTCTGAATGGTGTAGGTGAAGTGATGAGTGACCCCTTCACTGAACTGCCATGCCGTACTGCCCAGCACGTCGCGTAGCGTCGCTTTTTCCGCAGTCGCAAAACTCTCGCAGAAAACCCCGGGCTTACCCATCAGGTGCGCCACGGACGATACCATCTTGCAGCTGATATCTTCCTTGAAGTGCATTTCTGTCGGCTCCCAGTGAAATGCCATGCTGCGGTACGGCATCGCACCCAGCAGGTCAATCCCCGGCAAATCCTGCCGTTCCCAGTTCTTGAACGCGCTGCCGCTGAACATGACGTGAAACAGCAGTGATTCTTCCAGCAGCATATGACCGCTGGACCGCGTACCATGCGCATGGCACCAGTCTTGAATCTGCCCAAAATAGTTCTCGGCCATCAGGTCGGTCTGCACCTCATAAAAATCGTAGCGGTATTTTGCGGTGTCCTCCCCGATATCCATAAAGAGCGCCGGAAGAATCGAAACCAGCGGATAGCCGTTTTTCTTTTCAAAAGCCGGGATCAGTTCGTCGGTCCACTGGATCATCTGATCGGCTTCTTTGCGGCCGGTGCGCCCCCAGGCTTCGGCGCTGCCGAACTGCGGTTCGTCAGTAAAGAACGCATCGACCTCACCCAACAGCGGCCCGAGCTCCTGCGCATATTTTTCGTGCGTCGTTCTGATGAAACAGTCCACCGCGTTCCGGTCGAGCACGTTGAGCAGGCGGCGGCTCATGTTGTGCCCTTTCCAAGTGTCAGAAAAGCTGATCTCAAACAGGCAGACCGTCCATTTTCCAGGCTCACTGAATGTAAACCCGCCCGGGCGCACCTCGTCGGTGATATCCTTCGCTGCGGCAAAATCCAGACCCTTGCTTTTTTCAGGCAGTGCCACACAGGAAAAAACCGAAGCGCCTTCTTTAAGGGTAATCTCTTCGTCTTCCTTGAAGCGCCGGCACGAAATGACCCGCGCGGCATGCTCCGGGTGGGCTTCCATCACCAGCCCGCCGGCCGATCCGCTGGGATAGGCATATTCGTCATAAATCCAGGCCTGCCGTCCGTCGGCTTTCAGCTGACGGATCAGTTTTTCCATTTTTTGGAAATTTTCCGGGACCTGCAGATAAGTCAGGTTGATGAAAGTCTCGCCGTTGGCAACATCCTTGCCGGTCGGGGTTTTATTGCCGCCTGCGTCCAGAACATAGCCGCCGCCGCGCCGTGCACGCAGCCACGGCATGGCATTGGCCTTCCGAATCGGCCCTGAATGCTGAATAATCAGCGGCCGAAATTCTGGAGGAGGATTTTCAAACCGAGCCTCGGTCACAGAATCAGCACTACAGCACAATGCTGCGCCCAAAAGAAACAGAGCAATAGATCGTCCAAGCATAGCTTTCTCCAAAAAAATCATTATACCGATTTCACGGTAAAATCACGACTCCTGTTTTCAGCCCCCCCAGACAAGCTGTCAAAAACAGCCGTGCAGCCGCTGGTAAAAATATCGATCATTTCAGGAATCCGATCCGGCTTCAGGATCAAATGTCGATGCCTGCCGCTTATATCCGGAATAAATTCCGGATGACCGCAGTCCCGGAAAGTCACCCGTCCCGGCTCAGAAAGATCAAACCAGTCCTGATCTGGAAATACTGCGTACAACAGGGACGTCAAATCCCACAGAGGTCGGTCATGTTCCAGGCAGACATACCGGGCATAGGCTTCTTTCAGCGGATGAAATTCGCACCAGTCCATACCGCTTTTGACCGCTTCACGAGGAAACCGGATCTGTATGCCGACCTCAAATCCGCTGAATATCAGCGGAACCGGGCAGAGCAGAGTCACCTGCTGAGCAGCAGGAATATCCTGGCTGACATTAAACTCCTTATTGTCCGGATCAGGATTCCGCAAAATCACCGGATCAAAATTACCAGCCATCAGCGAAACGAGCCGTAACTTTCGCGCCGCCAGCTCCACCCCGCTGAGCGGAGAAATTTCATCAGGCCCGGATTTCAACAGCCCGGCCAGCGCTGTTAAAAAACCGATAGAAACATACACCCCGGTTCCGTCAGGAATTGCGGCCAATCGGCGACGAAGCACCGTCACCGCATCCGGCCATTCCTTTTTAGCGGGGTCATATGGAAGCGCTCCATCTGCTGCATCGAGAACCGGGCGCAAAAAGAGTCCTTCTTCCGGAGTGGGTCCATCTGCACACCAGCCAATTTCAATATCATCACGCCCGCAAAAGCGGTTCAGCAGATCTACAAAGGCCGGAGCCGGACGACAGCCTTTGTTGACGATCATCGCACAAATTTCGGCAGTACCATCCTGAACAAATGAGTGTAACAACACCTGCGCCAGAGCATCATCAACATCATTTCCCATATCCGTATCAAAAATTATATTTGGCTTCTTCACAAAACCGAATCCTTTTCTAAAAAGCGGGCTGCATCAGACCTACAGCTTATCGACTCTATTTAATATTAAATGTCCTCAATCAGACCATGGACAGAACAGGTCAATCCATTGACTTTTTTTGGATCAATCAACAGGCAGGCACTGAACCTTCACGTTCAGAAAACACCTGAGTTTATGCCTAACACTCTAAACAAGCATTTAAATATCAATAATGAACGAAACGGCTAAAAAAATATAAATCCCGGCGATTCAGCTAAAACATCCTCTCTCAAATCCGAGAATCCATTTTTGATTCGAACTCCTTTCAACGCTGTTTCCAGAAACAGCAGGTTTTCTGCAAATTCAGTGCCGGTTTTGTCCATGGTCACAATATATGAAACCTAATATTATTGTTTTCTACAATAATCTTGTACTCGTCTAAAAAGGAGACCTGATTCAAAATGAACTTCAACGATTCTTTTCCAGGAAAGACGGTCTTTCTTCTTCTATGGATGGCTGCCGGGAACACTTTCTCGGATCCGCTGGATACGGTTTACTGGAAAACGTTTTACATCAACACCATCGGCGTAGGAACCGGAGTCGCCTCGGAAGGATATCGCCAATCCATGCTGACCAACACGGGCGGAATGATGCCGTACAACATCAAGGCGGGATTCGGCGCCCAGGCCCCGAAAATCGGTCGGGCCGCCGGCGGCTACTACGACTATCTACCGTCCGTTTCCGCATACCGGGACAGTCTGAACGCCGGACGCCGGACGGACATGACCATCGGCACACACCTCAATGCGCTGCCGTGGAGCGACTCGGCCGATCAGTCCGTCGATATCCTGCACAACTACCTCGAAAAATATGATAACGGTTCGCTGCTGCAAAAAGACCGCAACGGACTGATTCGCAACTCCTCACTCGATCAGGACCCAACGATTGATGAAACCGGCGATTCTTTTGCTTTTCTGGAAATGCAGCTCACACTTTCCCCCTATGCGCCACTGGTTCATGATTACATACTGCGCAATACCCGGCTGGCCGCCCGCTACTTCGCATGGCTGCGCGAAGACGCGCCGGATATTGTCACCTTTTGTACGCTGACTTCTGAAACCGGCCAGAATATAAGAAACGGCAACTTCAGCGACTACAGCGAATGGTCCAAGCAGGAATTCCACGACTGGCTGAGCGGGTCGGGGATTTATGACGGGAAGGCTCAATACAGCAGCATTTCCGAGCTGAACTCGACATTCGGGCTGTCGTACAGCAGTTGGGATGATGTGGAACCGCCAACCACGGTTTCGTGGAACTCAACCTCCACCGGTCTCTGGTGGCAGAAATGGCACGAATTCCGCGTCGCACAGGTGCAGCATTTTGAACAGTCACAAATGACCGCCACCCGCGAAGCGGGCTGGAATCCCGACCGCCTGTTCGGCCATCAGCAGCCGGGCGGCGAAAACGATACCTCGGACATTCTGTACACGATGAAAGCGACGCCTCTGAGCACCACGTTTGTAAACGACGGCGGGAACGGAGTGACGACATACGGAGACAATGCGGTCGATACAGATATTTTCAATGCCCTCTACGCCGACGATAAAAGCTGGGGACTGGTCGAGTACAACCCGAACCTCACAACGGTTGCCGAAAACATGACTGCTCTGGATTCCGTATTCAATGCCCACGCCCACATCATCTGTCCGTTCCACTGGACACTGACGGACAACGTCATTCTGGGTTCCGAGCTGGAAACCGCCCTCCAGCAGTTTCTTGCCGCCGGCAGCAATTCGGCGTATTCCGGACTGGCCGAATATGAAACCACCGCCGAATCCCGGAGCGCCCTCTGGACCATGAGTTATTCTTCGGACATCGAAACATCGGCGGGATGGAGTTCCCTGAACGTCAGCACCGGCGTCTGCTACGCAACATTTGGACAGCCATCTGCATCGATGGATCTGGAACTGGACGAAAACCGGCACACCCTGATCTCTGACGGCTACCACGCACTGAGCGCCCGCATATTCTTCAGCAATGCGCCGTCCGGAGATCTCGTCTTTCAGTGGACAGACACCGACAACGCAGTCGCGTCCGTTTCAGTTCCCGTCGAACAGGGATGGAACCTCTGCCGGGTCAACCTTTCCGAACTGTCCGACTGGAGAGAAAAAGAAATCAAAAATCTGAAGCTGACGTTCGCCGGCGGAGCCGGCAACAGCATGGAGCTGGACTGGGTGCAGCTGCAGGCCTGTCCGTGCTGGCACTTCAATGAAGCCGGCGAAGTTACATCCGTGCGCAACTACTTAACCTGGAGCATATCCGACGGAAGCTTCACCGGAACCGGCAGCACCGGCGATCATTACTTTTATCTGGCGGTCGATGACGACCGGCGTTTCATCGACACAGAACGTTATGACCGCGTCCGCATCCGCATGACCTCATCAACAAGCGGAACCGGCCAGTTTTACTGGTGGACTGAAGATCTCGGATACAGTGCAGTGAATTTTTCGGTCAGCGCCGGCACGCACACCTATGAACTGAACCTGTCGGCCACGCCCCGCTGGACGGGAATCGCCTCCAAACTTCGCTTGGATCCGGTCAATCAGGCCGGAGCCACCTGTTCGATTGACTACATCGCGCTCTCATCCCTGATGCTCCCGCCGCGCACTCCGGTGTATAACCCCATCATCAACTCCCCGAACCCGGTCTTCACATGGACACCGGGAACGGAACCGGACAATTCATCGTTCCTCTACGAATTCCAGCTCGCAACCGATTTCGGATTTACCAACAAACTGATTAACCTCTCCGGACTGACCAATGCATATCATGTGTACATTGGAGACTCCATCGACGGATTCTACTGGTGGCGCGTCCGGGCCCGCCGGTCAGGAACCGGATTTGTTTCGCCGTGGATGGTCCCTATGCCACTGTTTGTGAACACTTGGGACGGAAACTCAACCAACGACTTCGTCAATCGGCACAGCATTTCAAACATCACGGTTTCCAACGGAATCTGGACCGCCCAAACCGGCAGCGATCCCTATTTTGACCTCAACAGCGGGTGGGTCGACTCCGGCGACGCAGTCAATGCCGACATCTACAAAACCCTTCAGGTCCGCCTCAAAATCAGCGCAAGCGGAACCAGCAGCGACGCTCAGTTTTTCTATTTCCCTCTGGACGGCGGAACCTATGCCACCACCTTTTCTGTGCCGCCGGATGACGAATGGCACGAGTGCACCCTCGATCTCTCCTCGCTGAGCAACTGGACCGGCATGATGAAACGGGTTCGCCTGGATCCCACCATTTATTCTGGCGCAACCGTCTCCATCGACTGGGTGCGTTTCATGCCGGAATCAGACGGCGACTTAGATGACGACGGAATCGCTGACAGCACCGAAGGCTCCGGCGACCCCGACAACGACGGACTCGAAAACTACCGCGACCCCGACTCCGACGGCGACTTCATGAGCGACGCCGATGAAAACGCAGCCGGCCGCAATCCTTACGACGCATCAGACATTGCATTCCACTTCAACACCGACGATGATTTCGAAGGGTGGACCAACTGGGCCAACATCACCAATGCCGCCGTATCCGACGGAATACTTTCCGCTCAATCGACCTCAACCGATCCCTACCTCTACACCACAAACTGCGCATTCAGCAGCGATCAGATTGAAACCATCTATTATAAACTGCGAGGAGAAACCAACGCTCTGGCTGTTTTCTACTGGAAACACGACGAAGACTCTGCCTGGAAAGTGCAGGTCGTCAACTATACCAATTCGCCGGACTGGCAGGTCTGCGCATTCCATGTCAGCAACAGCTCCAACTGGACCGGAACCATCACCTGCCTGCGCGTCGACCCGGCCACCAGCGCCGCAAACCAGACCTTCGCGTATGACTGGATTCTGGCTTCCGACGGCGATCTCGACAACGACGGCGTCCCGGACGCATTTGACGGCCTCGACAGCACAAACTCGACAGGCCTCGAAAACTTCCGCAACGCCGATAAAACCTCATCGCCGATGCTCATTCACGACCTCGGCATTTCGAGCGTAGTTCAAATGCAGATGACCGGATACAGCGGATACACCTACATTCTCAAACGAAGCGATAGCCTTACCTCGCCCGAATGGATCACTGTCCAGGCCATCGGCCCGTTGACCGCCAACCAGATGATGACTTTCGAGGACAACACCGCCACGGAAACCAATGCCTTCTACAGAATATTCTCCGAATAACCGACTACGTCGGAACACGTGCCAGGTTGATAAAAAGAATATTTGCAGTTCACGTTTTAGTGTGTTTGCCCCTTTCGTGCATACAGCCTATATACCCAGTCGAAACTGATATTTACCAGAGGGCACCGTTTCGGCGGATTTGCCAGAGCCTTCAGGGAATTGGATTTCAGCGCAGCTGTTCGGCGGAACAACAATATTCCAGATAACCGTGTCGCCGTTGCGTTTCCAGCGGCTTTGGATCGTACCGTACGGACTTTCATAGTCCGCTTCAGCCCAATCTACCCACGACGCGAAGTACGGCTTGAACAGGATCTTTTTAAACCCGGGGAATTCCGCCATCGGACGGATGCCGCAAAGGTACTGATAGAACCACGTGTCGTAACCCGAAAATGCCGGATGGTTCAGAGACCCAATTGGATCCGAGCCGGGATGACAGCGCCCCTGGTATTCCCAAAGCGTTGTGCCACCGCGGTTGATCATCTGCTCAAATCGCCCGCCCTCCGCCGAACAAAGTTTTTCGACCAAGTCACCGTTTCCCGTATCGGTCAGCATCGGGAACAGCGGGCCAAGCCCGAACTGCCCGACTGTAATCTGTCCCCGATCCTCCATACGGACTTCCTGCCCGATCCGCAGAAGAAACTGCTCTTTTGATTTTTCGGGGACCATACCCAGATAAAGCGCCCAGACATTGGCTGACTGCGAACCGTAAGTCGCATGTTCAGAATCGAAGTATACAGCATTAGCCCGGTCAGCCAGCTCCTCCGTCAATTTTTTATAATGATTGCGTTCGGCAGAATGACCAAGCGCATCGGCGCTTCGAGCAAGGTTCTGAAATCCGTAAATCAGCATCTGCGTGCCGGTCAGCATGGCCGGTGTTTCAGCTGGAAACAGCAGCGCACCGTTACGCTTCGTTTCGACCAATGGGATGTCGCCCCAGTCGCCGAAGAAAAAGCGGTCCTTGCGCCCCAGCTCCAGTTTGCCAGAATTGTATCTTTCCTGAACAATCGGAAAGACCGCGTCGGCAAAATCCTTCATGTATTTATAGTGCCGCTCCAGCTCCGACCCGTCGCCGTAATAAAGATACTGCCGCCAGGGAATCACCATCGTGGCATTCATCCAGTCATACATCGTTGGCGGACCATGCCTGCGCTTGCCGCCGGCAATCTCCATGAGCAGCCCGTCCACCGGATGGACCGAATAGGAATCGCGGATGTCTTCAATGAATTTCCGGTTAAACGAATCCATGCGGAAATTCATGAACCATGCGCCGAAGGCCGAATAGGCATCGCCCAGCCAGCCGCAGCGCTCGCGCGTCGGGCAGTCTTCCAGAACGCCGTGAATGTTGGACTCCAGCGTCCACACCGCCATTTCATGCATCGTGTTGAACAGATCATACGAACAGCGGAAATGCCCTGCAGGCTCAACCGCCGTGCGGAGTTGTACTCCGTCAATCAAATCAAGATCCGGCTCTTCGGGAAGCCCGCTGATTTCCACATACCGGAATCCGGAATAGCAAAACTGCGGCGTCCACTCTTCCGGACCGCCGCCTTTGCAAACATACTGCTGCGTCTGATGAACTTTCGTGGCAGACACACCGATCGTGGCCGGACATCCATCATCAGCCCTGATATATTCGCCCAGCCGCATTGTAATCACAGTTCCTCGCGGAAACTCCACCGGCTTGAGACGTACTACTCCGGCAAAATTCTGGCCCATGTCAAAAGTCCACACGCCTTTGCGAGGCGAATGCTTCGCGACCGGCTTGATGACTTTATGAAACCGCATCGGCGGCGCAACCTGCGCCACCAGCTTCGGCGTGCCGGGTTTTGAGGAAACCGCCGCGGGCCATGCGGATGCATCAAATCCCGGATGATTCCAGCCCGGCAGTTCAAACCGCGCGTCATAATATTCACCGGCATACATGTTGGAGCGAATCACCGGTCCGTAATGAACTTTCCAGTCGATATCGGTTCCAATGACAAAACGGGTTCCATCCGTTTTCTCAACCTCCAGCTGCGCCAGCAGACGGGGCTCACCATGGGAGAACCCGCCGTTCCAAACCACGTACTGACCAAACCACCCATCGACCACCTCGATCCCGATGCAGTTCGCGCCGGACTTCAACAGATCGGTCACATCAAAATTCACATAGCGGGCCTGCCGATCATAATCGGTATGGATCGGGTCCAGAATGTGGTCGCCGACCTTTTCGCCATTAACAGTCAGATTAAATGCACCAAGGCCACAGACACGCATCACTGCATGATCCGTTTTCTGATCCAGAACGACCTCTTTACGAAACAGCAATGACGGCTTGCGCTGACGGAACCGTGCGTCGGCACCTGCATCCCATGCCGTTGCTTTCAGGAAAACATCCAGTTCCGGGAGCCGGACTTCTGCCAGTTCCGGAGCAGCAATCCACTTCGCCGACCAATCGGATTTATCCAGTAAGGCCATTTCCCAAGTCGCCCGCTCGCTCCATTCGGAAACTACACCGTTCTGATCCCAGATCCTGACTTTCCACCAGACCCGCTGACACGAATTCAGCTTCGCGCCGCCGTAAGGGACCAGATGCGACTGCGAACTGACCACTTTGCCGCTGTCCCACAAATCGCCGGCATCTGCCGCCAACAGTTTCGGGGAAGCGGCCACCAGAATCTGATATGCCGTCTGGGCCGCGCCCTGCCGACGATCCTCCATTTTCCAACTCAATTCAGGAACCGGATTATCAATAAACGGCGAACTGCGGTTCTCGCTCTCCAAGCGTATTGGAATATTGGTGCCGGCAACAAGCTCCCCGGCAAAACACAACAGCAGACCGAAAAAACAGATCCGATACATAACGCACTTCTCTTTCTTTTCTCAAATTCAAGGCCCCTTCAAAAAAGGGGCCTTGAATAATCACACCAAGATTCTGATATCAGCCGACAGCTACTGCTCAACATAAATCCGGTAGAAACCGTTTGGCCCGGAAAACTCATTGGTCACACAAAGCGT
This sequence comes from Tichowtungia aerotolerans, assembly GCF_009905215.1. Taxonomy (GTDB): domain Bacteria; phylum Verrucomicrobiota; class Kiritimatiellia; order Kiritimatiellales; family Tichowtungiaceae; genus Tichowtungia; species Tichowtungia aerotolerans. The sequence goes on along the minus strand of NZ_CP047593.1, from coordinate 2,460,792 downwards.
TCCTTCGCCGGTCATTTCCCCTTCAACGTTGGTCCAGTTGCCCGACACCAGATCATCGCAAAACTGAACATTATAGGTTAAGTTGCTTACGCCTTCCCAGCAGAGCACAGCATTGGTGGAAGCAAACGACATGGCCAGTTGCGGCTGATTTCCGTTATCGATAACCGTAACGGTACCGGCAGAAAACAACTGACTGTAATCCAGTGTCTGAAACGGTCCCAAACCGATCGCATCAAAATTCACGGCGCCGTGGGCAACGTCTCCCCAATTGGTCAGCACGGTGAAGGATGCCCCGTTTGTTACATTATCAGTAAAAGCAAACTGGATATCCGCCTCATTCTGGAAAGCAATCCGGTTATCCCCGTTACCCGCCAGAATATCACAGACCCCAGCATCCGGATTGATCTCAAACTGCGTCCACGAGGAAGCTGTCATCGTAATATCATCTTCAAATGTGAAAGTTGCAGTCCCGCCGCCGGCACGGATCTGCCCGGTCTGCCAAATATCGCCAACCACAGTTCCGCTCCCCTGAAGAATAGCGGAATTGGTATAAATTCCACTGTTCATTCCGGACACATCCAGCGTTGTTCCGCTGTTCACCAGAATCTGCGAATTGCCGAGTTTGGCAGACCCGGTCAGCGCAAGCACTGATCCATCCTGCAAAATAACAATCCCTGTCCCCAATGGTCCCGAGGCCGAAGAAGGCGAGACCCCGGAAACCGTTGCGCTGATATTACTGAACGTCGTACTTCCGGAATATACATTTTGTGATGTATCGATCTGAACCATATTCAAATTATTCCCGCCCCACTTGACGGAACCTGCATGTGACTGCTGATTGAGCGTACTGACCGCATGACGAAACGTTCCGCTGCCATAATGATTAACCGTCAATAACCCAGGAGCATCTGTACTCAAAATTGACATCTGATACATCATCGTAATATTACGGGTTACATCTGAATTCACCGTAATGAAATCCCCAATCGCAAACCGCTGCGCAGTACCATTATTACCACCTCTGAGCTGAAAAGCATCGGTCACACCGTTTAATTCATTGTTCAATGTCACCGAATTTACAGTCAGATTCATGGTTGCCTGCGCAACAGACCTAGCGGTTATCCAGTCTGCAACCACCACGTCATCATCCGCCTCCGGAATAACACCAAGCGACCAGTTGCCCGCATTATTCATTCCATAATTCACCGCACCGGTGAAATAGTTCATATCACCAAACACAGCGCCACCAGCAATTAAGAAGCAGTATAAGACAACTCTATTCATTCGATCCTCCTTTTTATCAACAGATAACCTATCGATTGTTCTGAATAGAAAATATAACAGACAAGCTTTTACCACCATGGATACAACGGTTGTCTTCATGGACTTTTTCAGATAAAGCGTTTGTCTACCAAGCAGATACACTGAAAACCATTATCAAAAATGCGTTCAATCATCCATATGCAGTCGTTCACCAGCAAACAAGGCAATTGAATAGGTAAGATTTTCGGCTCTTCCCTATAATTCTGAAGCCGAAAACATAAAATGATGAAGTCTCACAGCTTTTTCTTAAATCCAAAAACTGTGCACTCTATAACGACAAACTGCCTGTCAGCTGAATATCGCATGAGGATTTACCAACCTGGATTTCATATTCGCCGGATTCGAGCACCCAACTTTTTCACTCTTGCTGATTTGCGCGTCATCCGCAGTGCCAAGTCCTAACCGGCGCAGCGTCTGTTCATCAGTTTCGCACAGGCAGACAGACGCAGAAAACACGCAACCGCCGCCAGAAGAAGCACTCCCGACAATCCACGGTTCCGGTGCTTCAGATTGTCATTCTTCTTCGTTGTTTTACCGAACCGAAAGCAATTCATACCGTCAGATTTTTGTGTTCGTGCTCGTTACGGAGCCATCCGCCTGGCAAACAAAAATACAGACCGAAGACTTAACCAGGAAGCCGTTGCTGTCGAGCGCCAGGCCAACGATCTCATTCCCGTCCACCCGAATCCGGCTGAGCTGGTCTGCGGTCAACCCGTTTGCGTCCGGCCCGAAACGAAGCTCATCAACGCCAAACTCGAAGCCGACCAGATTGAGCAGGTTACCGTCCGCCCACGTTTGAGCGCGGCAGTCGTCAAAGTAAAGCGCTTCGGCGAAGGCATTGCTGAAATCGATGGTTAAGGTTTTATCACCGGTCGTTGAAGCGAGTTCCAGCGTGGTTGTATTCAGGTTGCTGTATCCGTTCATATCCAGCATTCCGCTGCTGTTGGACAATCCGATCTTCGTCGCAATCTGGTTGTCTCCGCCCAGCTCAGCAACACCTCCGTTAAAAGCAACCCGGTCCATGGAGCTGTCAACGGCCACCCCGGACGGATTCGAAAACCGAACCGTTCCGCCTCCGCCCCCGAGCGTAATCCGGGGAGGAGATAAAACAGACGAGGAAATGGTGCTGTTAAGCGACACTCCAGCCGACCGGGAGGTCCAGATCCAAAGTTCCCTCGACGTGTCGGCCACCATTCCGCCGTTGATCTGCATACTTCCGTTTGAAGAATCCTGCACAAGCTGCAGTGAATTATCGGACCAGACAAGAGGCTGGTTGAAAATGACATTTCCGGAACCGGCGTTGGCCCGGAACCGGTTGGGAATGGTGCCGGCCGTGCTGCGGGCGGAAATGACCGGCACGTTGAACACCGTATCCCCGCTCGTCGTGAAATACACATCATTGGCAAAGCTGTCTGTTGCTCCCCGCTCTATTTTGAGCGTTCCGGCACCTCCGAACGTATAGCTCCCGGACCCTTGTACTTTGAATGTTGTTCCGCTGGTTCTTCCTAGAACAATCGAAGTGCCGATTTCAACGCTGTATTGCGCGGAATCCCCGAACACAACGCCATCTCCGATTGCATACGGAAACGTTGCCGTATTCCACGCGCCGGCGCTCTCCCAGGTGCTGGTGAAACCGGTCCACGTTGCCAGAATGGGATTCTTGATCACCAGGGCACCGATGCTGTCCAGCCCCAGATTCTCAACAACGGCTCCGTCTACCCGGATCTGCCCAAGCTGTTCTGCGGTCAACCCGCTTGACCCGGTTCCGAAACGAAGCTCATCGACACCAAACTCAAACCCGACCAGGTCGAGCAGGTTACCGTCCGCCCAGGTTTGGCTGCTGCAGTCTTCAAAATACAGCGCTTCAGCGGCGGCATCGCTAAAATCGATCGTCAAGGTTTTCTCATCGGTCGTCGAAGACAACCCCAGCGTAGTTGCATTCCGATTGCTGTACCCGTTCATATCCAGCATTCCGCCGTTGGCGGCCATTTCGGTCTTCGTGTCAATCTGATTGTTCCCACCCAGCTCAACAGCACCTCCGTTGACTGCGACCACAGCTATAGAGCTGTCAACGGCCACTCCGGACGGATTCGAAAAACGGACGGTCCCGTTTCCGCTGGCAACCGTGATCCGGACACCTGAAACAGACGAGGAAATGGTGCTGTTGATTGATATCCCTGCCGGCTGGGAGGTCCAGATCCAGAGTTCTTTATTAATCTCTGCCATCATCCCGCCGTTGATCTGGATGCTTCCGGCTGACGAATCATGAAGAAGCTGAAGCGACGTATTGGACCAGGAGAGAGGCTGGTTAAAGATGACGTCCCCGCAGCCGGCATGCGCCCGAAACCGGTTGGCGATGGTGCCGGCCGTGCTGCGGGTGGAAATAACCGGCACGTTAAACACCGTGTCGCCGGTTGTAGAAAAATACATGTCATTGGCAAAAGTACTGGTTGCTGTTCGCTCGACTCTCAGGGTTCCCGCGCCCCCGAATGTATAACTCCCAGTACCACTCACCTTGACCGAGCTGGCCACAGACCGCCCGACAATAACAGTACTTCCGATATTGACATGATATTCGGAAGAGTCCCCAAACTCAGCATACTCGCCCACCGAATTCGGGATGTTCGCCGTGTCCCATGCGGCCGTGCTTAGCCATTCAGTGGCAGCTCCGGTCCATGTTGCAGCCCGGCCCAGCCCGGCAACTACCAGAAACACAACAACGGCACTTCTATTTCTTCTCATTAAACGATCCTTCACATGCATTATCCGGCTGATTTTCCCACTGCAGATCCAATCATAGTGCCTATATGAGGCCCTCCCAACAATAGACAAAGCGGTTGAACAAATGGACGTTTCCGATTATGCCGTTACAAAATCCCAAAAATGTCCATCCAATGAACCGAAACCTGCATGGCTTACAGACCGATCCCGGCAGATACTTAGTACAAATTAACATGGGACAGTTATGAAACATAATTCGGGCTTAATCGCTGCTGCTGTCGCGGTGCTTGGCGTCTCTGCCTCGCTCGCCACGGTCAACACATTCGAAGATGTCACCCTTCAGACAGGGCTGAATGATTTAACCAATCTGTACGACAAAGTAGTCACGTGGTGCGATGTCAACCGGGACGGTTGGGTCGATCTGTATTGCGCCGGATCACTGTGGATAAACCAACAGGGGCAGGCTTTTGAAAAAATGGACCTGCCGTACCACATGTCCCTGATCGCCCACGCCGGAGTCTGGGGCAATTTTGACGACGATGAATATCCCGACTTCTTCAATTTCCGCAGCCGAAGATTGTTTATCAACCAGAACGGAACCGGATTCACCGATATGACAAGCTCCATGCTCCCGACCATCGAAAGCCGGAACAGTCAGGGTGCAGTCTGCGGAGATTTCAACGGAGACGGATTCGATGATCTGTATATCGGAGGATACGAAGACTGGGACAACGGCATCACCTATCCGGACACAATTCTGCTGAACCGGAACGGCGAATATTTCGACAATGTATGGAGTGAAACCCGATATCGCGCCCGGGGAATCGTCGCCTGCGATTTCGACCAGGACAACGATCTGGACATTTATGTGTCCAACTACCGGCTTCTGCCCAACCTCCTCTGGGTTAACGACGGAACCGGGTTATTCACAGATGGCGCAACAGAGTACAATGTCGTCAGCACGGAAAACGGGTATGACGGCGGCCATTCGATCGGAGCCGCATGGGGTGATCTGGACAATGACGGGCTGTTCGATCTGTTTTCCGGGAATTTTTCACATCACAGCGACTATTACGGAATTCAGCCCGAATCCGATTTCTTCCGAAACCAAGGCCCCGAAAACAACTATTATTTTGAAGACCTGGGCACCTGCGGCGTCTCCTGGCAGGAGTCATATGCCTCCCCTGCACTCGGGGATTTCGACAACGACGGATTTCTCGACCTCTATTTTACAACCGTATACGGGGAAACCTACAACCAGGACCAAAGTGTGCTCTACCTGAATAACGGAGACTGGACGTTTACGGATATCACAGCCGACTCGGGCATCGGGGCAATTATCGGGAATAAATCAACCTACATGGCCGCCTGGGCGGATTTCGACAACGACGGCCAGCTGGACCTGATCACCGGGGGACGACTGCTGCGCAATACAGGCAGCAGCAATGCATGGCTCAAAGTGCGGCCGGTCGGCACCGGAGAAATCAGCCCGCTGGCACTCGGTACGCAGGTCCGCCTGACAGACGGAACCTCAATCTGGACACGGCAGGTTGAATGCGCAACCGGCCAGGGCAACGGCAACGAACACACACTGCATTTCGGCCTCGGCAGCGACCCGGCCCTGCCGCTGAAAATGACCATCCTCTGGCCGGACGGAACCGAACAGAAAGCCCTCGTCCGCGAAGTCAACCGGACTCTTGTTATCGAAAAAACCACAGGCAGCGCTCCGAAAACATCCATTCTGTCTGAAACATTTGAAACTGCGCAGGGAATGAGCACGGGGGACGTTGCGGGCCAGAACAACTGGACCACCGCCAACGGTACGAATGCCGTTGTACAGACCGACACCGTCTATGCAGGAACACAGGCACTGCAAATCGAACAGGCAACAGCCGCCCGAACCCAACGAGTGGAAAACGACGATGTCTGGATCCGGTTCCGGGCCCGCATCTCCGCCGCGCCGACATCGCGTCCCGACATAGCAAACCCTGAAGGGATCGTGATACAGGTCAACACCGACCGCAGTTTAATCGTCTACAGCAACTCCGCTCCCGTCAGTCTGGATGCGTCCATTCCGCTGGACCAATGGACCACCTTCGACATCTACGCCAACCGGCAGTCCCTCCAATGGTCGCTCGCCCTGAACGGGACAAATGTTGCCGAAAAAATGATTTGCACATCGCTTCCGGAAGAAGCCCATGCCCTTGCATTCAAAAGCAGCAGCACATCCTCTCTTTACGTCGACCAGATCGAAATATTCGGGCAGGAACCATCCGACCTCCCGGACAGCGACCAGGACGGACTCCCGGACTGGTGGGAACTCAAATATGCCGATTCGGTCTTCGGCGCGGATCCTTCCGACGTCACCCCCGGCGGACTGACGTTCTTGCAGGCATATGCTCTCGGGGCTGCGCCGACGTCCAACCAGATTCTGTATCTATCAGCACAAATTGACAGCCGGAAGGTCGCAATTTCATGGGACGCTCAGCTCGGCCGACGGTATGATGTCGAATGGACCGACGATCTTCAGTCAAACTTCGTCACCATTGCCACCAACATATCCCTGCAAAGCGAGTTCATTGATTACAACAGCACCACCAACACCGGCTTCTACCGGTTGAAAGTTCACAAGGAATAAACCGGATCCGATATTCCACTCAAAACGCAAAAGCGGCATCGGCCGACTGGTTTTCGATTATGTCCACCGGTTTTACTCCCGCAATGCGAACTGCTTACGCAGTCCTGTATTTTTCCTCTGTAAAATCACCTGAGTGTCCATCTGTTTTCCCTGCGGATTTTTGCCAACTGCTCATTGCTCAACTACAACGGAACAGGACTGTGGCTTGGTCGCGGCTGTAGAACTGTATCTATTGCGAAAACTGGGAATTAAAGAAAAGGTGTGGCCACATTTTTTATTCCGCTTTGTAGCAGTCGCCCTGTGGGCGACTCGTTCGCCACAGGCGAACGGCTACAGCTCTTATTAAAACGCTCTAAACAACAGTTCAACCAAGCATCTCAATATTCAGTCACATCAAAAGTGCTCTTTGATTAGTCTGCACCCTGCTTTTCCAAACATTGGAACAGTGCTCAAGCAAAAAAGAAATTCAGTATAATTCAAAAAACCCGCAACAGCGGCAGCTGTCGCGGGTTTTGAATTTCTGACCTGTATCCAACCTATTCCTGAATAATCCGGAAGAAGGTCTGGGCCGCGGAAACTGTTCCGGTATAGCTGAGCGAGCTGCCAACACCTGTCAGGTTGCTTTGCAAAACGCCCCATGATCCGGAAACCAGATCGTCATTGGTTTCCACGCTGTAGGATACGCCGTCCACATTTTCCCATGTCAGTGCCAACCCCGTTCCGCCGGAAACCATCTGGGAACCAACGGTACCAACCGTCGGCAGCGCCAGATACCCGTCGCTGTCCAGTTTCAGGCCGACAATCGTTTCGCCATTCACCTGAATCTGACTGAGCTGAGTTTCCGTCAGTCCGTTTTCATCGGTTCCGAACCGGATGCTGTCGGTATCAAACACAAATCCGGACAGATTAAGCAGGTCACTGGAGACCCACTCATTCGTACTGCTGTCGGCAAAGCAAAGTGACTCTGCCACAGCATCGCTGAAATCAACAACCAGCGTGGCGTCTCCACTTATTGATGCCAGAGTCAGCGTATCCGCATTGGAGTTGCTGTATCCATTCAGATCCAGAGTCCCGCCATTATTGTACAATACAACATCCGCGGCAATCTGGTCATTGGCGCCCAGCTCAACCCGCCCTCCAAGCATAGAGAGAAAGGCCAAGGAACTGTCCACCACAACTCCTGACGGATTCGCAAGCCGAATCGTACCGTCTCCATCGGCGATGGAAATCCGGATATGGTTTGTTGTCGCGGAGATCACGTTATTCAGGGAGATGGTTCCTCCTTCCAGAGGTGCATAAACCCAGACCTGCAGATTTTCGGAACTTCCAGTCATCGCGCCATTGAACGCCATGGTTGCACTCGCAGAATCATTATCAATCTGCAGCGACGTGTTTTCCCATGTAATTGGCTGATTAAACGTGGTATCCCCGGCATCAACACCGGTTCTGATCCGGATTACCGAGAGGCCTGCTTCCGTGCGGGCAGCCGCCAGCGGCACATTGAAAATCGTGTCGCCGGACGTTGTCATATACAGGTCCCCATTCACAAAACTGTTCGCCGTTCCGCGTTCAATTCTCAACGATCCGTCACCACTGAATGTGTAACTTCCTGTGCCTTCCACGGAAAATGTGGTTCCAGCCACCCGACCAAGAGAAACTGCATCGTCAATTTCAACGCTGTATTCTCCAGAATCACCGAAAACAACTCCGTCTCCGACAGAACCCGGAACCGTCACAGAGTCCCACGCATTGGTGCTCGCCCAGCTGTTGGTGGAACCGGTCCAGGTAGCCAGAACCGGCGCAACCGCATTGGTCGACAGAAACCCGTCTGCATCCAGCCACAGATTATCGACAGTGGCTCCGTCAATCCGAATCTGACCGAGCTGCGTCGGGGTCAGCCCGTTTGCGCCGGTTCCGAAGCGGAGCTCATCGACACCGAACTCAAACCCTATCAGATCGAGCAGGTTGCCGGATGTCCAAGACTGAGCACTACAGTCTGAGAAATAAAGAGTTTCGCCCGCAGCATCGCTGAAATCAATGGCTAAAGTTTTTTGTGCTGTCGTTGCAATCAGAGCAAGCGTAGTCGTATTCGAGTTACTGTGCCCATTCAAATCCAGCGTTCCACCGTTGGCGAGCAACGTAACCGTCGTGGCAATCTGATTGTCTTCGCCCAATTCCAAAGTACCCGTATTAATACCGACCCGATCCAGGGAACTGTCCGCAGCCACGTCGTTCGGATTCGAAAAACGAACCGTCCCCGCACCGTTGGCGATTGCAATCCGGGTACCCGGTACAGACGAAGAAATCGTGCTGTTTACAGTGATCCCTGCCGGCTGAGACGTCCACATCCAGAGATCTTTATTAATAGAGGCAGTCATCCCCCCATTGATCTGCATGCTTCCGTTTGAAGAATCATGATAGAGCTGCAGGGAGGCATTACTCCATGATAAAGGCAGGTTGAATATAACGTCTCCACACCCGGAATTCGCCCGAATCCGATTCGCAACAGAACCAACTACACCGCGGGCAAGCGTCACCGGCACATTGAAAACCGAATCCCCCGTCGTTGAAAAATATATATCATTTGCAAATGTAGCAGTCGCAGCACGTTGTATTTTCAGGCTTCCCTCGCCGCCAAATGTATAACTTCCTGCACCATCTACCGTGATAGAACTTCCCATGGGGCGGCCCACAACAACCGCGCTCCCGATATTCACATTATATTCGGAAGAATCCCCGAAGGCGGCATATTCGCCGACTCCATTTGGAATATTTGCGGTGTCCCACGCATTCGTGCTCAGCCAGCTAGTGGTGGCCCCTGTCCATATGGCAGCCTGAGTCAGGCCGATAACTGCCAACCATACAACAATCGCTGTTCTAATTCTACTCATCGGAGTTCTCCTTTCACAGTTCTTCGCTATAGGCAATCCTATCCCAGAGTGCATTGAATATGGTGCAAATGCATATCGGATTCGGCAATGGACAAAGCGGTTGAAAAAATAGAGATTTCCGAATGTTTCGTATAATTCAGGAACCAAACATATATTATCCTGATGATTTGGTGCATTCTGGGTGATATGTCAATCAGCCCGGTTCCAATGTTCGGGAAGCAACTGCATTGCAGCTCAGGTTTCTTCCAAACCTTTGAAAATCTGTAAATTCTACAACGACAGACTGCCTGTCAGCTGAATGTCGCGTGAGGATTTTCCAACCTGGATTTCAAATTCACCGGGCTCGAGCACCCAGCTCTTCTGATCGGGATCAAAATATTCGAACGCATGGCGATCGAGCTGGACGATCACTTCACGGGATTCACCGGGTTTGAGATCCACTTTCACAAACCCCTTGAGTTCACGAAGCGGGCGGAGCAGTGAAGAATCTTTATCGTGAACATACACCTGCACGGTTTCTTTGCCGGCACGATCACCAGAGTTTTTCACGGTCACAGTCACCGAAACACCATCATCGCTCTTCACCATATTCAGGTTTGAATAGTCAAAGGTTGTGTAGGACAGTCCATGCCCGAACGCATACCGCACAGGAATGTTTTTGGTGTCATAATAACGGTATCCAACCAAAATGCCTTCCTTGTAAGGCGTATCCACCAGACTGTGTCCATGCATGAAGTGCGCGGGTCCCGTTATGGTCGGGGAAGCCGCTCCCGGCGAGTCGCTCCACGAGCGCTCGATACTGATCGGCAGGCGGCCGGACGGGTTGACTTCGCCGAAAACAATTTTTGCCAGCGGCGTTCCGCCGCATTCTCCGGTGTACCATGTGTGCAGAATGGCTCCGGCCTGTCCATCCCATCCGTCCATGTCAATCCCGCCACCAGCGGTAATGGCGACAACCGTGCGCGGATTTTTCGCGACGCAGCGCTCCACGAATTTCTGCTGCATTTCGTTGAGGCCGAACGGGCGATCAGAGATTGCCTCGCCTTCGCGAAAGCTCTGTCCAAATCCTTGCTGGTTGAAACCGACACAAACGATGACCGCATCGGCAGCCGCGAGGTCTTCGTCGCGCAGCGCATGGCACTTTTCCTTGGTGGGGCAGACAATCAGGCGTTCCGCGCCGACCGCTTTTTCAAACGCAGCCCGAATCGAAGTCGGCTGCTTGCCGTCGACATACTTCACTTCACCGGATCCTTTGCCGGACGGGGGTGCATTTTCAACCATCGGTCCGGCCAAAATAATTTTCCCTTTTGCCGAGGGATTCAGGGGAAGCATTCCGCCGCGGTTTTTAAGGAGCACGACCCCCTCTTCAGCAACCTTTTCAGCGGCCGCCGCATGTTCTTCGGTTCCGGCGGGGAATGACGAATCCGCATCCGGATGATCAAAAACGCCCGACGCATATCCGTTATAGAGAATGGTTTTCACTTTATCATCGAGCTCTTCCAGCGTGACAATTCCCTCATCAAGCAGATTCCTGATAATATCCGGATGCATGGCACGGCCGACCGGCATTTCAGCATCCAGCCCGGAATTGAAGCACATGACCGGATCGTAGGTAGAGCGCCAGTCAGACATGACAATGCCGGTGAATCCCCAATCCTTTTCGAGAACGTCTTTGATCAGCCACGGATTCTCGGCGCAGTATTGACCGTTGAGCAAATTGTAAGCCGTCATCACTGCATGCACGCCGCCTTCCTGCACTGCGGCTTTAAATGCCGGGAAATAAATTTCGCGCAGCGTCCGTTCATCGACCTGGGAGTCGTTGCTCTTGCGTTTGAACTCCATGTTGTTCACCGCAAAGTGCTTGATGGTGGAAATGACGCCCTGTTCCTGGACAGCTTTCACATAAGCAACCGCCAACCGGGAGACCAGGAACGGGTCTTCTCCCATATATTCAAAGTTCCGTCCGTTTGTTGAAATGCGGTAAATGTTCACGCCGGGACCGAGCAGACAGGTAATGCCGTTATGACGGCAGGCCTGAGCGATCGATTTGCCCTGCAGTGCGGCCAGCTCCGGATTCCAGGTTGCGGCGAGCAGAATGGTGGACGGGAATGCGGTGTTCGGTGGATGCTTTACTCCCATGGAAGCATCGCTCATCTGAAGTTTCGGCAGGCCGAGTTCGGGATACGCCCGGATATTCATGATCTGCCCGCCGATATAGTCGAGCTTCTGCTCAAGGCTCATCTTTGCGAGCATGGCATCGGCACGCTTTTCGGCCTCTTTATCGGCAAACGTACGCCGAACCGGCTTTTTGTACTCGGACAGGAACGGCTTCAGATCAGGATTCACCGCAATGTCCCGAACCGTGTAATGGCCGGGCACACCGCCGCCGCGCGGGCAACGCTTCTGGCAAAGCAGCCGCACATACTTCGCCGTGGTCGGCCGGCAGGGAATAAACAGTGCGGTTTCATCAATCACCTGTTTGAATTCGCCGACGGTTTCCCATTCATTCCCGTCCATTGAAACCTGCACCAGACCGGCTTCGGCGGCCTGCACATCCCAGAGTACCGCCACAGATTTCACAACCGTCTTTTTATCCAGCTCCAGCACCGCCCACGCCGTCGGCTCCGCGCCGGACTTCCAAGGTGTGGAAAGATCGCCGTCCGCCGCCGCCGCCGCGGCGAACCCTTCCGAAGAAGATGAAACCGACACCGACCGAATCGCCGATTTGCTGTCAGCAAAAAGCTGGTTGAGAAACGAGGGTTCGATTTTCATCTGTGTCTCCGCAGGAACCGCTCCAGCGCCGAAGAACCCCAAAACAAACAACACCTGCCATTTACGCGAAATTTTCAACCTGCAACTCCTTTTTCCTAAGCGCCATTTCAACAACACCTTAGGATACAAGCATCCTGCATAATACCTCCATGGATAAAACAGGCAAGCAGATGAACTTTTTTGGACCTTTTACCGTTTTCCAATGTCTGGAAATGCAAAAAAGGCGCACGCCGGCGCAACATAATCCCCGTTCACATCTGTAAATTGATGTTAATTTCTTTTACGGAATTCAAGCTGACCTTCCTGATACGCCTGAATCATCATCACCGCACGACTGTCAGGATATTTCTCAGCATAGGCTTTCAAATAGATACCCCCGGCTAAAGCCGGGGGTATCTATTTAAATGACCATGTGGCTGTATCAACAACAAGCACATTAGAAACGATCCGTAACATTACTGCTTTTGCTTCGGGCGCTTTACGACCGGCAGCGGATTGGGGCCGAGAAGTTTCTGTAAAACAGCGGCCATCTCCTTTGCTTTTTCCGGATGTTCGCGAACCACGTTTTTCTTTTCGCCCGGGTCGTTCTGGACGTTGTAGAGCTGGTCCGGCGGCGCATCGGGAAGCAGTTTGCCGGTTTTGTCGCGATAGGTGTTTTCAAATCCCATTTTTTCGTACGGCACACCAAAGCGGCCTTCGGTGGTGAAGCCCTGCGAGCCCGCTTCCGGCAAATAGACCCACGGCCCCTGCCGAAGCGCAAATCCGAGCACTCCCTGATACACCATGGAAGTCCGAACAAACGGTTTCTCTCCCGCCAGCACCGGAAGCTGGTTCAGGCTGTCAGGCGCAGTTCCTTTTGGAACAGGAACGTCAGCCGCCGCCAGAATCGTCGCCATCAGATCGTTGAGCCCAAAAAGAATACCGGACGTTTTTCGGCCCGGAAGCCGCGCAGGCCAACGCACGATGCAGGGGACCTTATGTCCGCCGTCCCACGCATCCGTTTTCTGTCCCAGCAGTTCGCCGTTTGAACGATGCCCGGCAGTAAACGGTTCTCCGGTATTCACCGCACCGTTGTCACTGGTCAGGAACACAAGTGTATTATCCGTCATTCCTTTTTTCTCAAGCGTATCCAAAACCCGACCGACACAAAAGTCGAGCTGCTGAACGAAGTCGCCGTACCGATCGGCCTCGCTGGTTCCGATAAACTTTTTGTTCGGAACAATTGGGAAGTGCGGCGCGGTATAAGCCAGATACATGAAAAATGGATGCCCATCTGACTGCTTCTCTAAATAATCAACCGCGCGGTCCGTCAGGACCAGGTCGATCTCGTCCTCCGGCCGCGCGGCGTGGGCGGCCGCGCCGCCTTCGCTGGAACCCCAGCCGTACGGATGCGGTTTTTCCTTCTGGGAAATCATGCGAATCGGATCGGCGGGATCGTATTTGTAGCAGTGGTCGTTTTCAAAAAAGACAAAGGGCGGTTCATTATGGGAACGGGTTGTGCCGAAATAGTAGTCGAATCCGGCGTCTTTGGTGCCCGGCGTCAGCGCCTTATTAATATCAAACGGCTTGGTATCAAAACCGAGGTGCCATTTACCAAACCCAACCGTCCGGTAACCGGCCTGCTTCAACAGCTGCGGCATAAGGATTTCGCCTTCATCAAAATAATAGCTGTAGCCGGGATTGGGAGTGCTGCGCCACCAATAGCGACCGCTGAGAATCGAATAACGGGCGGGCTGGCAGACCGCCGCCGCCGAATGGGCATCGGTCAGCCGAATTCCATCTGTGGCGAGCCGGTCCATATTCGGTGTTTTAATTTTAGTTGCACCATAACAGCCGACATCTCCGTAACCCAAATCATCAGCAACAATCAGCAGAATGTTCGGTCGATCCGGCTTGACTGCATCTTCAGCAAACGTTGCACCGGCAGACAATCCCAACGCAGAAAGTGAACGAACTAAACATTTCCTTCCGACAGAGGTTCTCTGATTAAAAAATCCCATTTTTATCTCCATATCTCATTTTTATTAAAAAACACAATACAAAGAAGCTGCAGTTTAAGCCATGGACCAGACGGTCGAGTCCATGAACTTTTTCCGAACAAACCTCTCTGCTCGCGACTCAGTCCGAACTCATCTTCACAACATACACCGAAGGCACAGGCAGCTCCAAAGTGAGCTCTGCCTCTCCGCTATCCAAATACTGCACGGTTCCGGAAAAGGTCTTTAAATCCAGCGAATCGACCATCACGGCTTCATATCCCTCCCAGTTATCGATGACGTACTGCTTGGCCGCTGCCGCGTCCGCAGCCATCCCGTTTCCGGTCGTTGCCCAGGTCACCGCTTTCCCGTAATTTTCGTATTGACTGATCTGAGCGGCAGACAGCATGCCGTTGTCATAAAAATCCTGCCAGATCACATCATACACGGAGTTGCTTTCATAAAACACAACCTGCTCAATCTGAGCACCCTCGGAAAAACTGTGAACACCAACCGGAATTTTCACAGTGACCGTAGAACTCTCCGTCACCTTGCGATTCAGATTCCAGCAGGAAACCAGCAGATACGTGGTATCGTCAACAACAGCCGCCAACGTTTCGATAGAGTTGGTTTCGCTGCCGGAGATCACGTCCACCGGAAGACTCCAGCTTGGGCCTCCGCGGAGATGATCGAAGATGCAGTAGAGCCAGCCAATACCGTGGATCAGCACCTTTCCCTCCGCCTGAACCAGCGGCTCCTCCAGCTTGTATTCATAGGAACGATCCATTCCGATTTTGCGCAGATCGACCAAAGTTTCCAAAATCTGCGCGGCACCCCGCACACCGGTGTCTGAGGCAACCAGATATCCTTCGGTTACGAGCGGTCCGAACTCATGCACTTCCAGCGGCAGATTATGATAGCTCTCGTCCACGGCCTGCACATCGTTGTACAGCGTATTCAAAACAGGAACAAAGTCATCCGGATGAAGAGTATTCGCCAAAAAATAAAACGAATGCGCCACCCAATCGAAGGTTGATCCAATTGCTCCGGAGGCACTATTGGTTCCGGAAGCACAGTGTTCAGCCAACCGCTGCACGGAGATGATGTCATCGGACGGATCGCCGACCTGGGCGCGGTTGAACGGGCCAACACTCGCGCCGGAAAGCACGGATTTGATCGCGGTTTCCGCATAGTCGTAAAATTTGAAGTAGTCCTCTTCCAAACCTTGGAAACGTTCGGCACTCTGTGACTCGGTCCCGATCCTGAACCGGAAGCCGTTCGCATCGTTCCCGTAGTTGGACTGAAGCCGCAAACTCATCTGGCGAATAAACTCGCCCCACACGGTAAAGTCTGAAGGAATTCCACACTGGCCGTATGTACCGATCTCCACCTGCTCCGCCAGGTCGTATGGAATGTTATCCAGCACCAAGGTAATGTTGGAACAGGCGTATCCACGCGCAATCAAAGGATCAATACGGTCATCCAGAAGATTCCAGCGATACGCGGCTTCACCGAAGTCATCCAGATAAAACAGGTCGTACTGTTTGACATCTTCAATCGTTGGATTCGTGCTGTTTGTGATCCAGCCGCCAAGCACCCGGACCAGATTCAGGTTATCCGCCATAAAAATCTCTCTGCCGGACGAAGAAACCAAATCATTGCTTTTCATCGTATAGTGAAAATCCAGCGTCGAATCACGCAGCCAGTCCGGAATGGTCAGCAGATAATTCCCACTGTCCAGAATTCGATCCAAAAGACGGCGGTTTCGGTAAAACCCGTCCATTTCACCCAGATAGGAAACATCGTTCATCACCAAAGTTTTGAAAAACGCACTAGCCTCAACCTGATGATTGGTGATTCGCACCTGCCCATCCTCCAACACCCCGAAAAAGGTGTTGCTCCAGCCGCCACCGACCAAATCGGCGGCCTTTTGTACGGTATAGGTGCGTCCGGAGCCTCCGTCCAAACAAATGACAACCTGATCTCTATCAGATACAATATCCATCGCCGGAGCACCGCCGACATCGTTCATCGTCACCGTTCCGGAGTCAAACAGGACCGAGGTGTCGAGGTCGTATCCGGAGGGAAGATCCACCGTTGTAATATTGACACTGGCACCGGAGATTCCCGCCCAATCAGACAATACCGGAATAGCCGTTCCGTTCGACAGCTCATCACCGTCCCAACCGCTGAAATCAAAGACCCACGTGCTGCCCGAATCCACCGCGAGGACACCGGTTCCGTTACCGCTCAAGACGTCAAAAGCTCCGTCCACACTGTTGGTCAGGTCCATATAAACAGAACATCCCGATGCAATCTCCAGCTCATCTTCAAATGCGAGCGTGCCGATTCCGCCGGTTTCGTCTCCGGCTCGCAATTCACCGCTCAGCGAAAGATTGCCGACCACCTTCCCGCTGAATCCCCGCAGCACACCATTATATGAATAACCACCGGTTGTTCTTCCGGAGACATCAAAAACGGATGTGCTCCCGGTGATGGTAACTTGGTCGTTTGAAAGCGTCCCACCGTCTATCAGGGCCAGTCTCGCGTTGTTCAGGCGGATATCTGCGCCCAGTCCCAAGCCCCCGCCGGCGGCATCTGCAACCACAGAAAGCTCGACATCCACATTTCCCAAAGCTGTTCGTCCTGTGTAATCCGACTTTCCCGTTCCGGCCGTACCGGGTCGAATCACGATCGGATTCATGTTGTTCCCGTAATAGTTCAGGCTGGCGTTCGGCGTTCCGCTTGTTTCCTCCATCATCCAACTGATTTCAAGAGTGTTGTTCCCATAATGATCCACATTCAGATCCGTATCGCGAAAGTTCCACCGTCCGTCCAGATTCACCTTGCCGGTGACCCCCTCTAAAATTCTAATCCGGCCGGTCACCCGAAGACGGGCAGAATCCGAGTTTGAAAATAAACGAAAATCATTGGCAATGTTGCTGTTGAAAAACACATGCGTGAGTCCCACAGATCCGGACGCTGCCGTTGCCGCAACTTCATTGCGAACGGTCCAGCCGTCTTCAGAAAAATAAACCGTATCGTTCTCTGACAGCACACCCAAAGACCAACTCGCTGCGGTCATCAGCAGATTGTTTGCACCATCGCCTTGATAATAATTATCCGCTGCAAGAACAGGTAATCTCGAATACAACAGAATAAGCACTCCAATCAAAACCCAATGCCGCCTTCTTATCATCGCATTCCTTTCAAAAGAAGGACAGGTCGCATCAATCCGCCGACCTGCCCAATCTGTACGAAGATGGACTCGTTATTAATAAACAATCTGGAAAAACGCCTGAGGATACAGGATATCATTCGTCATATAAATCATTCCATTGCCACTAACGCCTTCCATCATATTACTCCAGGAACCTTCCACCAGGTTCGTCGTAGACTGAATCGTATATGAAAAGCCGGCAACCGCATCCAGTCCCATTACCATACGATTTCCAGCAACCGACAAATTCACAGCAGGTCCTTCAAACCCAACGGGAAGAACCGACACAAATCCAGCTGTAAATAAAGTGGAACTGCCAAAAACATATCCATCCGGAAGACCGGAAACGGTTATATTGGTGCTGCTCCCTGAAATAGTTGACCACCCATCCAGCACTGCAAAAGCAGCACCGTTCGTAATTGCCTCTTCCGAAATATCACTGAAATCAAAAATCCAGGATGAACCGGAATCAACAGTTAATGTGCTGCTGGCTCCCCCGGCAACAACGTCGAAGCCCCCGTTTGTTGCTGCGGCCAGTTCAAACCCGACCTCACACGTGGCTCCAATCGTCAGCTCGTCTTCAAACGTCAGCGTACCGATCCCTCCCGTTTCATCACCAGGCAGCAGGTCCCCGGTTAAAGTCAGGTTACCGGCAACAGCTCCTTTAAACCCGCGCATCACACCGTTATATGAATAACTTCCATCAGTTGTGCCGGAAACGTCGAAAACAGACAATGATCCTGCGATCGTAATCATGTCATTCGAAAGCGTCCCGCTGTCGATCAAATTCAAGATAGCGTTATTCAATCGAAGATCCGCTCCAAGCCCCAGACCGCCGCCGGTTGAATTTGCCTCCACAGAAAGATCCACATCCACACTACTCAAAGCGGATCGTCCCGTATAATTCGCCCGACCGGTTCCGGCCGTTCCGGACTGAATTATGATTTTATTCATATTATTGCCGTAATAATTCAGATCAGCCCCCGGAGTTCCGGTCGTTTCCACCATAATCCAGCTGATTTCAAGAGTGTTGGTTCCGTAATGATCAATATTCAGGTCTTTATCCCGAAAGTTCCAGCGACCATCCAGATTCACTTTTCCGGCAACGCCTTCCAGAATCTTGATTCGGCCGGCCACCCGAAGACGCGCGGAGTCGGAGTTAGAGAAAAAGCGAATATTATTTACAATATTGGAATTAAAGTACAAATGGCTGAGCCCTACAGACCCCGACGCTGTCGTTGCAGCAACCTCATTACGAACGGTCCATCCGTCTTCAGAAAAATAGACGGTATCGTTTTCTGTCAAGACTCCTAAAGACCAGCTCTCTGCTGTCGTGAACAGATTGTTTGCTCCGTCCCCCTGATAATAATTGATCCCAGCAAACGCCCATGCAGCCATTCCCATCAGAAATATGAATACGCAAACCGCCCTTCTCATCGCTTACCTCCTGATCATTGATTTACATTCTCTTAGTGTATTGAGTATTACGTCCAGTCTCGATACGTGGAATAGAAGAATCGGTTATATAAATTAAAATTTCGGCTCTCAAAACTTTCGTCATTTCTCACAAATGAGACAGTCTCTCTCCAGCAACCCAAACCGATGCTTTATCCTCAAAGCCTTCAATAAAATATTTGGAGAAGCCTGTTTCTCTCCTATACTGAAAGAGCCAAAGGACAGTTATGGATATAAAAATCGCATTTAAAGTAACGGTGGAAAAAGGAGACTTAATTTCTGCTAAAAACCACAGGCATGAATCCATGGAATTGGTTTATTTTCTATCAGGAACGGGGCAAACCATGATTGGAGATGACATTTATCGAATTCAAAGCAATTGTTTCTGTCTGATTCCCCCCAATACAACCCACAGCCAGACATCGGAATCAGACATTACCTCTATCTGCCTGCGGTTCGATAACTGCGAGCTGGATTCCCCGATTGGGCTCTGGGTGGACGCCGACGGAAAAATCAAAGACTATTTAGAAAAACTGATGGAAGAACTCTCCTACCAGCGTCCGGCATACTCCCTTGTAACAAAAGGACTGGCAACGACCATCACCGGACTGATCCAGAGAGCGATCAACGAAAATGTTCCACAGGATCGGAAACAGGCCCTGATTTCAAAAGCCATGAAAATTATTGAGGGGAAAGATGGCAACCTTTCCATTGATGAAGTCGCGGGACAACTGTTCATCAGCAAAAATTATTTTCGGCATCTCTTCACCCAATATACCGGACAGTCACCGATCAAAGCGATTATCAATGCCCGAATTGAACATGCAAAACACCTTCTTCTAAACACCGACTTCCCAATCGCAAAAATTGCCGAAAACTGCGGAGTCGAAAACCCATACTATTTCTCGAAAATGTTTAAGAATATAACCGGCGCCACTCCATCAGCATTCCGAAACAAGCCGTCTTCCTCCGATTCATAATTCATACCGGGATTTTCCGATGTTTGGAAAAACAACACATGCCCCGACGCAGTCGGTTCCAAACATTGGAACCTGTCCGGATTCATGTTTCTCTCCAAACTGAAACAATCTCCTGAATGATTGTGTGGAGGCCTTATGCATTACCCAGAATACGTTCCATAAAAAACCCAACCACCAGATCACGGTCTACACTGACGGCCAGTCGATGCGGACCAAGCGCATCCTCCTCAAACCGGGTCCTGCCGCAGCTGTCGCCCGCGCCGGTATCTACTAAAACCCGGCCCTGTTTCCATTGAAAAAACTCAGGTCGAAGCAGCGCTATCGGAACGCATGGATCGAAGAGACAGGGCCCTGCCAACGCACTGTCTTCCCTGCAATATTCCTGCCAACCTCGAATCGCTCTGTATAACAACTTTAATGACGGTTTTTCCGACTCTCCAATTGCCCGGACTTCCTCTTCACAAAGCCGGCAGTCAACACCGACCTTGAACGGAATCACTGTAGCTTTTAAATTAGAACGAAATACAATATCAGCGGCTGTTACATCGCAGCGAATATTCTGTTCAATATGGTCGCTTTCAAATTCTCCCGCCATAATGGCCAGCTGAGGCACAACGTCACAAAGACGCGGCTCCTTCACCAAAGCCATTGCCATATCAGTCAGCACCGCCGTCAGAACCGGAATCACCTGCTCATGCTCACGCATACAGCGATCAATCAGAAAATCCACTCCATGAATGGGAAGCGGCCTGTCGGCAGAATCCTCAAACCCGGCAATTTGCGCCTGTTCACACAGCTTAAAACCCCGTGCCCATTGGTCATATCCAATGCGGTCCGGATGGCGAAAATTGGGCGCCATTGTTGATGAACACCCGCAAGCAACCGGAACGTGACAATGACCGGCGGCCTGCAAAAAGGTCAAAGCTTCTTCCGCCCGTTCCCATACGTTCCACAACACGGTGGAAATTCCTTTCAGATCAAACTCATCACATGCCAGCAAAAATGCCAGGCACATCATGTCATCCACATCTCCGCCAATATCGAAATCCAAAAAAACATTCATCGAATCGTTCACAACAACTCTTGTTCCCATTCCCCAAAACGCCCTGCAGTTCAACAGTACAAGCGAACCTTTTTATACTGAATGAACCATTCGGTCACAGAAATACACTTTTCGGATATTTGTGAATTTTATAATTTTCAAAAATGCGAGATCTGTAAATCCACAGTAAACACTTCTGGAACACTTCTTTATATCCTCTTATATTCAACAGACCCATTCGGGGATTTAACAATGAACGTAAAAGTCGCATTTAAAGTAACCGTTAAAAAAGGTGACACCGTATCTGCCGGACCTCATCAGCACGACTTTCTGGAACTGGTTTACTTCCTCAAAGGAACCGGGAAAACAACTATTGGAAAAGATACATATCCGGTTCGGGCCAACAGCTTTTGCCTGATTCCACCTCATGAAACACACTCTCAGGTTTCAGAAACCGCCATCACGTCCATCTGCCTGTGCATTGGCAACAGCGGGCTGGAATCATCGCCCGGCGTTTGGGTCGATACAGAAGGAGAAGTGAGATACTATCTCGAAGAACTAATGGGAGAACTTTCAGGAAAACGCTCGGCCTATCTGAAAATCACAGAAGGTTTGTTAATCACCACCGTGGGACTGATTAAGCGGGTGATTAAAGAAAACATTCCTCAAGACCGCAAACAGGCCATTGTATCCAAAGCTTTATATATCATCGAATCTAAAAGCGGAAACCTATCGATAGACGACATTGCCGGCCAACTCTTTGTAAGTAAGGATTACCTGCGCCATTTATTCACCCAATACACCGGACTGTCACCGGTAAAAGCCATCATCAATGCCCGCATTGAGCACGCCAAATCTTTGCTGCGGAATTCAGAGCTGTCGATCGCCAACATTGCCGAAATGTGTGGATTTGAAAATCAGTATTATTTCTCACGCCTGTTTAAAAAAGTTGCCGGCTGCACTCCGTCCGTATTCCGCAGGAAATAAGATCCTATCGATCAACATCGTGCGGAGACAGCGTGCAATGTTCCATAACAGCCATCGCTATTTCAGGTAATGCGTATACCACGCTTTTTCCTGGTTGTTCAATGGCTTGTCCGGCAGGCCTTTGTTCTGCAGCTCGCCGCACCACGCCTTCAGATTTTTGTGCAGGTTCTCGGCAGTTTCCGGATACTGGTCGATCAGGTTTTTGTGCTCGTGCTCTTCACTTTCCATATCAAAGAGCCAGCGCCGTCCATCCGGCAGATAAAGGTATTTCCAGCGCCCGGACCGCATCGCTGCCTGGTTCCAGAAGCGCCAGTACAGATCTTCATGAGGCGCACCATTGTCATCGCCGGTCAAATGCGGTATCAGGTTCACGCCGTCCAGTGAGTCACCTGCGTTCACGCCGGCAGCTGCCAGCACGGTCGCTGTGGCATCCAGTTGCAGAACCGGTTTGTCGTAAACTTTTCCTTTCGGGAGCTTGCCCGGCCAGCAGACAAGATACGGAACCCGAATACCGCCATCAGTCACCATGCCCTTTTCACCGACCCATGGATCATTCAGTGAACCGTCCCATGCGTTCAGTGGAACCGACAGCGGTTTATCTTCTTTGTCAATTTTTGTCGGAGCTCCGTTGTCAGCGATGAAAAAGATCAACGTGTTGTCATCAATCCCGTAACGATCCAGCTTTTCGCGAATGCGACCGACCCCGTCATCCATCGCCGAAATCATCGCCAGTGCATAGCGGCGACGGGTCGGCATTTCGCCGGGGAAACGGGCCAGATATTTTTCCGTGGCTTCCACCGGAACGTGCGGCGCGTAATAGGCCAGATAGAGAAAGAACGGCTTTTTGTGATTCCGGTCGATAAAGGACAGTGCGGCTTCACTTTGTGTATCCACCCGGAATGTATCAAAAGTCTGAACCTGCTCTTCATCCAGCACATCGCCGTCCAGAGTATAGTTGATCCGGTATTTGTTATGCAGCCCCCAGAAGTATTCTGAAAAACCAAACGCATTCGGAGAAAAGCCCAGAGCATACTTTTCAAATTCCGGCGGCTCTTGTTTGCCTGAATTTTTGAACTGCGGGGCATTCTGCTTCAGCCAGCCGCGATCACGGTGCCACTCCGGCGCAAGGTGCCACTTGCCGACCATCCCGGTCACATACCCAGCCTCTTTCAGCCGCTGAGCGATGGTTGTTTCCGACTTGCGCAGCGGCCCCTGCCCGTTGTAATCAAACCCAAACCGCTCCTGATAACGGCCCGTCATCAATCCCGCACGCGACGGCCCGCACTGCGGAGCCGACACATATCCGGCCGTCATACGAATCCCATCCTTCGCCAGCGAATCAATGTTCGGCGTACGGATATCATCGGCCATTCCGTTGGCGCCAATGTCGGCATATCCATGATCGTCGCTGTAAATGATGATAATATTCGGCTGCGACTTCGCAACACAACCGGCTGCGCCCCATATGACAAAAGCCATACCCCAGAGTTTCAGCCGGATTTTTAAAGACAAAAATCTCACTATTACACTCCCGTTTATAACCTCGAGCGGCCAGACTCCCGCTTGATTTTTCCTCAAAGATAGAGGTTTCTCTATATACCCCGCCATGGACAAAGCGGTTCGTTTTTTGGACTTTTTGAACAAAAGTTCAGAATTAAACAGAAGCGAAATCAGCTCTGAATAATCTACATCTATGAGGATAGTCAGCCAAAACAAACGACCATTGATCGGTGCGAAAACGAAACGCAGATCGAAAAACCTGCTAATTATAGCAGGTAAAAGAGGATTTGCAGAGCAATTTCAAAAAAGAGCGCAACTTTCTCTGACGATGAAAACGATGATTGAAGTCAAAATAGCAAGATTGGCAGAGTCAAGGCGTGATAGATCAGCAGACCATACCGAACGGAGAGTCGCGCTCTGATAATACTGGCCGGAACAGGTTTAAGCAGCTGCGCGGTAGTACCACGAAATAATGCCGCCGAGTCTCTGTTCCCGCTTAATCTCGCCTTCGGTTGTCGACGTAAAATCCGGTCGCAAAACCTTGGTTCCGATATCCACACCCTGATACGACCAGTGATTGTTGTAATACCCCAGCCATTCGCGATTGATGCAGTCAAGATGATCAAGACTTTCTCAGACAAAGTGATTCAGGCATTCCCGGTTGCATTTGCCAATATAACATTCCACAAACGCATTCGACCATGAAGCTCTGTACCGGAGCTTTAAGGTTTTTAGTGATCCGAAGGTTAGGTTTGCGAAACCGGATAGATTTGCATTGCTATTTGGAAAGGTGGACCAAGCTGAATAATCGTCTAAAAATCGAACACAAAGCAGATCTGACCCGTTTTTATGGAATCAACTTTCAAATTATTGATTTACAATACCTTACAAAAACAGAGCGTGAAAATTTTTAAGTTCGAATTGCCATCTCGATCGACACCATGCTGGATGGAGAGTGGTTTTGGAGAGGTTCGTATTGCCATCCAGACAGGCCGACCGTTTCTTTTGGGCTCCTCCCAAAAGACGGGGAGCAAGGGCGGATTTGTATTAACCACATAAGACTCATTCCAAAAGAAGGAATCCAATTACCCGCAATTGGTAATTATCCAAATTCCTGCAACCATAGGCTCTCCCCTGAATCAGTTCCATTTTGGTACGGAACCCTTCTGTAATGCCGTTGTTTCTGGTAAAGTGTCACATTCTGGTAATTTAGCTAAGAGCATCCCCCGATCGAACGGGCTATGACGAAACGGGTCGACCCAATAGAGGATTCCACATCAAAAAAGCCTAACAACAAAGGGCTCCAAGACTCGACCTGTCCTATTGAGGGTCAAACAGGAAAGTGGTGCCGGGGGAGGGACTCGAACCCTCACGATATTGCTATCGGCAGATTTTGAGTCTGCTGCGTCTACCAATTCCGCCACTCCGGCATCAAGAGAAGCGGAGAACATAAAAAAAGCCCCTGCTCATTGCAAGCAGGGGCTTTGATTTTTAAACAGGTTTCTTACTGGTCATGAATTTCATCATAAAAAGAGACCAGTTGATTTTTACCCTCACTCTCACGCATCTTGATGGCTGATCGCGGATGTTCGTTCATCTGGGCGGTGATCATATAGGGAATGCTGTAGCCCCAGTCGATCTGCTCATGCAGAGGAATCATCAGCTTCTCAACCGCCTCAATAATCGGCCGCTGATGGAACTTCGGATTGCGCAGAAACCCGAGCAGCAGTTCCGTCGGACAATTGCCCGCACCGCGACCGAGACCGTCGATGGTGGAGTCCAGCATGGTTGCACCATTAATGGCCGAACAGACAGTATTCACATAGGCCATCTGCTGATTATTGTGCGCATGGATTCCGATCTGCTGACCGTGCTGCATTGCGCCGCGATAACGGCGCATCAAATCTTCAATCTGCTCATAATAGAGGGACCCGAAACTGTCAACAAGGTACAGCATATCTGCTGCTTCACACCGTCCGATCAACTCCAGCCCCTTGTTGAGTTCAAACTCCGGAACAGTCGAGATTGCCATCAGATTGACCGATGTCTCATATCCTTTTTCCTTAGCATCGCGCACCATATCAAGCGCAGCCGGAATCTGGTGGATATAGCAGGCGACGCGAACCAAATCAATCATGCTCTGGTCTCGCGGCGCAATATCGCTGTGATTGGTGCGGCCGACATCCGCCATAACACTGATTTTTACACCGGGATCCTCATCCCCGAAAAATGCTTTCAGATCCTCTTCATCACACATTTTCCAGATTCCGTAATCATCTGCACTGAACAGCTTTTTATCCGCCTTGTAACCAATTTCCATATAGTCGATTCCGGAAGCGACCAGCGCTTTATGAACGCCTCTGACAAATTCATTGCTGAATTTATGATTATTCATCAGTCCGCCATCGCGGATGGTGCAGTCCAGCACTTTGAGCTGCGGCCAGCAGTCGACCGACTCCGCGCTGATATCTTTCTGTTTCGTCATTGATTTCTCCTTTAAAATGTCTCCGCTCTTCGCGGCTTCGGCTTTTTCCGCCATTCGTCTCAAAGCTTCCTCGCGGTCACGGGTCTGCAGCGACTCCGAAAACTGAATTCCGTCAATTTTCTGGCGCCAGTAGTACACTCCGCCCCGCACCTTAAGATTTTTGATCCCTGTTCCTTCAAAAGTACTCATAAACGCATCACCTAACTGATGCGAGATGATGCGCATTGAGATCAAAAAGTCAACATCGTTGTTCAACTTGTTCGCATCGGCAATATCAGTATTAAGCTCAATAAATTGCTGATGGCAGAAGCCGAGCGAGAAAAACCGACCCAAAACTTCAATCACTCCCGCTTTACAGCGGGTCGAAAAACTGCGCGGTTAAGCGCCATCATATGCGTAAGCACATCTTTTTGATGAAAGCTCAGTGCTAATACAGGATGCGGAACACACAGTGCTCACTAAAATTCATCAGCCTGCAGACGAGTCCACCGCTCTCCTTCCAAAGCAGAAATATATGCATCCCCGCTAAGAATTGCATTTCGTATTTCCGGATCCTGAGTGTGCAGCATAGCCATTCCTCCAACATGGAAATCATCACACCCTGCTTGCCGAAATTGCACCAGATATTTGGGGTCAACATCTCCATGAATAGCCGAACAACCGTGCGTCTGAGCCGTTGTAAAAAGGTGATTCAGAACATGTTTCAAGCTTGCTGGATGAGCAATAAGCTGCAAAACATGAGCTTCTTCTCCATCCCGGATATATACCAGGTACCATCCCTGTAATTTTTCTTTATCAAAAACAGCAATCTTAAACAGCTTGCCGTTTTTCTGCTTACTTTCAGCGAGCGAAAGACGCCAGTTCAGCTCCTTAATCCCATAACTGGGGAAAAGAGCCCGGTGATTCCTGAATGTTTCGAAAGAGTTAAACATGGCGTTTGCGTCCAACTCCTTCCCTCTTAACCGGCATACATTTTCATCAGATGCACAAGCAAGCACTCGTTTATGAATAACATCAACAAGGCGACAGGCAGGATAAGACAGCCATGAAAGAACATCTCCACCCCGGTGATTTTTGAGTCTGACATTGAATAGATAACCAGGCCGAAGCGGATAAACCCATTGTGTACTATACGGGAAAAGGAGATCTCCGCCAATGGCCCTCCAAAGCTCAATAGAAATTGAGTTTGCAGTATCAGTATAGGTGAAGTCTTGCGGCCCGGAAGTGAACTCTCTCAACAGCAAAGCGCCTGCTATAGGATCTTTCAAATCAGGATCAACCATATGGCTGCCGGCTACAAGCGCCGTTACCTTGCGTTTTTTAAACTCAAATTCGGTCGAAAGGCCGCCAATAAAACCCCTGACATTATTTTTCTCATCCACATACACAAGAGAACTCATGGACTCATCATAAGACGGATGACTAAAATACAGCTTTTCAAAGTAAGATTGCAGCGAAGGGGATGATCTCTGCGCTCCTCTTCTGAATACTTTTTGAAAAAGATCCGCAACAGGAATTATATCCGTTGGCTGAAAGTGACGAACGGTTCCCATATTCCGAGCCCTCTGTTTATTGCCAGCACGGCTTACATTATAGAGTTATGCTCAAAAATCAACCCGCTAACCTTGTCCTGGGCACACAACAGCGGCGGGAAGCAAACCCCGTCCACTGCTTTCAAATTATCGTACAGACAGCCGAGTTAAGTCTTGCCACTTCCCGGCAGACGATTACGATCCCACTCGTTGGATGCAAACCTCAAAGCCATAGGTGTTAACGAGGACCGTTTATGCAATACAACGAAGAAAATATTGCGGACACCCTGTTGCGTAACGGGAAACCGCAAAGCCCCGCGATCTTACAAGGTCGTAACGTAACCAGTTACGAAGCCCTCCGCAAAATGACCTGCGATATCGGGTGCGCCTTAACCAAAGTCAGCGAAAAAGGCGAATGCATCGGGCTCATTTCTGAAAACAGCCCCTTTTGCGTCGCGGCCTATCTGGGAACGATCCATGCTGGGAGAGTAACAGTCCCCCTGCCGGGAGATATTTCAGATCAGCTTCTCGCCCATATCGTCAACAGCACAAAAATGAAGGCTGCCTTTGTCTCCGGGCGCTACGTAAAAAAGCACGACCCCGGACTGACGAAACTGGGCGTGCAGATTCTAGATGAAAACATCCTATCGACTCGCAACGCCGACGTTCAGATGCCGACAATAAACCCCCGCGAAGATCTGGCATCAATCATGTTCACCTCCGGGTCGACCGGCACCGCCAAAGGAGTCATGGTCACGCACCGGAACATTGAGTGCAACAGCCGCGACATCATTCAATACCTCGACCTCACACCTTCCGACCGCGTCATGGCTGTCCTGCCGCTCCACTACTGCTTCGGCGCTTCGCTGCTCCATACTCACCTGATGGCCGGAGGCAGTGTCGTTCTGAACAACCAGTTCATGTATCCGGAGAGCGTTCTCGACGATATGGAAAAATGGGAATGCACCGGCCTCGCGGGGGTCCCCTCCACCTACCAGATCCTGCTGCGCAAAACCTCTCTCCGGCAACGGAATCTGCCAAAACTGCGCTGGTTCCAGCAGGCAGGCGGAAAGCTGCCGAACCCGTTCATCAGCGAGATCCTGGAATCATTCAGTGCGGCACGATTTTTCCTGATGTACGGACAAACCGAAGCCACCGCCCGGCTCAGCTATCTTCCGCCGGAACGGCTGACGGACAAACTGGGCTCCATTGGCAAAGGACTCCCCTCCACCCGGCTGGAAGTTTTGCAGAAGGACGGTCGCCCGGTCTGCTGGGGCTCGGATGAAATCGGTGAAATTGTGGCCAGTGGCGACAACATCACCAAGGGCTACTGGGCGGACGAAGCCGAGACCGCAAAATTTTTCCGTAACGGGAAGCTCTACACCGGAGATCTCGCACGCGTAGACAGCGACGGCTTCATTTTCGTACAG
Organism: Tichowtungia aerotolerans; assembly: GCF_009905215.1. Taxonomy (GTDB): domain Bacteria; phylum Verrucomicrobiota; class Kiritimatiellia; order Kiritimatiellales; family Tichowtungiaceae; genus Tichowtungia; species Tichowtungia aerotolerans. The sequence goes on along the minus strand of NZ_CP047593.1, from coordinate 2,431,840 downwards.
GACCGCGCCCGCGATTTCATTAAAACCGGCGGCAAACGCGTCGGGGCAAAGGAAGTGGAAGACGTGATCTGCGAACTAAAGGAAATCATCGAAGCCGCAATCATCGGCGTGCCGCATGAAACCATGGGCGAAATGCTGAAAGCGTATCTGGTTGTCAAAAGCGGCACAGCGCTCGAGGCGGAAGAGGTCCGCCATCATGTTGCCGGCAGGCTGGAAGCATACAAGGTGCCGGAGAGTGTTGAATTCATCAGCCACCTGCCGAAAAACAGTGCAGGCAAGGTGCTAAAACCAAAGTTGAGAGAAATTAATCAGGCACCTGCATGATGCAGGCATACAGGAGCGATCAATGAGTGAAATACAGCAAATTGACCCCGGCACCATCCGGGACTTTATCGTCGAAACATTTCTCTTTGGAGATGCTTCCGGCTTAAGCGATTCAACCTCGTTTATGGAAACCGGCATCATCGATTCGCTGGGAATCCTGAAAGTTACCGACTTCATCGAGCACAGCTGCAACATTAAGCTCAGCCCCGAGCAGTTCGTACCGGAAAACCTAGACAGCATCGACAACATCGTCCGCTTTCTAAATAGAAACATTGCGCAGCCAACCGGCGAAATGAGCGTGAAATCCGGCTGACAACCGGCAGGAGGTGCGCAACATGTGCGGAATAGCCGGCATTGTTGGAAAGCCGCGGGACAGGAACCGAATCGTCGCCATGACCGCCGCCCTCAGGCACCGAGGGCCGGATGAGTCAGGGATCTATCTCGACGAATCCATCGCTCTCGGTCACACCCGGCTAAGCATCATCGACCTCTCCTCCGGCACCCAGCCAATCCACAACGAAGACGAATCGATGTGGATCGTCTTTAACGGAGAAATCTTCAACTATCCTGAATTAAGGGCGGACCTGATTGCCAAAGGGCACCGTTTTTACACGACGACCGACACCGAGGTTATCCTCCACCTGTACGAAGAAAAAGGAGCCGGATGTCTGAAGGAACTGAACGGGCAGTTTGCCTTCGCAATTTGGAATGTTCGGGATCGATCCTGCTTCCTGGCGCGCGACCGCGTGGGCATCCGCCCCCTGTACTATACCGAATCCGAATCGGAACTCATCTTCGCCTCCGAAATCAAATCCATCTTCATGAATCCCCAGGTGTCGCGCGAAATCGACCCCATCGCGATGGATCAGACCTTCACCTTCTGGTCCCCGCTGCCGGGCAGAACCCCCTTCAAAGGGATCAAGGAGCTGCCGGCTGGGCACTGCCTCTATTTTCAGTATGGGAAATGCATGGTCAGCCGCTATTGGCAAACGCCTTTTGTTCCCAAACAGGATCAGGTTGACTGGTCTCCTGAACGAATCAGCGAGCAGGTTCAGCATCTGCTCAAAGAAGCCACACGAATCCGCCTGCGGGCGGATGTTCCGGCAGGAACCTATCTGAGCGGCGGACTCGACTCCTCCGGCATCACCGCACTGGTCGCCCGAAACTTTAACCGCAACGTCCAGACCTTCGGGATCAGCTTCGAAAACGAACACTACGACGAAAGCGTGTATCAGCGGCAGATGGTTGAACTTCTCGGGGTTAAACATATGGAACTCATCATCTCAAACAGCGACATTGGCGACGCCCTGTCCGATGTCGTCTGGTTTAGCGAAAAACCATTGCTGCGCACCGCGCCCGTGCCGCTGTACCTGCTCGCAAAACAAGTACGAGCCGAACAACTGAAAGTGGTACTGACCGGCGAAGGAAGCGATGAGGTTTTCGGCGGCTACAACATTTTCCGGGAGGCCTCCATCCGTCGTTTCTGGGCCAAGTTCCCCGACTCACAAAAACGGGCGAATCTGATTTCGCACCTCTACCCGTATATCTTCAAGGATCCGAAACTGAAACCGATGATGCAGGCCTTCTTTGCGCGGGGGCTCGACCAAACCGCCGACCCGTTATTTTCCCATCTCTTGCGCTGGCAAAATACGTCCCGCATTAAAAATTATTTTTCCAGTTCTCTGAAATCAGCCATCGGATCCTATTCGGGCTGCGATGAAATCCGAAACAGCCTGCCGGAAACATTCCAGACATGGGATCATCTGGCCCAGGCACAGTATCTGGAAATGACCATCTTTATGGGCAACTATCTGCTGTCCTCACAGGGCGACCGAATGGCCATGGGGCAATCGGTTGAAATTCGCCTGCCGTATCTAGACCATAACCTAATCGAATTTATGGGGCGCGTTCCGGCAAACTGGAAAATCCTTGGCTTGAAGGAAAAATACATCCTCAAGAAAGCCTTTCGCGGCACCCTGCCCGATTCGATTCGATTGCGTCCAAAACAACCCTATCGCGCTCCCGGTCCCGGCATGTTATCCGGCCTCGGACCGCAAGACCGGATACGGTCCTGGCTTTCGCGTGATTCACTCGAGCGGTCAGGATTTTTCGATCCGGGCAAGGTTGCCAGGCTCGTAAAAATGGCAGAGGCCGGACAGTCGGTCAGTGAAACAGACGACATGGCCCTGACAGGCATCCTGACCACACAACTGCTTCACCGGCAATTTATCGAAAACTTCAAACCCTGCAATGACTGCACTTTCTCGCCCGACCTCCTGATTGACCGAAGAAATGCCGCACAACCCGCATAAACAGAGGATCCAGCCATGAACAGTAAAAAACCGTTCTCGAGTGAATGCCTCCGGCTTGACTGCGAACAGGAGGTCGAAAAAACATCGAAATCACTGCGCGAGATACTCTCCCGCCAATTCAAAAAACAAGGGTTGATCGTCGCCCTCTCCGGAGGAATTGACAGCAGCGTGGTCGGGGCGCTTTGTATTCGCGCCGTCGGCAAGGAGCAGGTCTTCGGCCTTTTACTGCCGGAGCAGGATTCTTCGGACGCAACCCGCAGGCTGGGCCATCAGCTCGTAGATCACCTGGGAATTGCAACCAACGAAACGGACATCACCAACATCCTGGAGGCTGTCGGGTGCTATCACCACCGGGACGAGGCCATCCGCAAGGTCATTCCCGAATACGGCGCCGGATATACCTGCAAAATCCTGCTTCCGAGCTTACTGGATAACGACAGCTACCGCCTATTTTCCGTTGCCGTTCAAGCACCGGACGGAAGCACCCGCACCGAACTGCTTCCGCCCGACGCATATGCCGGAATTCTGGCCGCCAGCAATTTTAAGCAGCGCGTACGGAAAATGCTCGAATACTATCATGCCGACCGATTGAACTACGCCGTTGCGGGCACCCCGAACCGATTGGAATACGACCAGGGATTTTTCGTCAAACTTGGAGATGGCGCGGCCGATGTCAAACCGATCGCCCACCTCTACAAGACACAGGTCTACCAACTCGCAGAATTTCTCGGCATCCCGGAAGAAATCCGGAAGCGCCCCCCAACAACAGACACCTATTCCATGCCCCAAAGCCAGGAGGAATTCTATTTTTCGCTGCCGCACGACAAAATGGATCTCTGCCTGTATGGAAAAAACCACGGCTATTCCAGTGAAGAAGTCAGCGCAGTCTGCGGCCTGACCGCAGAACAGGTCCAGCGGGTATACCAAGACATCGATCACAAAAGACGAAGCACCCGCTATCTCCATACCCGCCCGATACTGATCGACCCTGTACCGGAGGTTTGATACCAATGACAATTTGGTTTTGAGTTATTGCTTCGGCAAAAATGTAGTATCGCTTACCCGAGGAACGAGGGAAGCGATCTTTGCGGAAAGGAACACGTTTCCTTCCTTCGTCAGGTAAACGTGACTACATCAGACCAAGAATAAACTGAAACCGATCTGAAACAAGATTAGGAAGATGGACCGGATCGCCTGTAGGAAACAACCGAATACTCATCGGTCTCTTCAATGGTTTCTTCCGGCTCAAACCCTTCCAGCCATTGGAAATTAAAGAAGGTATCGCCCTCGACCTCTTTTTTCACTGTGGTCACCAGCAGCTGGTCGCACTGCGGAATCATCAGGTCATAAATCGCTGCACCGCCGCAGACAATCGCGTCAGCCGGAACGTCAGCGGGATTGGAAACTGCGGTTGCCCCCTCAAAACCTGCGTCCGGCTTGCGGGTCAGCACAAAAATCTCGCGCCCTTTCAGCGGCGGAAGACCTTCAAAAGTGGTACGGCCGACAACGATCTTCCGCCCCATCGTGGTGCGCTTGAAAAACTGCAGGTCGCCCTTGCACCGCCACGGCAGGCCGCCGTCTTTGCCAATGACTCCGTTTTCAGATCGGGCAACAATCGCAATCATTAAACCGCCACCTCGCCTTTAATAGTGGGATGGCATTCATAGCCATCGAGCGTGGCATACTGCCACTCCCAGTCGAAAATTGAATCGTAGCCTTCGAGTTTCAGCGTCGGTGGAGCATAGGGCTCGCGACTCATCTGCTCATCCAGCTGAGCCTGATGATTGACATAAATATGGGCGTCGCCGAGAAAACCGATCAGCTTGCCGGCTTTCATCCCGCACTCCTTGGCGATTAGTTCCAACAACAGGGCGTAGGATGCGATGTTGAAGGGGATTCCGAGAAAAATATCGCACGACCGCTGATTCCAGAGAAGATCCAGCACACCATCGTTACAGAGAAGCTGATAGGAATAGTGGCATGGGACCAGCGCCATCTGGTCGAGCTGCTGCGGATTCCAGGCATTCACCAAAATCCGGCGACTGTTTGGATTGGTCTTCAGGGTCTCAATGGCATTAGCCAGCTGATCAACGCCGCCGGTAAAATCTTCGGCACCGAACTCATACTGCCCGTTGAAATTCCGCCATTGAAAACCGTAGATCGGGCCGAGATCTTTTTCTTCAGCCATCGCTTTATAGGTGGCTTCGTCATGACCGTAAGGTACCTTGGCCGGGGTACACCACTCGTTCCAGATTTTGCAACCGCGCTCCTGAAACCACGACTTGTCGGTCACGCCTTTGATAAATCCCTCTAATTCGACCCGAAGAGTCTTCCACGCCATCTTTTTGGTCGTGAGCAGCGGAAAGCCGTTGGCCATGTCGTAATCAATCATACAGCCACTGACGGAAATTGTATCCGTGGCCGTCCGGTTGGTTTTCTTTTTCCCCTCCCGGAGGACTTTTTCGACAACCTGCTTGTATACCTGATCAATATTCATGATTCCGACCAAGCTAGCACACCTGGTCGATCATTGGGAATTCCAAAGTCTATTGCATAGACGCGCACGGAATTGTCCAAACATTGGCAAAAGTGGTAGCGGCATCTCTGCCGCCTGCACAGAGACTGGAAGCCTCTGCCACATTTGCGGACTTTCTCCACTGCGTAGAAAAAATATTTATTATTTTTCTAAGAACTTCTTTGCTCGCCCGTTAACCTGATAGAAGCCTGCGCGTGCAGGTCAGGGAATCAACCCGAAAGGAAGCAAACATGGACAAAGAGACGTGGATACTCTCTCTGGTGCGGCGCTACGAGCGTCCCCTCTGCAGTTATGCCTACGGCCTGCTGCGAAATCTCGAATGGGCGCGCGACGCTGTGCAGGACTCCTTCCTGCGCCTGTGCGGACAAAAACCTGCCAAACTCAAGGGGCGCGAGGCCCCGTGGCTGTTCCGCGTCTGCCGCAACCGCTCACTCGACATCCTGCGCAAAGAAAAACCTTCCGAGCCCCTGAGCGAATCACCGGAAACTGTTACCGATGATCCGACTCCGGACCAACAGACCGAACAAAACGACCTGATCGCCCTGCTCCCGCGCTTCCTCGCGAAGCTCTCAAAGAATCAGCAGGAAGTCATCCGGCTGAAATTCCAGCAGCAGCTGAGCTACCGCGAAATCGCCCAATGCACGCAGCTCAGCGAAAGCAATGTGGGCTATCTGCTGCATACGGGACTCAAAACCCTGCGCGAACAGATGATCAACCTGTAAGGAGAATTTTTATCATGAAAACCAACGAAGAAAAATGGACCGCCTACGCACTGAACGAGCTGCCCGAAGACGAACGCCGGGCCGTTGAAGCCGAACTGGAAACCAATCCCGAAGCCCGCAAAGCCGTCGAAGAAACCCGGAAACAGTCTGCTCTTCTGACCGAACACTACGCCGCTGAAGAAAACATCGGCCTGACCGACGAACAGCGCGAAGCCATCTACGCCGCCGCCCGCAAAAAACGGAAAAAAGAAAAGATCGTTCCTTTCCCCCGCAAACCGTGGATTCCGATGGCGATTGCCGCATCCATCAGCATCCTGTTTGTCTTATTCTCCGGAAGCCTCGTTATTTTTTCAGTTGTCGAAAAACGTGAAGTGGCGTTCTGTCCTCCGACTTCGACCCCAAGGCCAAAAATGTCTCTACATAAAGCCAAACTAAGAGCGCCCAGACAGGAGCTTTACTGTACCGGTCGTACACTAGACTCCTCAATAGTAGAACCGGCAAAGAAACAATGGGGACCCAGCATCGAAGATTATACTGAAATCAAAGAGAACCTTTTCACAAGCGTAGCCAATGAACCGCTGTCAACCTTCTCAATCGATGTGGATTCAGCGTCTTATGCCAACGTGAGGCGCTTCCTGGAAGGCGGAATGCTGCCGCCAAAGGATGCGGTACGCATTGAAGAAATGATCAACTACTTCGATTACTCCTACGAGCCGCCGCACGACGGAACTCCATTTGCAACGCACCTGGAACTGAGTCGCTGCCCGTGGGATCCACAGCACAAGCTGGTCCGCATCGGACTCAAAGGCCGCGTGATGGATCCGGCAAACCGCCCGCCGCTGAATCTGGTCTTCCTGATGGATGTCTCCGGCTCGATGAACAGCCCGAACAAGCTTCCTCTGGTAAAACAGTCACTGGATATTCTGACCCGCCAGCTTGATGAACGCGATCGCGTCTCCATTGTGGTCTACGCCGGGGCATCCGGCCTCGTTCTGCCGCCAACCTCCGGAGCGGATCGCAATAAGATCCTCGACGCACTTAAACGCCTGCAGGCAGGCGGCGGCACCAACGGCGGCCAAGGCATTGAACTGGCCTATAAAACCGCGCTCGAAAACTTCCACAAAGAAGGCGTCAACCGCGTCATCCTCTGCACGGACGGCGACTTCAACATCGGCGTCACGCAGGGCGGCGACCTGAACCGACTGATTGAAGACAAAGCCAAGAGCGGAATCTTCCTGAGCGTACTCGGCTTCGGCATGGGCAATTACAAAGACAGCACGCTCGAAGGCCTTGCCGATAAGGGCAACGGCAACTACGCCTATATCGACACCTTCAGCGAAGCGCGCAAGGTGCTGGTCGACCAGATGAGCGGCACGCTAGTGACGATTGCCAAGGATGTAAAAATTCAGGTCGAGTTCAACCCGGCACGCGTGGCGGGCTACCGCCTGATCGGTTATGAGAACCGCATGCTGGCCGCTGAAGACTTCAACGACGACACCAAAGACGCCGGGGAAATCGGCGCGGGCCATACGGTGACCGCGCTGTACGAAATCGTCCCGGCCGGACAGACCGTCAACGGGGTTCCGCCGGTCGATGAACTGAAATATCAGGTGACCGGAAGCCTGCCGGTTGATTCCAGCGACCTGCTGACCGTTAAACTGCGCTACAAGCAGCCAGACGGCGACACCAGCAGCAAGCTTGAGTTCCCGCTGAAAGATAAAGACCGCTCCTTCGAGCAGGCCGACGACGACTTCCGCTTTGCAACCGCCGTCGCCGGATTCGGAATGATGCTGCGCGATTCGGAACTCAAAGACGACTTGACCTATGATCAGGTGATCGAATGGGCGCAGGATTCATTAGGCAAAGATGAATTCGGCTACCGCCGCGAATTCATCGATCTCGTCCGCAATGCAAAAGCGCTGAAGCAATAGTCCCGACAGACAAAACTAGAGCCGTCCTGCGCGCAACTGGCCGCAGGCGGCTTTCAGCTTGGAACCTTTGGAGTCGCGCAAGGTGGTATTGATTCCGGCTTTTTCCAGGGTTTGGAAAAAAATCTTCATCGATTCAGAGTCGGGACGTTCACCGTCGAATTCTTCGACCGGGCTGAGCGGAATCAGGTTCACCCGGCACGGGAAACGGCGCAGCAGACTGACCAGCTCGCGCGCCTGCTCCGGAGCATCATTGATATTTTTGATCAGCGTATACTCAAACGTAATAATCCGGTTGGTTTTTCGGGTATACTCCCGACAGGCGTCCAGAAGCTCATCCATGGGCCAGGTCTCATTGACCGGCATAATTCTTGAACGGGTTTCAGTATCCGGCGCATGCAGAGAAACGGACAACTCCACCTGAAGCCCCTCTTCCGAAAAGCGCTCGATGCCCGGAACCACGCCACAGGTACTGACCGTGATTTTGCGCGCACCGATGTTCAGTCCGTCCGGATGATTCAGAATGCGGATCGCCTTCATCACCTCGTCGTAGTTATCGAACGGTTCGCCGATTCCCATGAAAACGACATTATTGGGACGCTCGCCCAGCTCACGCGACACTTCCAGCACCTCGGCCACAATCTCACCGGCGGTCAGGTTGCGGATAACCCCCTTCTGACCACTGGCGCAAAATGCGCAGCCGTAAACACATCCAACCTGGCTCGATACACAGACCGTATTGGTCCCGCGTTTCGGCGCGGGAATGATCACCGTCTCGATCATTTCCCTGTCCGAAAGCTTAAACAGCAGTTTCTGCGTTTCGCCCGATGCGCCGCTCACCTCCATTTTTTCCAAGGTTTGGAAACTGAAATGATCGGCCAGCTTTTCCCGAAATACCGCCGGCAGGTTCTTCATTTCATCGAAAGAAGAGACCAGCTTGCCGTACAGCCAGTCATAAACCTGCTTCGCGCGAAAAGCCGGCTGCCCCTGCTCTTTGCAGAACGCCTCGAGTTCCTCGGGAAGCAAGCCGTGTATGGATGGATTGGCACTCATTTTCTTTTTCTCGCAAAGGCGCAGAGCCGCCAAATTCACAAAGCAGGTCCTACGCGACCTTTGCGCCCTCGCGGCTTTGCGAGAGATCCTTTATGTTTTAGAGTTCTTCCGCAATTTCGATCGCGCGACCAATGTAGGACGCCGGGGTCATTTCAAGCAGACGGGCTTTATCGTCGGCTTCGAGCTCAAGACCTTCAATAAACGCCTTGAGCGTTTCTTTGGTGATGCCGTCTTTACCGCGAGTCAGCTCTTTGAGCTTTTCGTAGGGCTTTTCAATTCCCGCCTTACGCATCACAGTCTGGATCGGCTCAGCAAGCACTTCCCACGCGTTGTCGAGATCGGCGGCCAGTTTGGCTTCGTTGAGCTCAAGCTTGCTGAGACCTTTCAGCGTCGAGCGGTAGGCCAGCAGCGCATAACCGAAAGCCACGCCCATGTTGCGCAGGACGGTCGAGTCGGTCAGGTCGCGCTGAAGGCGCGATACCGGCAGTTTTTCGGACAGGTGACGCAGAATGGAATTTGCCAACCCGATGTTGCCTTCCGAGTTTTCAAAATCGATCGGGTTGACCTTGTGCGGCATGGTGGACGAACCGACTTCACCGGCAATGGTCTTCTGCTTGAAGCAGGCGAAGGAAATGTAGGTCCAGATGTCGCGATCGAGGTCGAGCAGGATTGTATTGAAACGGGCCAGCGCGTCGAACAGCTCGGCCATGTAGTCGTGCGGCTCAATCTGGATCGTGAACGGATTCTGTTTGATCCCCAGCTCGCCTTCGATCACGCCGGCAGCCAGCGCGGGCCAGTCGACGTCCGGATAAGCACTCAGGTGAGCATTGTAGTTACCAACCGCGCCATTGAGCTTTCCGAGAATCTCCACACCCTGAAATTTTTTCTGTGCCTTGCGCAGGCGATCCGCCACAACAGCCAGCTCTTTGCCGATCGTTGTCGGCGACGCAGTCTGCCCGTGCGTGCGGGCCAGCAGCGGAACCGCTTTCCACTCCTTAGCCTTGGCGGACAAGTCGTCGATCAGTTCCTGCTGAACCGTTTCGAGCGCCTCGCGGCCCTGCTTCAGCATCATCGCGTGCGACAGATTGTTAATATCCTCGGAGGTACAGGCGAAGTGCCAGAATTCACTGAGTTCATCGAGAGAGGTTCCTGCCACCTTTTCTTTCAGGTAATACTCAACCGCTTTCACATCGTGGTTGGTGGTGCGCTCAATCGTTTTAACCTTTTCGGCTTCTTCCGGCGTAAAATTGGCAAGAATCGCGTCGAGCTGAGCGACTTCATCCGCAGTCAGCGCGCGGCACTCCGGAATACCCGGCTCGGCGCACAGCGCTTTCAGCCAAAGGACCTCAACAGTCACGCGGGCGCGGACCAGTGCAAATTCAGAAAAGGCATCCTGCAGCTCGGACACTTTCGACTCATAACGCCCATCCAGCGGGCTGATGGCAGTAATTGACATAAATTTCTCCTCAAAAGCGGCTGAATTTACAGCGAGCCCCCCCGAAAGTCAAAGATCATTGCCTTTCGTAAAAACACCGCGTTTCCAATGCTTGAAAAGTAGAAGAGGCTTGCAGCCTCTGGCCAGCGGCAGACTCGGGCTATAACGCCCGCGAAGACTTCCACCATAAAGATCCCTATGTATTGGAATCAGGCGCGCCCGGCGGTCGCGCCCTACCCAACGTTTTCCGAACATTGGAAGTCTGTCGCACAGATGTTTCCAATGTCTGGAAATTTTCACCACCCGCTTCGCTGGAAAGGATCAGAGAAACATCCGAGAAAAAAACCGCTCTCCGCGGCTATGCTGCATAATGTCGAATAATTCTTCCAAAAATAGATAGCATTGTATTCACTAACCACAAACACAACAAGAACAGCCAAACTTTCCCCCGAAAAACGACCGTCACTCATTAAACGTTCTGAGTAAATAAATATGAAAAAAGAATCGTTCAAATTAAGCAAATGGGTTGTCAAAAAGCTAAACGAGATGGAAGAACGAATCTCTCTCTTCAAAACCAACCCAATCGACATAATCAACGGCCTCTTTCTGGCCTTTGTTCTGTTTGGAATAGCGACAACAAATTCATTTGAAATTCCGGTTACGCTACTGATTGCACTCATTACCTTATTAGTCATACAGACTTCAGTAAGCCAAAAAATTATAATGAGGCAGGAGAAACGAATTCAAGAATTAGAGAAATCAACTCAGAACCAGTCAGGAGAGCCTACGTAAAACCCGCCACGCGTCCATGCCAAACACAAGCCTCGAGCTCCTGTCAAACGTTCCTAAACCCGATTAACCGGCTCTCCGTCCAGAAATGCGCGCAGGTTGGCGACGGTCTGGTTCATGAGAGTTTTTCGGGCGGCGGTTCCGGCCCAGGCAATGTGCGGGGTGATAAAACAGTTTTTGGCGCTGATGAGCGGATTGTCTTCCGCGGGCGGCTCGGTGGAGAGCACGTCGAGCCCCGCTCCGGCGAGACGGCCGGAGTTGAGCGCCTCGGCCAACGCGGGTTCATCGATCAGTCCGCCGCGCGAGGTGTTGATGATAAATGCGCCCGGTTTCATTAAAGCAATGCTTTCGGCATTAATCAGCTTTTCCGTTTCCGGCGTCTGCGGACAGTGAAGGCTGACGATGTCGCTTCGGCTCAGCAATGCTTCACGCGAGACAAATTCAACATCCGGCACATCGCGCTGCGTGCGGGTTGAAACAAGCACCTTCACGCCAAAGGCTTTTGCTGTAGCGGCGACGCCCTGCCCGATGTTGCCAAAGCCGATTAGACCAAGCGTCATTTGTTCGAGCGCGGGCTGCGGCGTTTTCCAATAGCAGAAATCTTTGCAGCGGCTCCACTCGCCGCAGCGCACGCTGTCGGCGTGCAGCGCCACCTGATTGAGCAGGTTGAAAATATGCGCCCAGGTCAGCTGAACGACGGCGGCCGTGCTGTAGGCGGGCACATTGGACACAACCACGCCGCGCTCGCGGCAAGCTTCGATGTCGATGATGTTGTAGCCGGTGGCGGTGACGCCGATATATTTCAGGTTCGGGAGCTGCCCGAGCAGCTCCGCAGAGACCGGAACTTTGTTGGTGATCATTGCATCCGCATCGCGCAGCCGCTCAACCACCAGCTCCGGCGGGGTGCGGTCGTAGACCGTCACTTCACCGAGCTGCTCCAACCCTTCCCACGACAAATCGCCGGGGTTCAACGCATATCCGTCTGTTACAACAATCTTCATAATCCGGCCCGAATTTACTTTATTCACCAACTGGAAGCAGCACTTTCCCGTGAGCTTCGTTGATGACTTCGGCCATGGCAAGATAGATTGCGCTGAATCCGCAAATGATCCCTTCAAACCCGGCAATTTTTCCAATCACATGCGCGGCTTCTTCAGCCACCCAGTGTTCAACCGCCAGCAGTACGAAAAGCACGGCCAGCGAAGCAAAAATAAACTGCAGTACACGGTTGGCTTTGAGGGTTCCCACAAACATGAGCGCGGTGAACAGCCCCCACATAAAGAGGTAACAGCCGACAAATTCGCGCGGCGGAGCAACCGCCAAGCCGGTTTTCGGAAGACCCCACATAGCGACCAGCGTCAGCCAGAACGATCCGTAGGAAGCAAATGCGGTCATCCCGAAGGTATTGCCTTTGCGGAATTCGAGCACGCCGGCGATGAGCTGCGCCAGCCCGCCGAAAAAGATGCCCATTCCCATAATCATGCTGCCGGCATCCGGGAAGAATCCCGAGTTATGAATATTCAGCAGAACCGTCGTCATTCCGAATCCCATCAGCCCCAGCGGAGCCGGATTCGCCAGCTTATTACCATCGCCCATATCATTTCCTCTGTTAAGTGATCAGAATAAAGCGGGCGGTTGTAGAGGAATGCGCATTGAAAGCCAAGCTCCGTCGCATTGACTGTGAAAAAAAACGGGCAAAGGCTCAGCCTCCACCCGATGATTTTTCAAACTCTGGAAAAACCCATGCTCGTCTGTGCAACAGATTTCCAGGGTTTGGAAAACGTCTTACGCCAGCGCAGCGTTAACAATTTCTTTGGCTTCGGCCTGGATCTGTTTGAGGTGATCTTCGCCTTTAAAGCTTTCGGCGTAGATTTTGTAAATATCCTCGGTGCCGGACGGACGAGCCGCAAACCAGCCGTTTTCCGTGCAGACTTTCAGTCCGCCGATCGCGGCGCCGTTGGCGGGCGCGTGCGTGAGCTTCGCGGTGATCGGCTCGCCGGCCATCGTTTCGGCAGTCACCTGTTCCGGCGAAAGAGCCGCCAGTTTGGCTTTTTCTTCGCGGGAAGCCGGAGCGTCGACACGGTCGTAAACCGGACTGCCGAATTTGGCGACGAGGTCCTGATAGTGCTCGCCCGGGTCCTTGCCGGTCACGGCCAGAATTTCGCAGGCCAGCAGGCATAGGATAATGCCGTCTTTGTCCGTACTCCAGACGCTTCCGTCTTTGCGGAGGAATGAAGCACCGGCGGACTCTTCGCCGCCGAAGCCGTAGGAGCCGTCGACGAGACCGTTGACAAACCATTTGAAGCCGACCGGCACTTCCTGCAGGTCACGGCCGAGCTCGGCGGCGACGCGGTCGATCATCGACGATGAAACGAGTGTTTTGCCGACGGCGGCATCTTTGCGCCAGCCGCTGCGGTTGGTGAACAGGTAGTTGATGGCAACGGCCAGATAGTGGTTCGGGTTCAGCAGGCCGGACGATTTGGTGACGATCCCGTGGCGGTCGTAGTCCGGATCATTTCCAAATGCGATATCGAAATCGTCTTTCAGCGCAACGAGACTGGCCATCGCGTACGGCGAAGAGCAGTCCATGCGGACTTTACCGTCGCGGTCGACGGTCATGAAGCTGAAGGTGTAATCGGGCGTGTCATTGCGAACCGTCAGATTAATGCCGTATTTATCGGCGATCGGCTTCCAGTAGCGCAGGCCGGACCCGCCCATGGCGTCGGCGCAGATTTTGAGGCCGGATTTTGAAATGGCCTCCATATCAATCACGTTGCAGAGATCATCGACGTACGGAGTGATGAAATCATAAGCAACCGTGGTGTCGGCGGCCAGTGCATCGGCCAGATAGAGGCTCTGCACTTCTTCGTTGTCTCCGGCAAGCAGTTCGTTGGCACGGTCGGCAATCCATCCGGTCACATCGGTGTCCGCCGGGCCGCCGTTCGGCGGGTTGTATTTGAAACCGCCGTTATCGGGCGGATTGTGCGACGGAGTAATCACCACACCATCAGCCAACCCTTCACTGCGGCCTTCATTATAGGTCAAAATCGCGTGGGAAATCACCGGCGTCGGAGTGTAGCCGCCGTCTTTGTCGATCATCACGGTTACGCCGTTGGCGGCGAACACCTGCAGGGCGGTCTTTTCGGCCGGCGTCGACAGCGCATGGGTGTCTTTGCCGACAAACAGCGGGCCGGTGATCCCCTTCTCGGCGCGGTATTCGCAGATGGCCTGCGAAATCGCCATGATGTGGTCTTCAGTAAAACTGGCATTCAGCGATGTGCCCCGATGGCCGGATGTTCCGAATGCCACTTTCTGGTTCGGATTGGTCACATCGGGCTGCGTTTCGTAATAGCAGCTGATCAGCTCAGCCACATCCGTCAGGTTTTCTTTCGGCACCGGTTTCCCGGCCAGTTCGTGAATCGACATAAATTTCTCCCGTTCAAATGAGCGGGATGTTTAACAAAGCCGTCTTGCGGATACAAGCCTAAGGACCGCTGCCTTCCACGACACAGACGACCAGGAGCATCCGGCACAATTCCCCTGAATAATCAGGCATCATTTCGCTTTCAGCTTTATGATCATCAACACGTATGTATACTTTTTCGTCGGCCCACCCATGGGCAGCTCCAGACTTATTGCATCTATCATTATGCCTGTCACAGCTCAGAGGGGCTGGACAACGCCACTTAACCAAAACGGTATATGCCATGTTAAAAAATATAAAAGATTACATCTTCATTTTTGCGGGAGGCTTCGTCTACGCAGTCGCCCTTAAATATTTCGTGCTTCCCTCCAAGGTCATCTTAACCGGAACTGAAGGTATTGCGGCGGCCCTGTCGTATTACTTTTCCGATTACAGAATTTTCATTCTCCTTTATTCCATTTTTCAGCTCGTCCTGTTGATCTTTGCGTTCTTTCAAGTCAGCCGGAAATTCGCCATGCGTTCATTATTGACGGTTGGAACCGTTATTCTCTTCCTCACCGTTCTTCCGGAATTCCATTTTGCTCAACCCGAGCCGCAGAATGAGCGGATCATTCTTGTTCTGTTTGGCGGATTACTAGCCGGCGTGGCGAAGGCTCTGGCCTTTAGAAGTCAGGGTTCCACAGGAGATGAGGATATCCTCGGAGCTTATTTTGCAATGAAATATCTAAAACCGGTTGGCGTAATCTCTGTATTCGCAGCGGGTGGCTCCTCGGCATTCGGCCTCTTCATGGATTTTCTAAAAAACGGAAATTTCGAGGAGGTTATTAATACACTGATGTATACATGCATCTACATCTTTGCATCTTCAGAGATGCTGAACAGTCTCTACCGAAAATTCCAAATTACCATGTTCACGGTAATCACCCGTGAACATCAGCGAATCGGGGAATCCATAAAGAAGGTGTTCGAACACCGCACATTTACAGTACAACCCGCCATAGGCGGACACAGCACTGAAGCATTTTCGATGGTACGCACACTGGTAACAAAAGAAGAACTCCCAAAACTTATTAACGCCATCGAAGAAGGAGATCCAGACTGCTTCTATTATCACCACAATATCGAGGGGACCTCGAAAAAATATTATATATCACCGATCGGCTGATTCGTCCTTCCATTATCGCATACTCGACGGAGGGCCGCCGGGATCCGGCGGCCCTGCCTGTTTTTCAACAAGAACGAATCGCGCACAATGAATCGATCTCAAACACCGTGACAATATCGTCTTCCGGCAGAACTAAGAACGTACCGCCGCAATAAGCAAAGGCAGAAACAGACTGCGGTCGACGCCGGACCTCAAATCCGACGCTGCAGGGACTAAAAAACCCGCACTTTTTCGAATGCGGGTTCTTCTGCGTTCTCTGCGCCTTGGCGAGAACTCTTACGGATCGAGGTTTTCGAGTTCCTGCGTTTCCAGATTGATCTTGCGGTAATAGCAGTTGCGCGGCTCTCCGCATTCGTTTTTGGTGTGGCAAATGCCGCCGCGGTTCGGACGCACCACAAACAGCAGGGAGTTCTGTTCGCAGTTTACACGCGCTTCGATCAGCTCAAAGGTTTCGCCGGAAGTAAGGCCTTTCACCCACAGCTCCTGACGGGAGGAGCTCCACAGCACCAGCATTTTACGTTTCAGCGATTCTTCGAAAGCCAGCTGGTTGATGTAAGCCACCAGAATCACTTCCTTGGTATCGGCATTCTGCACCGCCACCGGAATAATTCCCTTGGTACCTTCAACCGCTTTTTCCAGCTTATTCCAATCCAGCTCGAGTTTCAGCCCCTCTTCAAGTTCTTTGCTCATAGTTTTTCTCCTGACTTAAAATCCCGCATCCTACGGAATGTTCCAATGATTGGAAGCAACTTCGTTGCTTTTCAGCGCTTCGCGGCGCAAAGACTACACATTTTCTTCCAACTTACGGGCGGGGCGGGAGCGGATCCACTCGCGCATTTCTTCGCGCAGGGTTTCGAGCGCGGCGGCATCATCGCGAATTTCCACGAACTGCTTATAGAGCTCGCCGAAAGCAACCCGGAAGACTTCAAGGAACTCCATGCGTTCGGTGAATTTTCCGAGTACGTCATAGGCCTCGGTTTTCGGCAGCTTGAGCCCACGGAAGATAAATTCGTCGGTATCGAGCGTGCAGTTCCAGATTTCCTCGCCACGCGCCAGCGTCAGCTTGGCGCGACGCAGCTTTTTGCCGCTGAGCAGCGCGGCGCGCGTCTCGGCGCTGACCATCGGTTCGCCCTTGCGGATAACGGTTTCGCCCTGTTCCTCCTGGTCGAACTGAAGCGGTCCTTCCACCAGAATGGCCATCGGCCCGCTCTCCGGCAGGGTCAGCTCGCCGCCTTTGGCTTCGGACATAAACCAGAGCCACATCAAAAATTCACGCCCCGGGGCACAGTCGGCCCACTGATCAGCGGCAAAGCCGAGCGAGTTCCAGTTGTCCGTACGGCTCTGCGCCAGCTGAAATGCCATTGCCGCCGGATCGGCAAGTACCAGCTGCACGCCGGTTACGGCGCTGAAGTTGATCAGAAACGCGTCGAGCTGTTTTTCGGACATCGCAGTGCAGTAGAGCAGTCCGTGCGGCCGGTCGTAGACGAAATCAGTTCCCTTGAGCGTCGGCGGCATCTGCGGCAGGAGCTTCTCGGTCACTTCTTTTTTAATCTCGCTGCGGGTCTGGCGGTTCACATAGTCGCGGCCCTCAGCGGCCATCCAGACCATTTCCTCGATCCGACATTCCGCGCGCAGCAGTGCGGTCGGGATCTTGCGCTGGGCCTGCGCCAGCGTCAGGCGCAGGTACCCGCCCGGCATGGCGGTTTCTTCCGAAATATCGCGGTCGAGCAGATGGCGCGGACCGACCCATCCGTGAATTTCCTCGTCGCGCAGTGTATCGACCGAACCGATTGCGTGCTCGGCAAACCGGTCGAGCACATCGTCCGGAAGCTCTTTGGGAACATAAAACATACGAAGGCTTACGGAGCCGCTTTCAAATGACATACAAAAATCCTCAACTCAACGGGGTTCTGATTAAAAAAACAAACATACACGCCCCGGCCCAATCATGCCAGCCCTTCGGTTTTCAAAGTGAAAAACCGGTGCGCCTCTATGCAACAGCGTCAGATATCGCGGACACAGCGGAAACCGGTGTTGCCGGTCGACGAATCGGGCGTATTGGAGGTGCGGGCGGCGACACGGTAGCGGTTGCAGTAGGAATCATGACACAGATAGGAGCCGCCGCGCGTAACGCGCCGATCCCCGGTCGGCGGACCGACCGGATTGTTGCGAGGGCCGTTCACATGGAAATCAGGGCTCCAGCGGTCAAAGATCCATTCCCAGATATTGCCGGCCATGTGATAAAGCCCGTAGCTGTTGGGCTCAAAGAATTTGGCTGGAGCAGTACCGACATACCCGTCTTCTGCAGTGTTAACCCGCGGGAAATCGCCCTGCCAGATGTTGCACATGTGTTTTCCGCCGGGCGTCAGCTCGTCGCCCCACACATACCGTTTCTGCACCAGTCCGCCGCGCGCGGCATATTCAAACTCGGCCTCGGTGGGGAGCCGCTTGCCGGCCCATTCGCAGTAAGCCTGTGCATCGCGCCACGATACATGAATCGCCGGATGGTCCATGCGATCCGCAATGGAAGATTCCGGCCCTTCAGGGTGCGCCCAGTCCGCGCCATCAACCGCAAACCACCATTCCAGTCCCGGCAGGCAGCGTCCCGCCCGATACAGGCTCTGCTTCACGTCATCGCTCAGGAACAAATGAAACACAAACGACCATCCGAATTTCTGCGCGTCGGTCCTGTAGTCGGTGGCCTTGATGAACTTTTTAAACTGCTGATTGGTAACGCTGGTTTTATCCATATAAAACGGATCAACCGTTACTTCGCGAATCGGCCCCTCCCCGTCTGCAAAGAATCCGACCTCATCATCCGTGCCCATCAAAAATGCGCCGCCGTCGAGGCGGACCATACCTTCGGGAGATCCGGACGAGACGCGTTGAAATTCAACCGGGTTCTCCGGACAGGAGCACCGTTTTTCTCCGGGGGTGCAGCAGCTTCCGTGTTCTCCCATAACGCTCTCCTGAATTTTTCCAATGATTGGAAGCCGACAGCTCCGCTACCCAGTTCGTTTTCCAATGTCTGGAAAACAGGCGGGTGCCGGCTCAGCCTGCCTCCGCGTATTTAAACATGTTGTCGATGCATTCCAGCGCACCGGCCCGAACCTGATCACTGATTTCCACCACATCTTCGGCTTCCGGCTCAACCAGCACGCGCCGGATATCCTCAAGAGAGTTTGATTTCATGTATTTGCATTCCAGACAGGGACCGATAAAGGTTTTGCCGGGCATCTCGGCCTGCGCGCGTCCAGCAAGACCGCATTCTGTCAGCAGCAAATACGAATCGCCCGCCCGATCCTCGCGCATAAAGTCCATCATGCCGGAGGTGCTGGCAACCACATCGGATTTCTGCACGATATCGCGACTGCACTCCGGATGCGAAAGCACCTGAAGTTTTGGATACTGGTTACGCAGGCGGACGATCCGGTCCGCATCGTACTCGGCGTGGACATAGCAGTTCCCGTCGTAGAGTTTGATCTCCTTGTCGACTCCGCGCTTTTTCATTTCGTCCTGCAGATTTTCACCCATCAGCTTGTCCGGCAGAAAAAATATTTTGTCCGACGGAATCCGCTCGACAATGTCGTACACATTGGAGCTGGTGACACAGACATCACACTCGGCCTTTACGGCGGCCGAAGTGTTAATGTAGCAGACAAAGGTAAAGTCCGGGTTCCCGACCTTCAGGCGGCGCACATCGTCATCGGTGATTGAATCGGCCAGCGAACAGCCGTTCAGGCGACTCGGGATAAGCACTTTCTTGCCTGGATTCAACGCTTTGGCGGTTTCGGCCATGAAGCGCACCGCCACAAAAATAATCAGGTCCGCATCGGCCGCTTTGGCGTCTTTCGAAAGTTTATAGGAGTCGCCGGTGAAATCGGCCACACCGTAGATGATTTCCGGGTGCACATAGGAGTGCGCCAGGATCACCGCGTTCTTTTCCTTTTTCAGCCGATTGATTTCGTCGATAAACGGCGCGAACTGTTCGCACCGCGCATACGGATAGGGTCCGGAGGTTCCGGCTTCAACATCCTTCAACGTTTCATAAAGTTTTTCTGCAGTGGTCATGATATTGAAAGCTCCCGGATCGTTTTGTACGGGAAAAAGCCGGTGTTGTGTCCGTCGGACCAATCGACGGTGATTGCATAATTGCCAATCGTCCCGACTTTCTCTGCATGAATATCATCCGGAACATCCGCTGGATCAAGGATCGGCTTCTGCGTCATTTCATCGATACAAAGCGCGCAGCTGCAGGCTTTGCGAAGCACCGTATTTTCAACCCGCACGGTTTCGTCCGGCCAGCGCAGCGTAATATGGGTTGCATCAAACGATACCTCAGGCACCGCTTGGTTTTCCAGCGTTTGCCGCCCCAGCGCCCGGATGACTGCATCCGCCGTTTCTTCCGCGTATTCCAGTTGCAGGTTCGGAGAAATCGGCAGTTCGGCCAGCGTTTCGAGCCCGAATTTTTCTTCGAGGCTTTTCGCGCCGGCGGTTCCGAACGGATAATGCTTTTTTGAGCACTCATCGCAGGCGAACCACGCCATATTCTCCACCACGCCGAGCACCGGCACGTTCACCTTCTCAAACATCTGGATGCCCTTGCGCACATCCGTCAGTGACAGCTGATGCGGTGTGGTCACAATCACAGCACCATCGATCCGGATCGACTGCGAAATGGTCAGCTGAATATCTCCGGTTCCCGGCGGAAGATCGAGCACCAGCACGTCCAGCCCGCCCCACTCCACATTGTGCAGAAGCTGCTGGATGTACTGAGACACAAGCGGGCCGCGCAGAACCGTCGGCCCATCGCCGGTCAGAAACGCAAAACTCATCAGCTTCAGTCCGTCCGCCTCCACCGGCAGGATCCGCTGCTGCTGATTCGAATAGACCTTGGGGTGGTGCAGGTTAAACAGCGTCGGAAGCGACGGGCCGTAAATATCTGCATCGAGCAGACCGGTTTTGATCCCGCGCCCGGCCAGCGTACGGGCAATCAGCGCGGCGACGGTCGACTTGCCGACTCCGCCTTTGCAGGAACTGACCGCAATAATGTTTTTCACGCGGCCTAATCCGCTTTCCGCCTGCTCGAAATGCGGCGCACGTTTGCGGGCGGTCATGGTCACGTTGACGTTTCCAACCCCTGGAAGCGCACCCACCAGACCTTCGGCCTGTTTTTTAAACTGCGGACTCAGCGGACAGGCCGGCGTCGTCAGCTCAATCTCAAACGAAACGGTTCCTTCGTCGATCTTCAGGTTCTGAACAAACCCAAGCGAAACAATATCGCGCTGAAAATCGGGATCGATGATCTGACTCAGCACTCCGAGAATTTCTTTTTCTGAAACCATACCTACTCCGTTGATGCAGTCTCTTTCCCCTGAAGCGCGCTGTCCATTGCATGCCACGCGAGGGAAGCGCACTTGACGCGCTCCGGATATTTCCAAACTCCGGAAAACACGTTCAACCGCCCGAGATCATCGGACAGATCGGCCTTCTCCGTCAACATTCCGTGAAACCTCGCAAACAGCGCTTTGGCTTCGGCAATCGTCTTGCCCTTCAGCTCCAGTGTCATCATGGAGGCAGACGCCTTCGAAATGGCACAGCCATGTCCATCAAACGATGCCTCCTGAACAACGCCGTCTTCCACGCGCAGATAAACGTGATAATCATCACCGCACAACGGATTCAGGCCGTGCGCAACGTGCGTGGCATTTTCCAGGGTTCGGAAATTCCGCGGTTCCCGGTTGTATTCCAGAATGGTGGCCCGATAGAGCTCGTCAGAAATGTTCACAGCATAATCTCCTGTACTTTGCGGACCGCGGAAGCCAGCCGCTTAACGTCCTCCATCGTGTTATAAATTGAAAAAGCGGCGCGGGCGGTCGCAGGCACTCCGAACCGAGCCATCAGCGGCTGCGTGCAGTGGTGCCCCGCACGAATCGCCACTCCGCACGAATCGAGAATGGATCCGGTGTCGTGCGGATGAACCCCTTCGATCACAAACGATAAAATGGCAACTTTTTCCGGCGCCGTGCCAATGATGCGCACTCCGTCGATTTCCTCCAAAGCAGCCCTTGCCGCTTCCAACAGATCCTGTTCGTGTTGCCAGATTGCGTCAAACCCGATATCCAGCACGTATTCGATCGCGCGACCCAGCCCAACTGCCCCGGCAATATTGGGAGTGCCGGCTTCAAAGCGGTAGGGAGGCTTGTTGTAGCAGATTTCATCAAAGGAGACCGACAGGATCATATCGCCGCCACCCATGAACGGCGGCATCATTTCGAGCAGATCCGCTTTGGCGTACAGCACCCCAATGCCGGTCGGCCCAAAAAGTTTGTGTCCGGAAAAGGCGAGGAAGTCACAGTCCAGCGCCTGGACATCGAGCGGCAGGCAGGGCGCGGACTGCGCCGCATCCACCAGCACTTTTGCTCCATGCGCATGTGATTCACGAATTATATCTTCAATCGGATTCACCGTCCCAAGCATGTTGGAGGCATGAACGATGGATACCAGTTTTGTACGCGGGCCAAGCAGCGCCCTAAACGCTTCCAGAAACAGTTCGCCGTTGTCGGCCACCGGAATAATCTTTAAGTGCAGTCCCTTTGCGTCGCAGAGCATTTTCCACGGCACAATGTTGGAGTGGTGCTCCATGTGCGACAGAATAACTTCATCGCCCGGCTCCAGTTCTAAAGCGCCCCAGGAATGCGCGACCAGATTGATGGCGCCGGTTGTGCCGGATGTAAAAACGATCTCCTCGGAGCGAGCCGCGTTCAGAAACGAACGCACCGTTCCGCGCGCGCCCTCATAAGCGGCGGTCGCCTCGCGACTGAGTGTATGAACGCCGCGATGCACGTTGGCCGGAAACTGCCCGTAGACCTGCTCGACCGCATCTATCACAGACCGCGGCTTCAACGCCGTGGCGGCCGTGTCGAGATAGACCAGCGGATGACCGTTCACCGTTTTTCCAAGGATTGGAAAATCCGAACGGACTTTGTCCGGCAGCGAACTCATCCTTCGGCCTCCCGTTCAAAGAATTCTTCGATCTGGGCGTTTAAAACGTCCTGAGCCCCGGCGGGAGCAAGATCGATCACCTCGCCGGCGAAGCCGCGCGCCAGCAGCGCTTCGGCGGCAGAACGGTCGAGACCGCGACTGCGCAGATAGAAAATCTGCGCTTCGTCGAGGCGCCCGATCGTGGCGCCGTGCGAACAGCGCACATCGTCGTTTCCGATTTCCAGCTGCGGCTTGGTGTCGACCTTGGCTTTTCCACTGAGCAGGTTGCGGTTCATTTGCAGGGCATCGCTTCCGCAGGCGCCCGGCTGAACGACAACCCGCCCGTTAAACACACCGCAGGCATGGTCATCAAGAATGCCTTTGTAGAGCTGTCGGCTGTACGTGTACGGAACCGAATGGCTGACCGTGGTGTGGTTGTCAGCGTGCCCGGTACCGTCCAGAAGGTAGAGTCCGTACAGATCAATCTCTGCATTTCTGCCCTTCAACTCCGCATGCAGGTCGTTACGGGTCAATGCGCCGCCGACCGTACTGTCGAACAGAGTCAGTCGACTGTCGGCTGCCTGCTGTGTGAGCAGCAGATGAAAATGAGCCCCTTGCCCGGAACGCAGCCGCGTAAATGACACATTCGCGTTTTCTGCGACGGTCATCTGCGTTACCTGACTGACCAAAGAGTCCGCCCCCTGCTCTTCCGAACGCACGATAAAGTCCACCTTACTTCCGGTTCCGACTTTTATCTTAAGCGCCGGACAGAGCAGAGAACCCGGTTGTACAACCGGCAGCCGGATCTGCACCGGCTCGTCAACAACTGTATGGGCGGGAACGACCAGTTCGAGGCCGCCGTGAGAAAGCGCATGACTGAGCAGTGCGAATGGATGATTTTTTCCAATGTCTGGAAACGTGCGAAGCATTCCGATCCGAACAGAGTCCGGGGACGTCAATCCGTACCCGCAGTGGTGCGGACGATCGAACGGTCCGGTCACCGCGCCGGATGGATCAGTGTATTTCCACGCCTCGACCTTGCGATGCGGAAGACCGCAGTCGCGCAGGGCCTCGAATGCGGAAAGACGCTCTTCGCGGCTGAAGCCTTCCTCAAATGATTCGGGCAGCAGCTTTTCAAAAACGGCCAGCGGGTCGCTACGCTGCGCTGTTAAGGATCCAGTCATAGCCCCTCTCCTCAATTTCAAGTGCCAGGTCGCTTCCGCCGGAACGAATGAAAACGCCATCGGACATGATGTGAACATGGTCCGGGGTCAGGTAGTCGAGCAGACGCTGGTAATGCGTAATCAGCACTACCGCGTTGTCCGGTGTACGCAGTTTGCTGACGCCTTCGGCAACCGCCTTCAGCGCGTCCACATCCAGGCCGGAGTCTATTTCATCCAGCAGTGCCAGCCGCGGTTCCAGCAGTGCCATCTGCAGGATTTCATTGCGTTTTTTCTCACCGCCGGAAAAATCGACATTGACCGGACGCTGGATAAATTCCCGGCTGATACCCAGCAGCTCCAGTTTGTCCTGCAGAATGCGATCGAATTCAAGCGGATCGAGTGGCATGCGTCCGCGGGCGCGATGGATTGTGTTAAACGCCGCGCGCAGGAATGTGCGGTTACTGACGCCCGGCACTTCCATCGGATACTGGAAGCCGAGAAACAGCCCGGCACGGGCGCGCTCGTGCGGTTCTGCATCCAGAAGATCAATCGAACCGTCCGGCGTCTGAAGCGTCACGCTCCCGCCGGTCACTTCATAGTCGGGATGCCCGGCAATCACACGGGACAGCGTACTCTTGCCTGAGCCGTTCGGTCCCATCACCGCATGCATTTCTCCTGGAAGAATTTCCAGATCAATTCCCTTCAGAATCGGCGGGCCGTCTTTCACGCGAGCTTTCAGCTGTTCTATTTTCAACATAGCATTTCCTTTATAATTCATCATTCAGCCAACGCTGTCCTCCAGCTTCATTTCCAGCAGGCGGACAGCTTCAACCGAAAATTCGAGCGGAAGCGTCCGAAACACCTCTTCACAAAATCCATTCACCAGCAGCGAGACCGCGGCTTCCATATCCAGCCCGCGACTCTGCAGATAGAACAGCTGGTCGGCACTGAGTCGCGAGGTGGTGGCCTCGTGCTCGACTGTCGAGCTGTCGTTGTTAACCTCGATGTACGGAAACGTGTTGGCAAAGCACTCGTCACCAACCAGCATGGAGTCGCACTGCGAATAGTTGCGTGAATTTTCCGCACCGGGCGACATGCGCACGAGACCGCGATAGCTGTTGGTGGACTGTTCGCAGGAAATCCCTTTGGAGATAATCGTGCTGCTGGTGTTTTTTCCCATGTGAATCATTTTGGTGCCGGTATCCGCCTGCATTTTATTGTTGGTCAGTGCGACCGAATAAAACTCGCCGACGGAATTGTCGCCCTTGAGCATCACACTCGGATATTTCCACGTAATCGCCGAGCCGGCCTCGACCTGCGTCCAGGAAATCTTGGAGTTAACGCCCTTGCAGAGACCGCGTTTGACCACAAAATTATAGATTCCCCCCTTGCCGTTTTTGTCACCGGGATACCAGTTCTGCACCGTCGAATATTTGATTTCTGCATCATCCAGTGCCACCAGCTCGACAATTGCGGCATGCAGCTGGTTTTCATCGCGCATCGGTGCCGTACAGCCTTCGACATAAGAAACCCGGCTTCCTTTATCGGCCACAATCAGGGTCCGCTCAAACTGTCCGGTCTCTTTGGCGTTGATACGGAAATAGGTGGAAAGGTCCACCGGACAGTGAACTCCGGGCGGGATGTAGACAAAGGAGCCGTCTGTAAACACCGCGGAGTTCAGTCCGGCGTAAAAGTTATCCCTGGAAGGAACCACGCTGCCGAGATATTTTTTGATGAGCTCGGGATATTTGCGGGCCGCTTCCGAAAAAGAACAGAAAATGACCCCGTACTGCGCCAGCATGCTCTGGTGAGTGGTTCGCACGGAAACGCTGTCGAACACCGCATCGACCGCAACCCCGGCCAGCCGTTCCTGCTCATCCAGCGGAATCCCCAGCCGTTCGAAAGTACGAAGGACTTCCGGCTCTACATCATCAAGGCTGTCATATTGCGCACCCTTTTTCGGGGCCGCAAAATAACGGATGTTCTGGAAGTCAATCGGTGGATAGTCGAGGTGAGCCCAGGTGGGTTCGCGCTGCTCCTTCCACCAGCGATACGCTTTCAGACGGAAATCGAGCAAAAACTCCGGCTCCTCCTTTTTAGAGGAAATCAAACGAATGATATCCTCATTGATCCCCTTGGGAACAGTTTCGATCTCAATATCGGTCTCGAACCCATACTTATATTCCCGGTTTCCCGCCTGCACTGTCTGTTTCTGGTCCATAATTTTCTCTCGACTTAAGATGTGAAGACAAATACGATCAAAACGGTCACGATTCAAGATATAAGTTATAAAAAAACCTATTTGCGTTTAAAAAACGATTTTAACTGGCGGCGCGTTCTACCGGATCATCCTCAGCAACCAGCTCCGCCACGGTCAGCTCCGCATACACCGCACTCATCTTTTCATTCAAACGGCGCATGGAACTTGAAATTATGCATTGGCCGGAACGGGCACATCCGCACTGTTTCAAACAGTTCACCGC
Source organism: Tichowtungia aerotolerans (assembly GCF_009905215.1). Taxonomy (GTDB): domain Bacteria; phylum Verrucomicrobiota; class Kiritimatiellia; order Kiritimatiellales; family Tichowtungiaceae; genus Tichowtungia; species Tichowtungia aerotolerans. The sequence continues at coordinate 2,405,522 of NZ_CP047593.1, read as the reverse complement.
GGCAACCGGACCACTCACCGCCTCCATCAGGTCAAGCAGACTCACCGTTTCCAGATCGCGTATAAGCTGATAGCCCCCGCTGGCACCCTGTACAGAGCGCAACAGACCGACCCGCACCATGCGCTGCATGGTTTTGGACATCACATCAAACGGCACCTGGTGCCGATCGCACAGTTCCCGGACAGGAAAAAGTTTTCCGGGATTGGCCTCCTGCATTTCCGTCAGGGCCATCAGCGCATATTCCACCTGTTTCGGTACAGTTCCAACAATCATAGATTCTCCTTGAGAGAGCTCCACTATAGCGCACTGACAGCAACAATCAATAACTAGGTTTTTATTTATCTTATTTAATTGACAGGCCGCGCGCCAAATGCGACTAATGCGGTCACATTTGAGACGCAACCAGAGAGGAACACCATGGAAATCACAGTCAGTGACCAGGCGATTAACAAACTGCTCGAAGGCGGAATCGGCGGAGAGACCTTCCTGCGGCTTGGCGTACAGCCGGGCGGATGTGCCGGCATGTCATACTCTGCCTACGCAGATGACATTCTCACAGAAATGGATGCCGTTATTTATGATGAGGACGGACTGCGCATTGCAGCAGACCACAGATACCTTCACCTGATCGACGGACTGAGCATCGACTTTTCCGACGATCTGATTCAACCGGGTTTTATCCTGAAGAATCCGAATGCCCAGCACTCCTGCGGCTGCGGAGCCAGCTTTAAGGAGCGCGAAACCGATGAAGTCACCCCTTGCGGAGGAAATTGCCGATAATGCCTGTACCACCTACATCTATTCTTGGCGGAGAATCCGTCTACTGCATCAATCAGGCACAGTTGTCTGAATCGGTGCGGCTGACCGAAAATGATCCGGAGTCTGCACCGAAACTCCAGCGACTGCTGGCCAAGGTTGAGGCCGAGTGCACCCGCAACGAGCGGGCCGCCTTCGCCTTTACCCTGATCGAGCGGCTTCGTACAAAAACGGATTAAGTAAATGATCAAAGTGAAGACATCCACTCTGAATTCATTAACAAACCATAATCGCAACCTATCCGATGAGTCCCTATGCCCACACTCCAGCGCAAACGCCCACCGCTTCCGGGCTGGTTTAAAACCCGGCTTCCGGAAGCCGGCTCGGAAACACAAACACTAATACACACGACAACATCAGCCCGGTCCCTGCACACCGTCTGCGAAGAAGCCAAGTGTCCCAACCGCACCACCTGCTGGAGTCAGGGAACAGCGACGTTCATGGTCGCCGGCAAATCCTGTACGCGCAACTGCCGTTTCTGTTCCGTTGATCACCAACATGCCCCGCCCCCGCCCGATCCCGGCGAGCCGCTCCAGCTGGCCTCGGCCATCTCCGCACTCAAACTGGACTACGCCGTTATCACGGTCGTCAATCGCGATGATCTTTTTGACGGCGGCGCATCCCATTACCGCGCCTGCCTCGAAGCCGTTCACCGACTGTCCCCCGCCACCGGACTGGAACTGCTCGGAAGCGACCTCGCCGGCGACGAAACCGCACTGGCATCCCTGCTCGACGGCGCACCGCTCAAAGTCTTTGCTCATAACATCGAAACCGTCGAGCGGCTCACCCCGAACATACGCGACCCAAAAGCATCCTTTGCCGTCAGCCTCCGCATTCTGGAAGCCGCCAAAGAACTGCGACCCGACCTGCTGACAAAATCGAGCCTCATGGTCGGACTCGGCGAAACACAAGCCGATGTTGAACACGCCCTGCGGGCGCTTCGTAAAGCCGGTGTCGACCTGCTGACCATCGGGCAATACCTCGCGCCAACACCAACTCATTACCCTGTTCTCTCCTTCCCGCCTCCGGAACAGTTTGAGAGCTGGAAAACCCTCGCGCTCGAACTCGGGTTCCGTGCCGTCGCCTCCGGACCATTCATCCGCTCCTCCTACCGCGCCGGAGAGCTCTACCGAACAGCCACAGAAGAACGATAGGCACCGCCCCACTTCTTCCGACCCCTGGAAACCTCCTCCAAAATGCTTCCCGCCTCTGGGCCGCCCTGCTATTTTCGGACTTTGGCAACTGGAAACGGCATGAAATACAAACAGATTATCTGGGACTGGAACGGAACGCTGTGGAATGACACCTGGCTGTGCGTTGAAATCAACAACCACATGCTGGAACGGCGCGGACTGCCGTTGATCCAGCCGGAAACATACCGTGCCAAACTCTGCTTTCCGGTCACAGACTATTACTGCCAGCTCGGATTCGACTACGAAGTCGATCCGTACCCCCGGCTCGCCGAAGAGTTTATTGCCGAATATGAACAGCGCCGCTTCGAATGCGATCTGCACCCGGAAGTCCGCGAACTGATTCAGTTTTTCCAAACCCAGGGAACTCTGCAATCCGTGCTATCGGCTTATGAACAGAAGGCTCTTCTTGAATCCACAGATTATTTTGAGCTGACCGGATTCTTCGACGAAATCATCGGACTCAACGATATCTACGCCAACGGGAAAGTCGAAAATGGAAAGCAGTATATCGCCAATTCAAACCTGAATCCGTCCGAAGTTCTGTTCGTCGGCGATACCGTGCACGACTTTGAAGTTGCCGACGCCATGGGCGTGCAGTGCGCACTTGTCGCCAACGGCCACAACAGCCGTCCGCGCCTTGAAGCCTGCGGCGTTCCGGTTTTCAACTCCCTGTCCGGCGTGCGGTCTATTGCATAGACGCGCACAGTTTTCTTTTCCAGAGGTCGGAAAAACAGATACAGTGATTTTCCAAGGATTTGAAAAATATGAACGAAGAATTTTCAGTGGATCAGATGTATATGGGCATGGCCCTGCGCGAAGCGGAGCGTGCCGCCGAAGCGGGCGAAGTGCCCTGCGGGGCGATCATTGTGAAAGACGACCGCATTATCGGCAAAGCCCATAACCAGACCGAAACGCTCAAAGACCCAACCGCGCACGCGGAAATACTGGCCATCACCCAGGCCGCAGCGGAGCTCGAAAACTGGCGACTGACTGATGCTGTCATGTACGTCACCAAAGAGCCCTGCCCAATGTGCGCCGGAGCAATCGTGCTCGCGAGACTCAAAAAAGTGGTGTGGGCCGTCGACGACCCCAAACGCGGCGGCGCGCGCTCCAAATTCACAATCCTGAACGATGCCGATCTGAATCATCGCCCCGAGATCGAAACCGGCGTGCTGCACGAAGAATGCAAAGCACTGCTTCAGGGATTTTTCAGGCAACGCCGCGCCGAGAAAAAAGCAGCGCGCGACTCTGCTGAATAATTTACTTCTGACAGTGAGGACAGAACACGGTGGTGCGCTGGGCTAGCGTCGTTTTTTCGAGCGGTCTGCCGCATTCAACGCAAGGCTTCCCTGCGCGGCCGTACACGTTGGCTTTATCCTGATGTCCGCCGGAGTTTCCGTTGAGGTCGACATAATTTCCCTGCCCGTCTCCAAGCGAGGTTCCCCCGTTCTCAACCGCGGCACGGATCACATTGGTGATTCCATAATACAAGGCCTGTTTTTCATCTTCTGAAAGTGTGCCGGATCGACGATCCGGGCGCAGACGAGCAGCAAACAGCGCTTCGTCGGCATAAATATTTCCGATGCCGGCCACGAAAGACTGGTCGAGCAGCAGCGGTTTGAGCTGCCGGTTCGATTTTTCCAGGGTTTGGAAAAACGGGCGCGGCGTGATCTCCATCGCATCCGGTCCAAGCCCCAAAGGGAAAATCCCGAGACGCACGCGTCCGAATTTCCGCGGATCGCGAAAGTGCAGATTCATTCCGTCGCTCAGCTGAAAAACCAGCCGATCATAGGGGCCTTTTTTCAGGTCACCTTCCGAAAAATAAAACCCTCCGGTCATCCGCAGATGCACCAGCAGATTGTCGATATCATCCAACTCAAAGATCAGCCACTTTCCGTGGCGGGAAACGGCGCCGATCGTTTGTCCTGTTACTTTTTTTCGAAATGCCGCGGGCGCCATGGGCTCGACCGTTCGCGGCCAGCCGATTGAAATCCGTTCAATAATACGACCGCAAATACCGGCCGCGCAGAGCTGGCGACGAATGGTTTCGACTTCGGGAAGTTCTGGCATAATCAGCGACCGCTTGTCTGAAAATATTCTTTTGCCCGCCGCGCAATAAACGGATTGGGGCTGTTTGTCAGGACAGAGACATTCCATTGAATTTTTTCGGAAGAAAAACTGCTGTCATCAAAAAGATCCAAAGAAGTATACAACTCATAATAGCTCATCTGCGGCAGCCTCGAAACCAGCTCATGAAGAACGTCCGAACTCAACGTTCCGGCCTGTTTCGAAAAATGCTTCACGATCTGTTCGCTGACCCGCTGCGGGGTCTGGCCAACCAATCCAGCAAGCCGGACGTCATCCGCCTGACTCAGATACTGAACGGCAAGCACGATGTTGCCGTAGTCCATCTGGTCCAGCGCCTCATAAACCGACTCCAAAAACTGCGGATCCGACCCGATATATTCCAACGCATATTCAATCTGCCTCTGATCCCGGGACTGCAGGCAGTGACGAACAAACGCCGGGGAAGAGTTCTCTTCGGTCATCCGAATCAGCTTGTCCGTGATGTCTCCATTGACCCAGCGCCAGAGAACCCAGGTGGTATAAGCAGCTCCTTTGACAACTGCATTATGAACCTCTGTGGGAGTCGCGCCGCTGACCGCATCCAGTTCCTGATTGTTACTGCCGTCAATATCCTCATAGGAGTAATGATGCAGAACTGAACTCCTGTTTTTAAGGATTTCATCCAACTGCCACAAATCATCCATAGAAAACTCGACGTGATCCTGCTTCGTCAACGGGAATCCCGGCGGAGTTTTGATCTGCACATAGCGTCCCATCGCATCCCAGTACAGCGTGACATTCAGGATTTTACACACCTTATCTTCACACACATCAGTCAACAGCTTCATGTGATAACCGGACAGCACCCCCTGACTGTCAAACGTCTGAACCACCTTACAGACACGCGGATCCGCAGATACGGGATCGTTCAGTTCGATCTTCCGAACCACACTCCGAGACTGAGCAAAACCAACAGCTGCCAGTCCACAAACAATTAAAATCGCTGATTTATTCTTCATAATTTCGCTCAAAAGGGACTGACAATCTGTACTTTCGGGAAAAGTTTTTTCACCGCTGCCTGATTTTTCTTTAGAAAAAGAAGTTTCAGGTTCGGTCCGGCGTCAATGGTGAAAAACAGCTCCAGCCCGTCCTCGCGTGCTTTCCACACCTTGTTCATCAGAGAGACAGTCTGCGGCTTCCAGTAGCACAGCGGCGGCCATGCGGCCATCATCGTGGAATGCATCGCCAGCGCGTTGTTTTCAGCGGTTTTTCCAAGCATTGGAAAATCTTCGGCCGCGATGGCCGTACGCAGTTCGTCATAGTCACACGCGGCCTGATGCGGCCAAGAATTGTACAGTTCAGAAGTCTCCCGCGTACGGTTCATACCATCGGTTGACCCAACCGGTTTCCGAGCCTTGGAAACTTCGAGAATTCCAACGCACAGGTTTTTCCAAACCTTGCAGGAAGGCTGAGCAGGAATCTTTTTGTCTTTCAAATCCTCATAAACGCACTCGGCATAACTGTCCATGCCATCGGCCCGCTGTCCGGCATGCCAAACGGCAAAACCGCCGTAAAGCGAACGCGTCGCGCTGCCGCTTCCGAGACGTGCCAGCATGGAAAGCTCGCGCGGGTTGAAGCGCCAGTCGAACAGCTGATCAAGCGCCTTCACCAGAGCGGCAAAGCCGGAAGCTGATGACGCCAGCCCGGCTCCGGTCGGAATGTTGTTTTTGGTACGTACCTCAAAAAAGACGCCTTCCGGGCGGAACAAGTCGAGATAGGCGGACGTACGCGAAGCAAAATATTCGGGCGCCGGTTTTCCGTTCAGGTAAATGCGATCCGCATTTTTGGCAAACTTGACAATCGTGCGCGTACCGAGCTTCCCGAGAGAAACCGACAGGCTGGAGTTCACCGGAAGATTGAGCTCTTCGTTGCGTTTTCCCCAGTATTTACACAGCGCGATATTGGCCGGCGCAAACGCTTCGCCGCGGGTCCCAGCGGCTCCTTTTGTTCGCTGCAGCAGATTATCGACAAATTTCTGGCGCGTCATCATTCCCTCCCTGATTCTTCATCGTCATTCTAGTCCGGATCTATTGCTCTGACCAGAGGTTAAGGAGGTGAAAGCATAAAACTTCAAGGATCGGTATGTATACGGAAATAGGCCTTGTCATTCGTCACAGGAACAGACCAATGCACGGAACCTCCAACATTGGTCCAGTTCACCAAATTTTCGGATGTCATCAATTGCATTTGCAAGCTTGCCATTCCATTGCTCACACCCAACATCGCTTTTCCCATGGAAAGATCTCCAATAGAATCTTCGGTGTAGTAGCCGAACACAGACTGATTTGAAGCAATGTAGGAAGACACGGAAGAATCATACTGGCGTGGATTCCAACCCTTGGAAATTTCCCACCCATCATCAAATCCATCGCCATCCGAGTCCGGGTTATTGGGATCAGTTCCATACTGACTTTCTGCAAAATCACCGATCCCGTCCCCATCTGCATCCGCAACCGACTCCTGATATTCATAAGCGCCCAAATCGACCCGGGAATTAATGACACGTGGATTATTATCCAAATCAGCCGTCCCCGGAGAATACGCATTAATCCCCAGATCAACACAGGGCGAAGAAGCACTGAGACGATAATCCCCGGCATCTGCATCCACAAATGCTGGTGCATTTGTAATATTTCCTGAATCTCCATGAATGAAGTCGGGCGAACATGAGTAAAAGACCCACCGGTTTGTTACATCGGCAGCATTATCCGGTGTATTGTCATAAACAACCGAGTTAAACAATCCCTCAAATCCTTCATCAGGATGACGACCAACACCATAAATTCCACCACCGGATATGCCCGCATGGTTCTCAACAACGGTACAGTTTGCTGAAACACAACTCGCCCCACCGCCGCCATTTCCCCCAGCCGAATTGCTGACAAAAAGACATCCAAAAGCACCACCTAACCACATACCTCCTCCGTCACCAGCTGCAGAATTACCCTCAAAGTGGCAGTTAATTGCTTTATCCACAGCTACCGCACCACCACCGTTCTCTCCCGCAACATTATCCTTAAACGTGCATCCGGAGACAACATATGCAACACAAAGACCGCCGCCATCAGCAGCTGCGCGGTTCCCGTCAAACACACAGTTTTGAACAGAGGTAACCCGATAAGCGCCCCCTCCTTGATAAAGCAAAGATTCATTATTACGCAAAATACAGTCTTCAATAGATACGTCTAAAGAGTAGTCCCCACAGATCCCTCCACCATAGCCAAAAGCAACATTATCGCGAATGATGCAATTGCTGATCGAGCTATCAGCATCGCAATATATTGCGCCTCCTTCCTCGAAACCGGCCCAGCCGTTACACAGAGTGAACCCTTCAATCGAAATGCCGTCAGCGCTCAAATTCAAACAACGGGAATACCACTGCGCATCAATGATTGTCTCGTCAGGCCCATTGACACTTTTAAGAGTCACAGGTGTGCTGATTGAAATCTCATTCGTCAATCTATAGGTCCCGGGCTTCACCCAAATGGTGTCTCCTGCCGAAGCCTGATCAAGAGCCGACTGAATATTGGTAGCCGCAAGCGCCCAACTGGCGTAAGGAAACCCCGGAGTTGAATTATTCACATCCACAAATAGATCATCTGCCTGTGAAATAACCGTACAAAACAACCAGCAAACACACCCAGTAAAACACAACTTATTCATGGCAACCCCTTTTAACAAAAAGACATTTAAGATGTAACAAACCATTTATCTTAATAACAGTATATATTCTCAGGGGTTCCAGTGCTTCTTCAAATCTTGTTTATCCCGCGATCCTGTCTAGAATCTCCCATTATGAGTACAAAACAGGAACGGGCGGATCTGATTGGGCAGCGGCTGGATGAATTGTATCCGCATATCGACATCCCGCTGGACCACAAAGATGCCTATACGCTTTTGGTGGCAGTGATTCTTTCGGCGCAGTGCACCGACAAACGGGTCAATGAGGTCACTCCCGCCCTGTTCGCTGACGCCGATACACCGGAAAAAATGGTCAGGCTCGGACAGCTGCGCATCAAAGAACTGATCGCCACCTGCGGGCTGGCCAACAGTAAATCCAAGTCTATTTATGAGATGTCAAAAATCCTGATTGCCAAACACGGCGGCGAGGTGCCGGACAGTTTCCAGGATTTGGAAAAACTGCCGGGCGTCGGCCATAAAACCGCCAGCGTAGTGATGGTTCATCAGTTCGGCGTGCCGGCGTTTCCGGTCGATACCCATATCCATCGCCTCGCCCAGCGCTGGAAGCTGACGAACGGAAAAAATGTGGAGCAGACCGAGGCTGACCTGAAAAAACTGTTCCCGTCGAAAGAGTGGGAACTGCGCCACCTGCAGTTTATTACCTACGGGCGGCAGCACTGCACGGCCCGCGGATGCGACGGCACCCAATGTCCGATGTGCCGCGAACTGTTCCCAAACCGCACCAAGCCGGTCATCACCAAGAAGTAGACTGTTTAGTGGAACCGGATCTCCGTGCCGGTTCAAAACGCGCCCGGAGGGCTCGATCCACCACATGCAAATCAGATTATTTTTAGAATTGCATCACCAACACTATTTAGCTATTTTGCTAATTAACAAAATAAGGGGCTCACTTATGGAGCGTTATGATGTAAAACAGAAGGATTATCAGGGACAGGCGACCGTGATGAAGGCGCTGGCGCATCCATCGCGTCTGCTGATTGTCTATGCGTTGATGGAGCATGAACTGTGTGTCTGTGAACTGCGCGAATTGCTCGATCAGACCCTTCCGACGGTATCGCGCCACCTGTCGGTTCTAAAAAACGCAGGGCTGCTTCGCGAAGAAAAACGCGGCCTTTATGTCTACTATCATCTGACCTGCCCCTGTATCGGCGACTTTCTGGCCTGCGTGGGGCGCATTACGGGAGAGGCCGAATGTCCCCATTAAAATCCAAATGGAAAAGACGGCTGTTTGCCTGGCTGAGCTTGGCCGCAGCGATGGTTATGCTGGTTGAATTCAATAAATATATGAAGCGCCAGGCAACTCCCTGTGAAGATGGAGTCTGTCCTCTTCCAACCGGTCACGGACTGTATATCGACCCTTTCCCGGATGAAATTATTCCGAAAGATGTGACAACGAACCAACCCAATGAAGGAATTGAACATGAGTAAACTGAAAATACTCTTCCTCTGCACCGGAAATTCCTGCCGCAGCCAGATGGCCGAGGGCTGGGCGCACGCACTGAAAAGCGATGTGCTTGAACCTTATTCCGCCGGCATCGAAACCCACGGACTCAATCCCAACGCGGTCAAAGTAATGGCCGAGGCCGGCGTCGATATCTCCGGTCAAAAGTCGGAAAACATCAAAGATCTGATGCATATCGATCTGGATGTGGTCGTCACCGTCTGCGGACACGCTCACGAGACCTGCCCGGTCTTTCCTGCCGACGCCCGTGTGGTGCACGTCGGCTTCGACGACCCTCCGAAACTGGCCCGTGAGCTGGCGGAGAAAGGGGCATCCGAAGAAGATCAGCTCGACGCCTACCGCCGAGTGCGCGATCAAATCAAAACCTTTGTCGAACAGCTGCCCGAAAACCTGGAAGAAAACGCATCATGAATCCTTCTCTCGCAAAGACACAAAAAGCGCCGGAACCTTTCGGCAAACTCCGCGAAAAATAAAACAGAACAGATCTGGAGTGCATCATGTTCCAATGGTTGGAAAATCTGATTACCCACCTCGTTGAAGGTGTTTTTAAAATACCGGTCGAATCCAAGCTGGGCGGCAGTCTGCATTTCTTTTTCTACGACACGATCAAAATCCTGATTCTGCTTTCGCTGATGATTTTTGTCATCTCCTGGCTGCGCAGCTGGTTTCAACCGCAGAAAACCAAGGAAATGCTGACTCACGTGAAGGGACCGAAAGCCAACCTGGCCGCGTCGCTGCTCGGCATCGTCACGCCGTTCTGTTCCTGCTCATCAGTGCCGATCTTCATCGGCTTTGTAGAAGCAGGCATTCCGCTCGGCATCACCTTTTCGTTCCTGATCACCTCCCCGATCGTCAACGAAGCGGCATTCGCTATTCTGCTGGCCGCATTCGGCTGGAAAGTGGCGTTCACCTATGTCACCGCCGGAGTCATCATCGGCGTAAGCAGCGGCCTGATCATCGGACGACTCAATCCTGAAGCCCATCTGGAACCGAAAGCGTTCAGCGGCGAAGCGTTCAACAAAATCCGGCCGGACATGACGCAAAAAGAGCGGATCGCTTATGCGGCGGACCAGACAAAAAGCATTGTGAAGCGCATCTGGATCTACCTGCTGATCGGCATCGGCGTCGGCGCGCTCATCCACGGCTGGGCGCCGGAAGACATCCTGGCCCGCTACGCCGGTGACGACAAACCGCTCAGCGTCCTGATCGCCGTACTCTGCGGCGTTCCGCTCTATGCCAACGCTCTAGGCACGATTCCGATCGCCGAGGCGCTGATCGGAAAAGGCGTCGGACTCGGCACCGCACTTGCCTTTATGATGGCCGTCACCGCCCTTTCCTTCCCGGAAATGGTACTGCTGCGCAAAGTCATGAAACCGCGCCTGATTGCCGTGTTTATCGCCACTGCCACGATCGGCATCATTCTGGTCGGACTCCTGTTTAACCTTCTGTTCTAAAGACTCGTCATGAAAAAAAACATACTCATCGTCGGACTGCTGATCATTGCGATTGCCGCGGTCCTTGAGATCAAGAAATACAAACCGGCTCCGACAGAGGAAACCGCATCGGCTTCCCTGCCGCTGCCCCGACTGCTCGAACTCGGCTCCCTCAAATGCGTTCCGTGCAAAATGATGGCTCCTATTCTCGATGAAATGAAAGAAACCTTTGACGAGCAGCTTCTCGTCGATTTTATCGACGTGTGGCAGCACAAAGGTATCAGCGAACAGTACGACCTGCGCGTCATCCCGACTCAGATCTTTTTTGATTCGGACGGCAATGAACTATTCCGTCATGAAGGATTTTTCGCCCGCGAAGACATGCTGGCGAAATGGCAGGATCTTGGATACGTATTTAAGGAAGACTGATCAATGGAAGAGCTGTTCACATCTCTGACCCATGCCGTAGGAAGCACGCCGCTGATCGCTCTGAGCGCTGCGCTGCTCTGGGGAATTCTAAGCATTCTGCTGAGCCCGTGCCATCTGGCCAGCATTCCGCTGATCGTCGGCCTGATTGACGAACAGAAAGATTCCACTCCCCGCCGTGCCTTTGCCATTTCCCTTCTGTTTGCAACGGGCATGCTGTTCACCATCGCGCTGATCGGCGTGCTTACATCTGCGCTGGGCCGAATGATGGGTGACATCGGCCGCTATGGAAATTATTTCGTCGCGCTCATCTTTTTTATCGTTGGCCTGCACCTGCTCGGCGTCATTCCTCTGGGGTGGAACAAACCGGATCAGGCAAACCGCAGACACAAAGGGATGGGCGGAGCATTTCTGCTCGGACTGATCTTCGGCATCGCGCTGGGCCCCTGTTCCTTTGCTTTTATGGCGCCGCTGCTCGGCATCACATTCAAGCTGGGCTCGGAACAGCCGATCTACGCCGGAAGCCTGCTTGTGATGTACGGCATCGGCCACTGCGGCGTCATCACACTGGCCGGCGTCTGCACCGGACTGGTCCAGCGCTACAAAGAGTGGAACGACCGATCCAAAGGAGCCGTCCGGCTCAAAAAAATCTGCGGCATCCTCGTCCTGATCGGCGGACTTTACATGCTCTACACCTCACCCTGAAACAGGAGAAAACCATGAGTCAACCAACTGAAAGCAGCATCAGCTTTTTCGAAAAATACCTGACCGCCTGGGTCACGCTTTGCATGCTCGCAGGCATCCTGATCGGCCGGTTCCTGCCCGCCATCCCCAACTTCCTCGGCAAACTGGAATACGCTAACGTCTCCATTCCCGTCGCCGTGCTCATCTGGCTGATGATCTACCCGATGATGATGAAGGTCGACTTCAAGAGCGTCAAAAACGTCGGTAAAAATCCGAAAGGCCTCTTTGTGACATGGATCAGCAACTGGCTGATCAAACCGTTCACCATGTTCGGCATCGCATGGCTGTTTTTCTACGTTGTCTTCAAAAATCTGATTCCGGCAGAACTGGCCAAAGACTATCTCGCCGGAGCCGTACTGCTCGGAGCCGCCCCCTGCACCGCCATGGTCTTTGTCTGGAGCCACCTCACCAAAGGAAACCCGGCCTATACCGTGGTGCAGGTCGCCACCAACGACCTCATCATTCTCTTCGCCTTTGTACCGATCGTTAAATTCCTGCTCGGCATCAGCAACGTCTACGTGCCATGGGATACGCTGTTTCTGTCCGTCGTGCTGTTCGTCGTCATCCCGCTCACTGGCGGCGCGCTCACCCGCGGCCACCTGCTCAAAACCAAAGGCGCAGACTATTTTGAAAACGTCTTCCTGCCCACATTCAGCAAAACCACCATCTCCGGCCTGTTGCTCACGCTCGTCATCATCTTTTCCTTCCAGGGCGATGTCATCCTCAGCAATCCGGTTCACATCGGCCTGATCGCCGTGCCGCTGATCATTCAGACCGTGCTGATCTTCTGCATTGCCTACTTCGCCTCCAAAGCGCTCAAACTGCCGCACAACGTCGCCGCGCCCGCCGGCATGATCGGCGCCTCGAACTTTTTCGAACTGGCCGTTGCCGTCGCCATTGCGCTCTTCGGAACGTCTTCACCTGTCGCTCTCGCCACCATCGTCGGAGTCCTCGTCGAAGTCCCCGTTATGCTCGCTCTCGTCGCCTTCGCCAACCGCACCACCAGCTGGTTTACAGAACAGGAAACGCCAAAGCCGGCTTCTGCGCTTTAAAGCGCTCTGTCCATTCCTTGCATTTACAGCTATAATCTCCGGTTTCATTTAATTATCGTCCCTTTCTCGGTTGTGTTTCCGGTTGAAACACTGAAAGCAGAATGGTGGCGTTGTATACTGCACTCATCCTGACGTTCAACAACATTGGAAACTCGCACGTGCATTTGCGATGACAGACAGGTAATCTGAAAAAATTATGGCAATGTTAAAAAACACCTTTTCGTGGTCGTTCAGCGCGGCGGCCGATTTTGAAGAGTGCCGGCGACGGCGCTACTGGAGTAAATACGGCATGTGGGGCGGCTGGGACCGCAACGCAGATGCAGAAACAAAAACCGCATACCGTCTTAACAAAATGACCAATCGCTGGGGCATCATGGGCGTGGCCACCGAAAATACAATTATGCGCGTGCTGCGTCAGCATCAGGCGGACCATCCGGTCTCCGCAGAGGAAGCCTACGAAACGGTCGCCCGGCCGTTTTTGATCCGCTGCTGGAAGGAATCACGCGACAAAGCGTGGAAACAGAATCCGAAACAGTTCTGCTGCCTGCACGGGCACTATTACCAAACCATGGATGATGAAAAAGCCGCGATCGGAGCCATCCGTGAGCAGGTGATAAACTGTACGCAGAATTTCATCGAACTGGTTCTTCCAAGGCTTGGAAACATTACGTTTGAGCAGGAAATGAAGATCCAGACGCCGGACATGGGCGGCGACCCGGAAAACATCACATGGAATGGTGTAAAAATGTACGTTATTCCCGACTACGCGTACCGGATTGGAAACCAGATGCACATTCACGACTGGAAAGCGGGAAAAATCAAAGAATCCCACCGTGATCAGCTGGCAGGCTATGCCCTGTGGGCCGAGGTGAAATACAATGTGCCGATTGATGATATTTTTCTGTACGTCGAGTACCTCAATGAAGGCCAGGTACTTCCCTTCCAGCTGACAATGGATGAATTCGACGAACAGAAAGCGCGCATTGAAGCTTCCGTAGCGGAAATGAGCGAATATCTGGTGGACTTCGACCGCAAAAAAAACGAGCCCCTCCCCAAAGAAGAGTGGGAACTGGCCGCCGACCCCGATTCCTGCCGGATGTGTAAATTCTACGAATTATGCAAACCGGAACTGGAAGCCTAAGCTCGGCGCTTTTTGTCCTTAAAAAGAGCAGTCCGTTTTTTTGCTGTCGGACTGCGGGCGGTATGCGCCACATTCACCAGAATCCCGACCATACATGAACAGACCAGCAGGCTCGATCCCCCGTAACTGAGAAACGGAAGAGCCAGCCCCTTGGTCGGCATCGATCCGGTTACCACTGCAAAATTGATCAACGCCTGAAGACTGATCATCAACGTGCAGCCCAGCGCCGCAAATCGGCCGAAATCATCGTTGGCGCGCGCAGCAATCAGCAGGCCGCAAACAAAAATCACCAGAAAAAGAAGGAGAATTGCCAGGCTGGCAATCAGCCCCAGTTCTTCGCCGAGAATCGGAAAAATAAAGTCGGTATGAGCCTCGGGAAGATAGTAGTACTTCTGGATACTGTTCCCCAACCCTGATCCTTTCAGGCCGCCGGCAGCAAATGCGTTCAAAGCATTAATCAACTGCCACGCCTCGCCTTGTGCATGTTTTTCCGGATTCAGAAAAGCAGCAATACGGCCCATCCGGTTCGGGTTGTGAATCAGAAGAATAGCAAACCCCAAGGCTCCAACAGCTCCGAACCCGGCCAAATGCGCAACATTGGCCCCGCCGACATAAAGCATCGTCACAATGACCAGCCCAGTAAGAACCGTGCTGCCGAAGTCCGGTTCTACCAGAAGCAGGCCGGCAAACAGGCCCAGCCCCATCATTGGAACCAGGATGCCGCGCCGAAAGGTGTGCATGTAGCGCCGGCGGCGGGAAATCCACCAGGCCGCAGAGAAAATCATGCCGATTTTGGCAAATTCAGAGGGCTGAATTGTCAGCGAACCAATCTGAATCCAGCGCCAGCTCCCCTTCACTTCATGCCCGATTCCGGGAATCCTCACACAAATTAATGCCAACACGCAGACTGCGGCCAAAGGAATTGCTGTTTTCTGGAAAAACTGGATATCAAGGCGGGTGCACACAATGGCTGCGACCAGCGCGATCGTCATCCACACAGACTGATGCAGCACAAAATACCCACTGTTTTCACTGCGCATCATGCTGGCGCTGAACAACATCACCAGTCCTACTGTTGCCAGCATCAGCACTGCGGCAATCAACACTGTAATGGTTCGCTGCATAGCAAAAAACAGTAAAAAGGGGACGTCACAGAAACGTCCCCTTTTCGATTAAACAGAAGACTTTTATTCCGGAATCGGAACCAGCAGCTTGGTGCCGGGCTTCAGATCATCCGGGCTGGTCAATCCATTCAGCATAATGATCTCATCCTGAGTGGTACCATACTGGCGGGCAACATCTTCGAGGGTTTCTCCCGGATACAGAACATGTTCGTAAACCGGAGCGGACGCAGCGGATTCAACCGGAGCAATATCTTCTGCCATCGGAGCCGGCTCCGGAGCAGAACCAGCAACCGGCGCCGCGACCTCAACCATCGGAGCCGGCTTGGGAGCGGTTACCGGCGCACTGTAGGAAGACGAAACATTCACTTCACCTTTTTTCGGAATACTCAGACTTTTTCCCGCAACAATCACAGAGTTATCCAGCGCATTGGCGGCTTTGATTTCCGCAACACTAAGGCCGGCGCGTTTTGCGATTCCGGAAAGCGTATCGCCCTTCTGAATCACATATGAAGATCCTTGAGCAATCGATCCGCGACTGGAAGAACCGGTCGAAGACGATGTCTTTGGAGCCGGACTCGACGAACGGACAACCGGAGCCGAAGCGCTCAGCGTTCCCGGAACCCGAATCTCCTGACCGACCACCAGTTTGTTGGGGTTACTCAGCCCGTTGTAGTCTGACAGGTTTTTCCATGAAGTTCCATACATGGAAGCAATTCCGGAAAGTGTATCCCCTTTCTGGACCGTGTAAATGTGATCTGCCACAGCAGGTTCCTGAATCACAGGTTCAGGATAAGAAATCGGGGGCATATCAACCGGAGCCGCCGGTGGAAGGAAGATATCTTCCTCAATATAACCGACACCGGAGTTGTCTGCAGGAACAATCAACGGCTCTTCTGTCGGAGTATTATAAGGCCAGTTCAGCCAGCAAACCGGGCATTCTCCGGTGGCACATCCCTGCAACAATGAAAAACCGGCAAGCACCAGAACGTGCGAAGCCGCAACCAACAGGTTCCGTTTCATTTTCATGACAACTCCCTCTCTCTTCCTTCTGTTTAATCCTTACGCCTGCGCGCAACACAATCCGTCAAACGGGTCACTTCGCGAACAAACACTTCTCCCCGCTCAGCGAAGCTGCTGAACTGGTCAAAACTGGTACATGCAGGGGACAGCAAAACCGTATCCCCCGGTTCAGCGGATTCCCTCGCAGCAGCAACAGCTCGTTCCAGCGTTTCGCAGGCCGCACAGTCTGTAACATCTTCCCATGCCGCCTGCATCGCATCGCACGCTTCTCCGATAAGATATAGGCGCGAAACCCGCTGTGCCAGTAAATCTTTCGCAAAACTCCAGTCGCTTTCTTTCGGGCGGCCTCCCGCAATCAAATGCACCCGTCCGCGAGTCATTCGCAGGGCCGCGCACATTGCTGCCATATTGGTTGCCTTGGAATCGTCCACATAGCGCACTCCGTCAATCTCGGCAACCAGCTGCATACGATGCGATAAAGGTTCAAAACGGCGAGTCGCCTCCTCCAGCGCTTCCCGAGGCAACCCGCAGGAATCCCAAACCGCCGCAACCGCCGCGGCGGCAGCACCGAGAACTTCATTATCAAAATAGGTGCCCCGCAAATCAAACTCACCAACCCGACCGGCCTCAAACCGGTAGTCCGCACCTTCCTGCAGTCCAAACGTTTTGCAGACATGCGCCGCAGCACAGCTTTCTTCCAGTGTTTGGAAAAGATCAAGCGGGATCACCGCCGTTCCGGCTTCGCGCATCTGAGCAAACAGACGAAGTTTGACATCGCAATAGGTTTTCAGATCGCGGTGACGATCCAGATGATTCGGCAGAATGTTCAGAAAAACACCGATATCCGGATAAAACTCGTGAACCGTTTCCAGTTGAAACGAACTGACTTCCATCACCAGCCAGTCCGGCACATCCGGCAGCATCACCGCCGCGCATACCGGCAGTCCGTAGTTGCCGCACGGCACCGCCGCATATCCGGATTCAGTCAGAGCATCCGCCAGCCACTTAACCACCGAACTCTTTCCGTTCGATCCGGTCACCGCAATGGCCGGACAATGACGACGAGACCATCCCAACTCTAACTCAGAGCGCAGCGGCACACCGTGCTCGACCAGATCCTTCACCCACGGATGTTCCAGCGAAAATCCCGGGCTGACGATCGCCACATCCGGATCAAAATGCAGGTTCTCATAGCGGTAATCCGGCGTTAAATCCTCACAAACCGTATAAACAACCGTTCCCTCACTGCGGAGCAGAGCCTCCGCGGCCCGTCCGCTGCGACCTCGCCCCAAAACCAGTGCTGTACCATATCTGTGCATGAACCGGAGATCATAAACAATCTTCCCGTCCTGTCTATTTTTTTCAACCCGTGCTAGATTGTCCGTGTGAAACTTGAGCTGTCATCCATTCTGAAAGCACTGAAAAGCAGCACCTGTAAACTGCCGCCGCTGCCTCCGTCCGCACAGGCGTTTCTGGGCGGCGGGCTGGAACAGCCCCAACTCTGGGTGGTCGATCATTTCCAAACATTGGAAAAACTGGCCGACTGTTTCCGGACATTATGTCCGGAAAAAACACTGCTCCTTCTCCCGCCCAATGACTCCTCCGACATGGAACTTCAGGGGGAACGACTCAAAGCGCTCAATCAGCTTCAATGCGGTAAAGACACCGCGTCTACGTTTGTGTTGCTAACGACATTCCAAACATTGGAAGAAAAGCTTCCAACCCTCGGAAAACCGCTGGCCTTGAAGCCCGGCGACAGCATCAATCCCGACGAGCTTTTCCAAACCCTGGAAACTCAGGGTTACGCGCTGGACGTCGAAGTGTATGAAAAAGGGACCGCCGCGCGCCGCGGCGGCATTGTCGACCTCTGGCCGCCCACCGCAGAACATCCCGTCCGCATTGAGTTTTTCGGCGATGAGATCGACAGCTTGCGCACCTTCGACATGCTGACCCAGCGCTCCGTTGAAAAAATCAAAACGCTCGAAATCTTTCCGCTGAATGCAGAAGGTGAAACCACACTCGACAAACTGCTGCCGGAAAACACCCTGCATGTTTACTCGAATGTGGACGCGATGCCCCCATCACAGTCGATCCAGATCGGTTGCGTTACCACCGATACGGTCGATATCGATCTGGCCGCTTACGAAACCAACCTCAAACCGGTCAGCGATAAGCATCCGGCCGATGCTGCAGAACAGCAGCGGAAGCTGTTTTTCCAAACTCTGGAAGAAATGATTTCCAAAGATTGGAACATCGAGATCTACATGGAAACAGAAGGCTCCCGCGACCGCATCAAAGAGGTCTATGGAACCAGCGGAAACCTTCATACGGGCCTTCTCCACGGAAGTTTTGTCTGCAAACAGGCCAAACACCTCGTACTCACCGAAGCCGATATCTACGGCTACGCAGCCAAAACCGCCCATGCGCGCAAAAAAGGAAAAGCGACGTCTGCACAGCAGGGCGAACGCGTTGCGGAATGGAACGACATTCAACCCGGTGAGCTGGTCGTGCACGCCGACCACGGCATCGGCAGATACATGGGCGTCATGGAAATCGAGATGGCCGGCCGGAAGCAGGAAATGCTGCTGATCGAGTATGCGGAAGGCGCACGCATTTATCTGCCGACCGGACAAACCCATCTGCTTACGCGCTACACCGGCATGGGCAACGCCGCGCCGGCGCTTCATTCACTGAAAGGAAAACGCTGGCAGAATGACCGCGCTTCAGCAGAGGCCGCCATCGAAGACCTTGCAGCCCGCCTCCTCGAAACACAGGCAACGCGCGCACTGCAGAAGGGCCGCCCCTGCGGGCCGGACACTCATCTTCAGAGTGAGTTCGAAAATTCCTTCCCGTACATGGAAACACCGGATCAGCTGGCGGCCATTCAAGCGGTCAAAGGGGATCTGGAATCTGCCCTCCCCGCAGACCGGCTGATCTGCGGCGATGCGGGGTATGGGAAAACCGAGGTCGCCATGCGGGCGGCTTTCAAAATGGTGATGGAAGGCCGCCAGGTCGCGGTACTGGTTCCCACCACGATTCTGGCCCAGCAGCACTTTGACACCTTCACAGAACGCATGGCGGCCTTCCCCGTCAGCATCGGGATGCTCAGTCGTTTTCGCACCAAAGCCGAGCAGAACGAAACCATCCATAGGCTGCGCGAAGGATCCGTGAATATTGTAATCGGCACGCATCGGCTGGTTTCCAAAGACGTACGATTCAGCAATCTGGGACTGGTGGTGATTGACGAGGAACAACGCTTCGGCGTGCGCGCCAAAGAGCATCTCAAACAGCTTCGCAAAGAAGTGGACGTACTGACGCTCAGCGCCACACCGATTCCGCGCACGCTTTACATGGGGCTGACCGGCGCGCGCGACATGAGCACCATCTCCACCCCGCCGCAGGAACGCCAGCCGGTCGAGACGTTCGTACTCGAAGAACACGACGAAATCATTACAGAAGCCATCCGCCATGAGCTGGCCCGCGACGGACAGGTGTTTTATCTGCACAATCGCGTGCAGACGATTGATAAAATGGCAGAACGGGTTCAGGAACTGGTTCCGGAAGCGCGAATTGAGTATGCCCATGGGCAGATGAGTGAAAAGCAGCTTTCGGATATCATGCACCGCTTTGTGCGGGGCCTGTTCGATGTGCTCATCTGCACCACTATTGTAGAAAACGGCGTCGATATTCCGAACTGCAATACAATTCTGGTAGATCGAGCCGACCGATTCGGACTGGCAGATCTTTATCAGCTGCGCGGGCGCGTCGGGCGCGCCCGGCGAAAAGCCTTCGCTTTTCTGCTGATTCCAGCGCACGGCGTATTGACCAGTGATGCACGACAGCGAATTGAAGCACTTAAAAAATATACCGGACACGGAACCGGATTTCGCATTGCCATGCGCGATCTGGAGATCCGCGGCGCAGGGAATCTGCTTGGAGCCCAGCAAAGCGGACACATCGCGGCCATTGGGTTTGATCTTTACTGCCAACTGCTCAAACGCAGCATTGCACGCCTGCAGGGTAAAAAAGTTCCTCCGATCATCGAGGCCTCTGTTGATCTCGATTTTATCGAACGTTCCCCGGCCTCCGGAGAGCAAACTGCTGCGGCCTTCATCCCATACAGCTATGTGGACGATGAAAATCTGCGCGTTAAGCTGTACGGGAGAATCTCTTCGCTCGCCAAAGAGAGCGAAGTTCGGGAATTAAAAAGAGAATTTTCCGATCGGTTCGGACGCCTGCCCCCGGCAATGCAGAATCTGTTCGAAATTGCCCGCATGAGGATTGCCGCGGCTCAGGCGGGAATTAAAACAATCCGAGTTAATGATGATCGAATCATGCTGATCCGCAATGGAGAACCGATCATGGTGAATGGACATTATCCACGCCTGAACCCAAACAGCACCTCGGCCCGCCTGAAGGAAGTACTGGCTCTTCTCAAAAGCTTCACATCATAAAAAAAACGGGGTTGCCGCTGAGGCAACCCCGAAAATCAAGCTTACTAAAAAATGAAAAACCTTATGCCGTTGCTTTCTTTGCAGAAGAACGGCGGTGTCCCCAGAACAGGAGAACTCCGGAAATCCCGACCAAGCCAATGGTAGCCGGTTCCGGAACCGCAACAATTGCAAATCCGTTGAATCCGCTATAATCATTGGAGCCGATTCGATCCCATGTAAACTCAAGTGTATCGTTAACCGTTGAGCCTGTCGTAAAGGTAAACGTGGCAACCGCATCAGAGGGAGTCCCTGTTCCACTGACGGTATCCAGTGTAGCACTGTCAAAAGTGAAACTTGTCCCCTGATTCGTATTGTCCCCGGCTCCGATCAGATACAGATAGTATTGCGTATCTGACAAAAGAGAAGAACTCAAACCCGCGATCTGCATCGTCACCGGCCCCTCATTGCCACCTGCCGCAAGATAAAGGTAATCGCACAGCACCCCATTGTCCACGTTTGTAACAATCCCGTCCGGCCCAGACACACTCTGCGCAAGCCCAGCTGAATAAGACAACGTAATGGTTCCATCTGACATGGAATTGGTCGAAGAAGCTACCACCTGTGAAACCGCAGCCCCCGACAAATTTCCAGCCACCCCCAGAGCCACAAAATCATCCACGGTTGCCATATAAATCGCGTTTTCATCGTAGTTAAGATCCCACAGAATGACATCCGCTCTAGCGCACAAGGCTCCCGTCAGCACAATGCTGGCAATTATCCATTTGAGTTTCATTTTTGCATCTCCTTCCGGACCTTTTGATGGGGGTCATTTTGCCACGACATCGGAAGACATCAATCTTTTTTCGAAAGATCAGTTAAATAAAATAAAAAGATAAATGCGTACGAATTGTCACTAAATAAGGCTGTTTTTCGGAAAACACGAATAAAAGAAGCGCAAAGTCCGCCCGTCCATGCTTAGATTCCAATGCTGATGAATCCTAAACTTGAAAACTTATTAACCCAGTATTCGGAACTGGAAAGCGCCGCACAGGAGCTGGTAAACGAGCAATGCTGCACGCTGTGCTCGTACTGCACACAGGTCTGCTGTCGGGCGGATATTTGCGAAGAAGCCATTGAAAGTCCATTTCTTCGACTGCTCCACCAGCGGGAGGTTCTGGACAGTGACCGCTACGGATTCCTTTGTGAAACCGGATGTTCTCTGCCTGCCGGGCGCCCGCCGGTCTGTCTTGAATATTTTTGCGACGACCAACTCTACCACCAGCCGGATGAAACGCATGCGAAGGTGCTTCGCACCCTCGGCGCACTCGTGGCCCACGCCGGACGCAACGCGACCGGCGAAACCCATCTGGTGGAAATCATGCAGGCCGATCAACTGGAGGAACTGGCTTTCCAACGCCTCCAAAAACAGTTCGATGAGAGTTTTCTGGCCCTGGAACTTATCCGCCGTTTCTACAACGAAGGAACCCTGCCGGACAATGCCAACAGGGTTCTCGACCGCATCACCTTCAGTGATGAAGATCACTGATTCGACGAATCAGCAAGCCGGCGATCCGCGGCATTCCCTCCTCGACAAATGAAGTAGATATACCTGCATAGGCAAACAAACGAATCTGTCCGGATCACATTTTTAAAAAATCAGGCTTTCGACTGATTAGAAGAAAGCCTGTCTCGCATCCATCAGGTAATAAAACGCTTAGAACTTCAACTCCGCCTTGGCCAGGCGCGCGGCGAGTTCGTTGAGCACGCGCTCATCATCTTCTTCGCCGGCAGATTCGAAGACTGCGCCGAAGCGGATAAACGGCCCGGTGTTATCCCACGGAACAGTGGAAATGCCGAAGTTTTCGATCAGATAAAGCGAAGCCTCCTCGGCATTGGAAAATTCCACATCTCCTGCTCCTTTGGGGGCTTTAATGTAAAGATAAAAAGTCCCGCCCGGCATCTGGGCATCAAAACCAACGTCTTTCAGAACGTTGACCATTTTGCGCAGGCGTTTTTCGTAGTGAACGCGGATGCCTTCCGCGAGGCTCTCATCCGCAATGCCCGCACAGGCAGCGTGCTGAATGGCCTTGAACTGACCGCTGTCGCAGTTGTCTTTTACAGTCGCCAGCGCTTCGACAGCCCAGGCTGCTCCACAGAAAAAGGCCAAACGCCAGCCGGTCATGTTGTACGCCTTGGACATGGAATGAAGTTCGAGCGCGCATTCTTTCGCGCCGGGACGCTGAAGGATCGACTTGCGATCGCCATCATACACCAGAGTGGCATACGGAGCGTCCTGAATAATCAGGATGTTGTGTTTCTGAGCAAAAGCAATCAGTTCGTCGTAAAACTCATCTGTAGCCACCGCGCCGGTCGGATTGTTGGGGTAGTTGATGTAGAACAGTTTACAGCGATCCGCCAGCGCCGGATCAATACTTTCAAGGTTTGGAAGAAATTCATTTTCTTCGAGCAGCGGAATATCCACCACTTCGCCGCCGAGGTATTTGGTGTGCGTGGCCATTACCGGATAGCCGGGAACCGTCTGAAAAATGACGTCCCCCGGATTCACAAAGGCAAGAGGAAGCATGGCCAGCGCCGGCTTGGTGCCGATGCTGTGGTTGATTTCCGAAGCCGGATCCAGTTCGACCCCGAAAAAGTTTTTCATGTATTCAGCCGCCGCCTGCTTAAATTCAGCAATGCCGTTGTCGGCATAGCCGCGGTTTTCGGGCAGGTCGACCTGTACTTTCAACGCTTCCCGAATCGGAGCCGGGGCCATCTGATCCGGCTCCCCCACTCCAAAATCGAGAATTTCCAGATCGGGATGCAGCTCGCGCGCCTTGGCTTTTGCCCGTTTGATTTTTTCAAATTTATAAATTTCGGTGGATTTGCCGAACTGCTCGCCGCCGATGCGGTCCGCAAAAAGCTTTTCTGCATTCATTCTGATCTCCTTCTTTAATTTAAAAAGCTGCACTGACTTCAGTGTGCCTTCCGACCGGCGATCCCTTAGGAATCAGGCGGTCGATCTGTTTTTCAAATTCATCCAGTGAGAATTTGGACAGCGGGATACTGGTATCCTGATTCGCGAGAACTCCATTTTCAATGGAAACATTTTCGCGGAAAAACCCAATAATGATCCGTTCAGCGTGCATATCCGCACCCAGAAAAACGATATCGACCACTTTCTGTCCGTTCCCTGCATGTTCTTTTGAAAAAGCATACTGTATGTTGCGGGCATAATCGCCGTGTCGAGAAAAGTCTTCATCGCCTGCACAATGCGTATAACCGCGATCTGCAAGAATTTTTCTCATGGTTTTCTGAAAAAACATCCTGTCACCTCTGCTCCTCGTTCACTGAAAAGAGGAGATGCTAGTTAATCCTTCAGCGTTGTAAAGCCGTGAAACTGTTTAAAGCAGATTCGCGGCTTTTTCGGCCAGATCCGAACGAACCCCTTCTGAAAACAGCATATGCGCACTCAGTTCTTCGCCGCGGAATTTTTCGACAACCGCACTCAGGCCGCTGGACATGCTGTCCACATACGGATTATCGATCTGGTAAAGGTCTCCGGTCAAAATAATCTTGGTGTCATGCCCGACACGGGTAATGACCGTTTTAACCTCCAGCGGAGTCAGGTTCTGAGACTCATCAACAATCATAAACTGGTTGGGAATGCTCCTCCCGCGAATATACGTCAGCGGCTCCACATCAATCAGCGGATTCGAGGCAATCAGATCACCGCCCTTTTTGTTTTGAGCATTCGAACTGCCGGTTCGATTATGAACCACCAGCGACAGGGCATCATGGATCGGCTGCATCCACGGATCGAGCTTTTCCTCCACCGATCCGGGCAAATACCCGAGATCCTTGCCCATTGGAAAAATGGGCCGGGAAACCAGCAGTCGATTGTAATATTTGGTATCCATCACCTGATGATAACCGGCAGCAATTGCCAGCAGGGTTTTCCCGGTACCGGCCTTTCCACAAAGAGTCACCAGCTTGATTTTATCGTTCAGCAGTGCATCCATGGCAAACCGCTGCTCTCGGTTGCGCGGAGTCACCGGAGCGTTGTTATCGATCGCCAGCAGCTTCACAATCCGATGTGTTTCGGCATCATAACGCCCCAGCATGGTCTGCTTGGGATCCTGCGGATTCTGCAGCGTGATATACTGATTCGGATCGAGCTCATCCATTCCGGAAACCACAACATGTCCTTCGCGGGCAAAAAAGCCGATCGCTTCAGAATCCGCATCCAGCACAACCTGTCCGGAATACATTTCATCCGGCTCGTGCTGCTTTCCGTTTTCATAGTCCTCGGCCTCCAGGCCAAGCGCATCGGCCTTCAGCCGCAAATTGATATCCTTGCTGACCACCGTGCATTTTTCATCCGGACGACTCTTTTTGATGTCCATTGCCATCTTCAGAATCAGATCGTCCGCTGAAAGCTTCAGGGCAAACGGATCATCCTTATCGGCAAAAATCACCTGAATGCTCCCACCACTGCCCAACGATACACCATCGGAAAGCCGGCCCTTTTTCCGCAATTCATCGAGCATCCGGGAAACCGTCCGGGCATTGCGCCCGCGCTCGCTCAACTCTTTTTTAAAGCGGTCAATTTCCTCCAACACTTTCAAGGGAATGATCACCGCATGCTCATCAAACTGATAAATTGCCGTGGGATCATGAATCAGAACGTTCGTATCAAGAATAAAATTTTTCATGCGACTCACTATACGCACCTTTTCCAATGGTTGGAAAGTCCTTGATGTCGGCATCTCTTTTTTTCCAAAACAGTCGAAATCCGGCCTTCATTGCCAATCATAGTTTAGGCATCTCGGTCTTTGACCTCTGAAGGCCAATCTGTCTAAGATTGGGAAAACAAGGGAGAAATGATCTGATGATAACAAAACGAATGGAAGAAGCGCTCAACGAGCAGATCAATAAAGAATTTTATTCCGCATACCTTTACCTGTCGATGTCGGCCTATTGCAATCGCCTCGGCATGCCGGGTGCAGAACACTGGTTCCGGATGCAGTACGACGAAGAAATCATGCACATGAGCAAGATGTTCGACTACGTGATGCAACATGGAGGCAACGCCCGCCTGATGCAGATTGATGAGCCGCCGAACGAATTCGGTACCATTCTGGAGATTTTCCAGGCGAGTCTGGCACACGAGCAGTTCGTGACCAAATCGATCAATGAGCTTCTTGACGTGGCCGTGGAAGAAAAAGACCATGCATCACAGGTGTTCCTGCAGTGGTATATTACGGAACAGGTTGAAGAAGAAGCAAATGTTGAAGACATCGTCAATCGTCTCAAGCTGGCCGACGAAAACGGCGGAGCATTGATGATGATTGACGATAAACTTTCGCAGCGCCTCCCGCCCACTCCTGCAACAGCACAATAACCCCGAGGTCCATTATGTTTAAAAAAGGCGTTCTTGCAGCCATCCTCCTATGCAATGCCTTCGCTCTGTATGCACAGGAACCCGAGCTCATTCCGTGGAGGGACAACATCACCATGCTGGTGGTGCCCCGCGAACCGCAGGCTGTAAAACTGGCACTGGACATATCGCGATATTACCCCGTACTGATTGTCTGCTACCAGCCCATGCAAAAAGACCCGGTTCTGCATGCATGGAACGGTGAAGGCTGGGTATCGGTTTCTCCCGAAGACTACGTAAACGGCGTCTTTTTCACCACTCCGCCACAACAGGCAGTGGTCGTGGAGCAAGAGAAATACACTGCGCCGGAACTATTAATTCCCGACGGGACCTGGTGTAAAAAAGGATTCCGGCTGTCCACTACGGATGAGCGCGCAATCATCCACCTGTTGGGCCTCCATTTCAAATTCCCATACCGCTACTGGATTCAGTTTGCTGACCGCTATAAATACGCGCTGGAAGAAATCAACCCGTCGCTGAACAATGTCTTCTGGTGGCACTATCGCGGCAACGAAGTCATGCCCGCCTTCAAAGCGCGGGACTTCGAAACCGATAGAGATCTGTGGGAACCGCTGGAAATCACGCTGCCTGAGCCGATTGAACCGGTCGACCTGACCGCTCAGGAAACGGTTGAGCCGGCAGAAGCCCCAGCGGAAGAACCGGCAGAACAGGAAACGCAGCCGAATGAAGACGAAGAGGCCGTTGCCGACTTAATGGAGACGCCGGAGCCCGAAGCGGAAGTGGACGTTGAAACAATCATTCAGGAACTGGAACAGTCTACAAACAGTCCCGCCCAAAAAGTCGACCCCTTCACCACCAACGATGTCCCGGCCGCAGAACTGGTTCCCTTACCAACAGAGTAGATTCGACTCACCAAAGCAGGGAAAACAGATTCTTGCTCTATCTGTTTTCCCTGCAGTAACCGGCTGAATGCTGGCTCAGATTCAGTCCCCGGTCATTTTCTAAAAACAAGCCGCCCCTGTTTGTCCCAACCGAGGATAGACGCCGAATGTTTATCTTTTAAGAGCAGGCTCCTGAGAGATTGCGATGCGCATTTGAAATGGATGTGCAAAAAGCAGTGATGCCATCTCCGATCACATCCACCGTACGGTCGAAACCGTCTATTTCCTGGCTGAGACCAGCGCCACGACAATTGACGGGCAACTTACGACGCGCAAAGCAACTGCTTCTGCGTACCCCCATCGCATGTCGTCCATAACCAGATTTCCGAAACAACCATCACACCCATCTGCCTCTGTATTTCCAACGAATACCTAAAGTCCGCTCAGTGAACGTGGGTGGATGCCACCGGCTAAATCAAGGACTGCCTTCAGAAACTATTTCACACTTGAAACATCAGTGTCATAACGGGTCAACAGCGGACCGCACCATCTGAACCGATCGAAAAGATAGATTACGACTCCGACCAGCTAATACACCGAACGTATCAGATCCTGCACATCGCGTAGATGATTTTGGAAGACGATCGATCCGGATGATGTTCGGTGTCGCCCATTGCCGCGGTTGCCGGAAACTGCGGGCATCCGCACAATGGAAGAATGCAAAAAAACGCCATTTACTGGTTAAAAAGGGGATAAAAAACAAAAGGCGAACTCGAGCTGAGTCCGCCTTAAGAAAAGTTGGTGCACCTGAGAGGATTCGAACCTCCACGCCCTTGCGGGCACAAGAACCTGAATCTTGCGTGTCTGCCAGTTCCACCACAGGTGCATCCAGGAAAGCGCGTAATTAAACAGGAACTTTTTATAAAGTCAACGCTTCCGGATGATTTTTCTTTCCACCCTTGCCTCACGACCCTTCTATCCCTATACTGTAGCTTGTGCTGGAACAAGCGTTCAGCAGAGAGGAAGGCGCAAAACCGTGCAGAAACTAGACGAAAAAAGCTGGAATACACTCAAAGCGAAACTGGCCCGCTCCAAGCAAATCGAAAAGCTGGACATGGGCGAACCCGAGAAAGAATACGTCCTCTCACGAGGCGTTGACATCCTGCAGCTGCATGCAACAGACTTCGTTCGCAAACGCCTCGCTCCGGCCGAACCAAAAAACGACGGCCGCCAAACGCCCCTGAAAGGACACCCCGTTTTTATCGCACAGCACGCCACCGGAACCAGCGATCGCGACAAACTGGCCAAGTTCCACGGCATCGAAAAAGGCACCGAACTGGAAGAAAAAGAGATTTCCTATATCGTCGATGTCATCATCCGGTGGATTGAAGAACAGACCGCCGGCGAACCGGCCTGACTGTCCAATCCCTGGAAAAATCGACCGAAAAATTTCCAAGGTTTGTAAAAAAGCCTTTCACAGGCTCCTCTCTGGGCTTACATTTTTCCAACATTTGGAAAATTGAATTGTTTTTATGGACCCAAACATTATAGCCCGCCCCGATCACGTCGTCAGCCGCAAGCAGATCAGCTCCGCAGCCCTTAAAGTGCTTTACGGCCTGAAAGATGCCGGATACACCGCCTATCTCGCAGGCGGCGGTGTACGCGATCTGCTTTTGAAACGCAACCCGAAAGACTTCGACGTAGCAACCAACGCCACCCCCGAAGAAGTCAAAAAAACGTTCCGAAACTGCAGGCTCATTGGGCGTCGTTTTCGGCTCGCCCATGTCTATTTCCGAAATGAAATCATCGAAGTGGCTACATTCCGCGCGCCTTCCCCTGAACCCGAAACCTGTGGAGAAAACTGCCATTGTGTATCCGAGGAGGGCCTGGTACTGCGCGACAATGTTTTCGGCACCCCAGAAGAAGACGCTCTGCGCCGCGACTTCACGATTAATGCGCTCTTCTACAACATTGCCGACTTTTCCATCATCGACTACGCCGACGGACTCAAAGACCTGCAGCAGAAAATCATCCGCGTCATCGGCGACCCCGACGTTCGCTTTACCGAAGATCCCGTCCGCATCCTGCGCGCCTTGCGGTTTGCTGCCACACTGGGCTTTGATATTGAGCCCGCAGCAAAAAAAGCAGCCCGTGAACAGGCTGAGCGGCTCGAAGGATGCTCCTCCTCCCGGCTTTATGAAGAAATCCTCAAACTGATGCACTGCGGAAAAGCAGAACAGGTCTTTATGCTCAGCTGCGAACTGCAGGTGTTCGAACACCTCTTTCCGGAAATCGGAGCGTGGCTCAAAGCTCCGGATGGCGAGGGGAAAACCCATTGGATGCAAAAGACCTTTAAGCAGATTGATCGCTGGCGACACGCCGGCATCGATATCAACCCCGCTCTGCTCTTCGCCCTGTTTTTCGGCGAATACCACGAATGGGTCGCCGAACACCTGATGAAAAGCGAAAACCTCTCGCATGCCGAGGCGCTCACCGAAGCAACTCACCGCCATATCGGCCAGCTGTGCGACCGCATCCGGATTCCCAAAGCAGTCACCGCCCATATTGCCTCCATCATGGCCGCTCAGCCGCGTTTCCTGAAAATGAGCGGAAAAAACACCAATCGCATGCTGCGCCACCGCGATTTTCTGGATGCATTTCTTTATTTCAAGTTTGCAGCCCGCACCACCGGACGCCACGAAAAAGAGCTGATTTGGTGGGATGAGCAGCGAAAGAACAGATAGTTGCCTTTTCCCGTTGCGCTTTGATCGGGAATATCATACATAAACCGTTCCTGCGGAGAGGTGGCTGAGTGGCTTAAAGCAGTGGTTTGCTAAACCGCCGTACCCTTATAAGGGGTACCGGGGGTTCGAATCCCCCCCTCTCCGCCATTTTTTTATCCGGGATACTCTGGACCAGACAACGACTGAAAGCCCCATTAACAGGGGCTTTCGTTGTATATCGCCTTCGAGCGATTGCCCCCCCCTTAAATGCCGAATCTAGAGCAGAAGAAAGATCTGACACTTTCAGACGCTCTATAGAGCAAACACCCCGTCCAACGCCTGCTTCATTGGAAGCTGGCTCGTGCCTGCATAGCTTCCTTCCGGTTGTCAGTGTAATATCACTATGGCGCATTAGCTTTTGAAGCCTCTCTCAAGTTGCTCCCACAACAGGGTTCACATGCTTTTGCGCAGCACGTATAAATCCAGTCAAACTCCTTGTTCATTTTCATACTTCTCGGCCTTTGGAGCGATTTCATTTCAAAAATGAATGCCACCCACTATCTCAATAATGAAAACTCATTGTACTGCAATCCGGCGACCTTACGATGCGAACAGTCAGGAATAATCTTACAGTCTATTTTTCCGAAAAAGTCGTGCAATAATTAAGAATAAGGCGTAGACAAATTCGGTAGGCGAAATATTTCCTTCATGAACAAAATATCCACAAATTTAAAAAACCCGACAATCAAGGATGTGGCACGGGTTGCTAACTGCTCCATCGCCACGGTCTCCTGCGTCCTGAACAATCAGGGCCGAATCGGAAAGGCCACAAAAAAAAGAGTCCTGGAAACCTGCAAGAAAATTGGGTATTACCCCAGTGCTGCTGGAAAAAATCTCCGCACTAGAACAACGGAAACTATAGGCATTCTCTTTTACCCCTCCTGCACTGAGATTTTCGGGAATATTTTTTACTCTGAAGTCATGGAAGGCTTGGAAGAGACCCTGACCAAAGCAAACTACAACCTCCTGCTCGCAGGATACGATCTCTCTACCCAGCATGATGACCTACCAAAATTCATTCGGGAAGGCTATGTGGACGGCACCATTCTCATGGGAGGCTATTCAGATGATTTTAAGGAAAAACTAAACCACACTTCAATTCCTTTTCTCATGCTCGATACCGATATCGCCGGCGTCTCCCTGGATTCAGTCACATCCGACGGCTTTCGCGCCATAATGGAACTGACTTCTTATCTCTATAATCAGGGACATCGACGCATCATCATGTTCCGTCACAAGTTCACTAATTTCAATGAAACTGCCCGTTGCATGGGGTTTGAAGCTCAGATTCGTCAATTAGGCCTAAGCGAGGAAGCCTGCAAGGTGATCGCCGTTGATACAGATGAAGATGCAGTAAATATTATTTTACAAAACCTGAAACAGAAAATTTCAGCAACAGCTGTCGTCACCATTAATGATGATCAAGCATTCCACATCATGAAAGGATTACAGGAAGCCGGCGTCAATATTCCGGAACAGATCAGTATAACGGGATATGATGATACTGACTTCGCGATTAAATCTGACCCGATGCTCACCACTATTCGTATTGATCGAAAGCGAATGGGAGAAGAGGGAGCCAAAATCATGTTGCAGAGGATCAATACCCCCGATGCTCCTCTCAGCAAATTAATTATTCCGTTCCAATTGATCGAGCGACAGTCGGTTCGAAACTGTTTTAATGTTTAAAAAATCAATAACGGTTGATACAAACCCGTTGAAAAAAGCCACCAAAATTAGACAAACCCGACTTAACTGCACAACTCACCGAATGGTTTCCATTGGACCAAATCTAAACGTCCGAATCGGCGATATAAACGATAGCGTATTTGACCTGCCCCCATGGACTGGACAGGTTCTAATGAGAGTCCAGCACGGGTATTGACCTGCCCCCGTCGATTGGACCACTGAGCCTCTAAAATACGGCTTCTAATAGTTGCTGTGTTCTCTGGGTTCCCTCCCTCCTCCGGAGGAGGGTGGGAAGCGCGGACGCCTCCATCCACGCACCTATATATTCCGTCGGAGTCTTGTTATCAAGCGACTTATGCGGTCGCTGCTCATTGTAATCTTTTTTCCATGCTGCGAGTTTATCACGGGCATCGTCCACTCCGAAGAAAAGCTCCACATTCAAACATTCATCCCTCAACTTTCCGTTGAAGCTTTCGATGTATCCATTTTCGGTCGGCTTACCCGGTCGGATAAACTCCATGGCGACCTCATGATGATATGTCCAGGCATCCATCGACCTGGAGTAAAACTCGCTTCCGTTGTCCACACGAATGCTTTTGGGATAACCGCGTTGATTAGCCACTCCGTTCAGACAAGACGCGACCTTTTCACCGGTGATGGATCGGTCAGCATATAGCGCCAGGCATTCCCGACTAAAGTTATCGACTACCGTCAGTATCCTGAAGTGACGCCCGTCCTCGGTGCGATCCATCACAAAGTCCATACTCCATTGCTCGTTGGGCCCGGCAGCCTGCTCAAGAGGAACACGAGGCCGGTTCGCCAACTTTTTACGGGGTTTCGTGCGAACGGCAAGGTTTTCCTCCATGTAGACCCGATAGACTCTTTTGTGATTAATCTCCCATCCTTCCCGGCGCAACAGAACATGAATGCGCCGGTAACCGAACCGGACACGTTTAGCGGCCAGTTCCTTAATCCGCAGACGAAGCGCCTCATCGTCCCGAGGCTTCGCTTTGTAGAAAAAGGTGGTCCGGCTTAACTCAAAAAGCCCGCACGCCCGGCGGCCCGAGAGTCCGTATGCATCACATGCCCCCTCGGCCAGTTCGCGCTTCCGTGCAGGCTTCAGAGCTTTTTTGCAATGACCTCCTGCAAGATGTGCTTGTCCAGACTCAGGTCGGCTACGAGCTGCTTCAACTTGCGGTTTTCATCACGTAACATGCGTAACTCCCGCACCTCGCTTACTCCAAGCCCCTTGTACTTCTTGCGCCAGTTGTAAAACGTGGCCTCACTGACTCCCATCGACCGGCATAGTTCGGCTATCTTCTCGCCGTTCTCCGCCTGCTTCAGGGCATATACGATCTGTTCCTCTGTGTATCTCTTCCGCTTCATTCGTCCTCCTTATCATGAGGTTAAACGAAGCCGAATCCTAAAGTATCAACTGGTCCAGTTTTCGGGGTGAACGTCAGTTTCCGCCGCCCCCCCCAGCGTACCCCAGGAATTAGCGGGTCGGCTCAACCGCAGAATGTTCACCGTTTTATTGCCGGCCTTTCGGCCATCCAGCGTGATTGAAAATTCCGTTCCGCGGGCGCCCTTCCAGTCCACCGTTCCCACTGGACCGAGCCAGGTTTTCACAGCTTCTGTTGAAACCTCCGTCGGACGGGCCAGGGACACCGTATCCAGCGTAACCCGCCCGGAATCGTCCACGGAAAAATTCAGCGTCATCGACCCCACGCTTTTTTCATCGCGCCCCGGACCAATCGCGTTCTCAAAATTCACGGTCACATCCGCCGATGCTGCCCAGCATACGGTACAGATGATCGTCGCGATACACCCTGCTTTTTTCTTCATTCCATTCCTTTTCATCCACGTTTCGTGCCCGAAAAACGCTGTTCTTTACTTCATAAAAATCAGCGGGATTTC
Source organism: Tichowtungia aerotolerans (assembly GCF_009905215.1). Lineage (GTDB taxonomy): Bacteria > Verrucomicrobiota > Kiritimatiellia > Kiritimatiellales > Tichowtungiaceae > Tichowtungia > Tichowtungia aerotolerans. The sequence continues at coordinate 2,372,181 of NZ_CP047593.1, read as the reverse complement.
CCATTTTTCCGATACGCATCCAGCGTCTTCTGCATCTGTTCAGCAACCTCCGGATATTCGCCGATCAGGTTGTGCTGCTCCCCAGGATCGGCGACCAGGTCGTACAGTGCCCGCTCATCTTCCCCGCGGAAATAACCGGCGCGCATTTTATGGTTCGCCGACATGGAGTCCGGGAATTTCCCTTCAATGTATTTCCACGTCCCGGAGCGCAGCGCGAGAATTCCAGCCTCGCTGTCGCTTACCATCGAACGTCGATCCGGTTGCTCTTCGCCCAGCAGGGTCGGCAGGAAGCTGAAGCTGTCGGGAGCCTCACCGTCCTTCAGCCGGTCGCTGAGGACATTCGCCAAGGTTGCATAAATATCAACAATATTCACCATGTGGTCGGCCACCGACCCCGCCGGCACCCGCCCCGGCCAGCGGACAATCAGCGGAACGCGCATGCCGCCTTCGTAAATCCGGTGCTTGTCTCCGCGCAGCGGACCGTTCGCCAGCAGCCCCGCCTGCCGGGCCCGTATTTCAGGCTGATTGGGCGAATCGGGAAGGTCGGCCCCGTTGTCCGCCGTGAAGATAACCAGCGTGTCATCCAGAATTCCTTCGTAAGCCAGCGTGCCGATCAGCCGACCGACCGACAGGTCCAGATCCTGAATAAAGTCACCGTATGCTCCGCAATCACTTGTGCCGCGCATGGTTTCTGACGGCACAATCGGATGATGAACCGCCGGCGGAGCAAAGTAGAGAAAGAACGGCTGATCCGGCTTGTCCCGGTGCACTTTCCGAATCCAGTCGGACGCCCGTTCCGTCAGGAACTCCGTCGCCTCTTCCCGGCTGCGCTGCGGCGCATCAAACCCCGCATAGGTTCCGCCATAAAAAGAATGAGCATACTGACTGATCTTTAGCGAGCGAAGACCGTAAATTCCGTCGTTTTCAATCCAGACCCGCAACGGGTCGTCCAGATTCTGCGGCAGGCCGAAATGATAGTCGAAACCGAGATCGTTGGGTCCCGGAGAAAGATGGTCGATACGCTCCGCAGGGTTCGACAGCATGCGGTCTCCATATCCCAGATGCCATTTTCCGATCTGTGCCGTACGATATCCGGATCGTTTCATCAGACCGCCAACGGTTGGACGATCCGGTTCAATGGTCAGAGGATCGTTGATGCCGACCACCCCGAACGGCAGCGGTCCGCGCCAAGCATAACGGCCGGTCAGCAATGCATACCGTGTCGGAGAGCAGACCGATGCAGGCGTATTGGCATTGGTAAAGCGCATGCCCTGTTCAGCCAGCCGGTTCAGGTGCGGCGTGCGAACCACTGCCAAAATCATCGGCCACAATTAGGAGCACATTAGGTTTAAGGGAACTCGAATCATTCGCCAACGCCGTCCCCGTCACCAGCAGGCCCGATGTAAACATCAGTTCCCCGAATATGTTTTTCACTGCGCACTCCCTTTCGATTCCACTTCAAGCGTAACAATTTTTCCGGAGGGAACAGACAGCGAAACCGTCCCGGCCTTCACGGGAAGTTCGTTCCCGCGAACTTCGTTCAGGTTGATCTTCCACACGCGCTCCAGCGGAAAACCGAATGTTACCGCGCCAGTCTGCAGCTCTTTCGTTGGATTATAAAGTCGGAGGACCAGCGAGTTCCGGTCCTCGGCTTTCTTCACACTAGACAGGACCAGCGTTTCGTTCTCAATCGAATAGAAACCGGCGGATGGCGACAGGTCTCCGCCGCCGCTGTTGGAAACCTGAACCGCTGCCGGTTTGGCATTCAGCGCGTCGGCTTCCGCAAACACGTTTGCCTGCTGCCAGTCGCCCCGGTGCGGGTACACGGCATATTCATAGTCCACGGTCTGCAGCATCTGACTGCCGAGCTTATTCGGAAACTCCGAAGAAATCCGGGATTCGGTACAGATCCGGTTCCGGATGGCACGCAGCAGAGTCAGCGCAATCGTCCCGCGGTCATCCGTCATCAACTGGAATTCCGTCAGGCAGTTGTTGAGCACCGACAGCCCGATGTCGCCGTCGCTGACACTGGCGAAGATGCCCTGCGGCCGCAGCGCCATCTCGGGATAGAATGTACCATCGGCGTCGCACTCGTGAACCGCACCGCGCCGATCAACGATAAAGTGGCCCGCTGCATCCGAAAAGTCCGTCCGGATATCGGTCGGAATCATCAGGCGCACGCGATGGTCCCGCGCCCGGTTGTCAATGGAGGTCTTCACCTTCAGGTGGCGGCAGCCCCGATTCAGCGTGATGCGGGAAACGATTTTCAGGTCCACCAGTTCGTCGCTCCGCCTGCCATATCCCTGAATCTTCGCCGTGCCGTATTCGGCGCGGGCCGGAATCTGCATGCAGGTTTCTATCCCGATCGTCGCGCTGAGCGGGCCGTTGTCTTCCATCCAGATCCGGGAATTGAATCCTCGGCTGGAAATCACCTGATTGCCGTACGGCGGATAATAGGCCCAGTAGTCTCCCGTATCACCATCGTCTTCAAAATAATGCATTCCAGGAATCACTCGATCCGTCGACTTGTCGGTCAGGTCGAATGTTCCGTCGGCATTCACGGTTACTTTCAGAAATTCATTTTCAAGCGAGCGGGTTCCCTGTCCGATATCCTTTCCCGCGCTCTTGCGCATCGCCGGCCACCATTCTTCATCGCGCCAGAATGTCCTTTCGGCGACAACCCGGACCACTTTGTAACCGCCAGCCGGAATATCCCCGGTATCCAGATAGAGATGATGTCGATCAACATAGAATGGCCACGGACGCGCCTCAATGTCGTGCACCGGCTGTTTGTGCTCGTCGCGGGAAATCGCCTGCACCGCCAGCGGTGCTCCGTCGATGTCCTCAACGCCGACCGCCCAAACATTTTCCTCCTGGGGCGTATCGATCACCACCGGAAGAATTTCGTGAATCGCACGCGGCTGCGAATTGTGCAGCAGAAGCAGGGTGTCCTGTTTATCATAAGCTGAGAAATCAATCCGTTTCAGCAGTCCGGCCACGCAATCTTCATAAACAGTTTCCCCGATTTCCAGCGCCTGATTGAGGCGGTACAGGTTGTCTTCGACTGTTTTGTCCTGTGTGACTCCATTGATCGAATCGTGCGGATGAGCTTTCAGGAGATAGTCCCAGCCCCTGGCCAGGAATGCCGTCGGATACACGTCGCCCAGCATCATCAGCGATGCCGCCAACGGTTCCGTGCGGCGGATCATCACGTTTTCCACTTTTTTATTCAGCTGCTTAATGTGAATCCTCGTCGCCAATGCATTGGCAGATGCCCCGCAGGGTTCCCCGTCGCGCAGTTCGCCGTTAACTGCCGGAATCTCGGCCCGATCAATTCGTTTTTCCAATCCTTGAAAATATTCCTGAAGCGAGCCCATCCGGAAGTCAATGTCCGGCAGTACTTCGTTGCAATCTTTAATCATTTGCGGCAGGTAAGGATTCGGCGTAGAAAAATCGCAGCCGCACATCAGAATCCGCCAGTCTCCAACCAGCGTTTCGTCCATATTGTCCCAAGTGCGCTGGGCTGCATTCTTTACATTTTCTTTGTAATATCCGTCCTCGTGATCAATTCGAAAATAGTCGTTCTCATGCAGTTCCTCATCGGCCCGATGGTAACAGATTCCGCTTTCACCCCACTTCCAGGCATACTGGTTCTCATCATAGATATTGTTCAGTCGAACCGGAAAATGAAGATAAAAATAACCGTTCTGACGGGTGAACACACCGAGGCGCGATGTCAGCAGCTGTGATCCGTCCGGAGCAGTCCACAGGAACTCACAGTGCGGCGCACGCTCATGCGACACTTTTTTGGCCGCCACGGCATAGTGAATGCCTATATCCTGATAAATCTGCGGGAACTGGGCGGTCTGCCCCCAACCGAACGTGTGATAGGCAATCGGATTGTATCCACCAAGCTCTTCTGCAAAACGGATGCCTTTCAGCAGGTTCCTCACCAGGCATTCCCCCGCAATCGGAAAGAGATCCGGCAGCGTATACCAAGGCCCAATCGCCAGTTTACCGGCCTTGACCTGTGCGGCAATCCGCTCGCGTTTCTCCGGACGCATCTCCAGATAGTCCGCGATACATACGGTCTGGCCGTCGAGCAGAAAACCGCCGTACTCCGGATCGGTTTCGAGAATATCCAACAGCCAATCCATAAACTCAATCAGCAGCGACCGGTTCTTCCAGATCGGATATCGCCACTCCCGATCCCAATGCGTATGCGCGACAACAATGGCTGTCTTCTTTGACTCCATCAACTAAGCCCTCTCTTCAACCTGAACAAAACACCGCAAGGGCTTTGAACAGCAAATAACGTTTAACCTTCTAAAAAAATGAACCACGGGGCCGTCCGAAAACTGGATCGGAAAAAATGACTGCAAACACCACAGTAAATTCTCTAAAAAAAGACCGAAACCCTGAGCGGTCCAGTGCGCAGAGTTTCAGCTGGAATATTTCGACATCAATCACGACCAGGGATCATCATTTACTCAATGCCGAAAAATACCGCAGAATTTGTTGCCTGCACGTAAACCGAACAGGTTGCTGCATCTTCTTGCGTTGAATACAACAGGTTTGTTACCACAAACGCATTACTTCCGTTATCCGAATGGGCAACATAATCCCACTCGTCCTTGAGAAGGTCTGACGTTCCGACCAACTTCAGCTGCCCCCATTGGTCGGTTGAATTGATCGTTATTTTCAACAGACTCTCTCCGACCATTTCAAGCGCTTTAATTTCTGTGACAGGCTGAATCGCTGAAAGAACAAGATCACCATTGCCGTTCGCGGCAACCTGATACCAATCTTCCTGACCGGACCAGAGGGAGTTTGTGATGGTTCCGGCAGCAACCAGATTGGTAATGGTGCTTTCCTCCGCACCTGTAAAGACAATCCGACTAGAGGATGTTCCGTCCGCGTCCTGCAGGTCGATGTATCCGCCGTTGACACCACCAATCGGATTGATGTTTCCAACCGTCAGCGTTGCATTGGTTCCGCTCAGTGTAAAAATCGTATCGTTCAGTGTATTGATTTTTGCTACAGAAAAACTGCCGCCATCGGCAATCAAGATTTCCCCGCTGGAATTGCCGGCGCAATTCATCCAGCCTTCAGAAACGAACTGTGCTCCGTTCGACACAACCATCGCGGTCTCACCGCCTATGGTCTCATTAAAGTTAAACCCAGACACCTGAACCAATGCTTTGGGACCGCTTATTTTCAACGCTGCAGTGCTGGTTGCACTCGAAGATCCAACTTGAATGACATCGGAATTACTGACCACCCCCATTACAGTCATCGTAGCTGAACAGGCATTGCCAGCACCAGTTGCCAACCGAATCGCTCCGCCGGCCCCACTCAACACTCCAGTTTCAGTAACGGTCAGACTGCCCGAGGTATCCTTGCCTGCCACGCCCACAGCGATATCAAAATAGGATGCGGATGTGTTGAGTGTACCGGCCACATTTACCTCTCCCGAACCGAACCCAATATCCCCAAGCCCGATATCAAACTCCGCGGTACCATTGGCGTTCATGACACCGCCATCCAAAATATCGATTCTACCGGTCGTTCCAACGCCCTGCCCCATATTAATTTTACCTTGGGTATTCAGTACTCCACCAACCGTAATCACTGCCTCGTTTGAATCTCGATATCCAATGTACATCATACCTTCGATTGTAGCGGTTCCGCCGCTGTTCACATTCAGATAATCCTGATTACCCGTCGCTGTAGCCACCACTCCGCCCATTCTGAATTCTCCGCTTGTCGTGTGGAGTGTTCCGCCACTGTTCACATTCACGGTACCGGTGTTGTTTGTACCGTTGTAACTGGCAATTCGCATGATAGATGTCTTCAGAGAATCTCCATCATTGATATCAAAGGTCACGTTATTGTTCTGCCCCTCCGTCGCAACAGCCAGAGTATTTAAAATTGCTGTGGTATTCAGCTCCCCATCCTTACTGATAATCGCAATATCATTCGTGCCGGGAATAACAGCGGCCGTCGTGCCCGCTTCAATCCAGTTCAGTTCATTGGTCCACTGATTATCGGTTCCCGGACCGATGGCTTTAAACCGATACTGAGTCTGCGCCTCCCCCTTTATTCCAACGATTCCCAGCAGTGCGATTATCATCCACTTATTCCTCATTGCTTCCTCCTTATTTCTACCCCACTATCAGATTGAATAAACGTTTTACCATTTTGTCAAAAATCGTCAAGGGTCAATTTCGTCTGCAATAAAAACATTAAAGATCGAAGAGGAAGAACGAAGCTTATCTCCTATGCTGTTCGCCATAAAATTATCCTCATCGTTCCTGTTGGCAAACGAATCAGTGATTCGTTCCGGCATAACCAGGTCTTCAAGAACCCCCTCTAAAACATCCATAAAACCAATCCGACTCGCGGCAACTCCAGTGATTTCAAACCGGGACAACATCTGCACCATCCCCGTTATCTCAACGATTCCCAGCAACGCAATCGTAATCCACCTGTTTCTACGGTGTATTCTCCAGATGAATTACCCACTCCATCAGGGAACGAATAAACGTTTCATTAAAAATGATACCATCCCCTCAAATATCGAAACCCGTTTCTTTCCGGGGATTCAGTGGAATTCAGGGCATCCGGATATTATGCTCGAATATCGCGGCCGATCCGGCCTCGTTGATGAAGTTTTCCGACTCCGCGCCGTTTCCGATCCTGACATTGCCGACGATCTGTGCCGACACAATGCCGGAGCGAATCACTATATTTTCCGCATCACGCTGGAAGTATGCCCCATTGACTTTTGTCTGGCCTCCACGCAGCTCCACCGGCGCCGCGCGGGAAAACCCGGCCTGCTGCAGCTCAATCTTCCCGCTGTTGATTTCAATGTTCTTATCCGGCTGTCCCCAGCAGATTGTATTGAAAAAACGAACGGTTCCGCTGAGACCGCCAGTCACATAAATATTCCGTCGAGTCGCCGTCGTTTCCATGGCCACCAGCTGTGTGTTCATGAAATCGACAGAACCGGCCGCATCGATCTGCAGCGCCGTGCCGCTGCCGTCGGTTCCGTGCGCAATAAAGGTTCCGCTGCAGGCGGTTCCGTTCTGTTCGATCAACCTCAGGCCCCGCCGCGCCCCGTAAACAAAGGTATTCAGCACATGTTCATTTTCACAGGCTCCAAAAATCATTCCGTCCAGTGTCTGCTGTGTAAACCCGCGCAGAGTCGGTCCGTCAACCGGCTGATTCGCATAATCGGACCGTGTCCAGTAATGCGGAATAAACTGCACATTCTGCACCCAGCCCTCAGCGCTTCGGCCGACAAATGCGCCGGTCACCAACGGAGAGCCGGCCACATAGTCAATGACATGTCCGGTCGTGTCGTATGTTCCGAAATCAATGCCCTGATACGGATTCACCAATGTGACATCCCGGACCCACACATTGGAACCGAGTCCCTGAATGGTCCACGGATACGGGATATAATCGGTACTGTCCACGGTCTGGTCGGGATAATACACCGTGATTCCCCGCACACCGGCACCGGCTTCCAGCCGGATCAGCGGCGCACCCTCGGGTTCATTCTGTCCCGTATTCACGATCAACTGGGCGCCTTTAGGTCCCGGAGATCCACCGTCGAACAGCGTATGGTGCGGCGTATCGAACGAACCGCGCAGTTCCACGCCGGTGGGCACCATAAGCTCATCGGCCAGCAAATACTTCCCCGGCGGAAGATAAACGGTTCCCCCGGTTTGACGGGCCGCTCGCAACGCGGCCTGAATCGCGAGGGAATCATCGTTTGCCCCGTCACCCTGCGCGCCGTAGCTCTTCGCATCATACAGCAGTCGACTCTGCGGGCGGCGCACCGGCGCAATGTGTTCGTAATCTGTGTCAATAACAGAGAGGTTCAACGCTTCATGCGAAATGTCGACGTCAGCGCCGAATGCATGATTTTCGATATACGGCTGCACCGGCCCGCCGGATACGGTGTCGGGAAACGAGTTGCCGACAATCAGAGCCCCGCGCACCTGCGCGCCAAGATAAATCTGCTTGCTGTTCTGTCGAAATGCGGACTGCAGAACAGCCAGCCCGCCCTGCTGCACATGGATCGCAAATTGCCCCGCCGGCCACTGTACAAATTCAGAATTAACAAAACTCAGCAGGCCGCTCCCCTGATTGCTGACAGCACCGGAAATCGATACCGCATTGAACTGCGCCAGACTGGCAAACTCCGACGTGGCCAAAACCGCCGCTTCCTCAGTATGGATATTCCCTTTGGTGACCAGAAAACCGTGCTCATTGTTGTTCCCCAGCTGAATCCCGGTCATGCAGTTGGTAATCGTCAAACCGTACACACCGCCGTTCGGCCCCACCCGGTCATCCACGGCGATGGACGGCCATGTGGAAATACCGGTCCGGTACCCATCGACAACAATATCGCACATAAAGATCCAGTTAGGAAAATGGATCACAAACGCCTCGCCGTTGGCCTGCATCCATTCCCTCAGAAGAGCTTCTTGCGCTTCGGCAGCCGGGGCCCCCGGCAGTCCGGATTCCGCCCAGTAATCGGGAGAGAAACAAACCTGCTGCGCTCGTCCGACATCCGTCGTCCGGTCACGGAACAAACCGTATCGCAACGGGGTTCCGTAAATATTTCGCAAGAGATGCAGTTCGTTGACCTCCGGGCCGATTTTGATTCCCTGATAGGCATTGAACAGGGTGACATTCTCCACCGTCATGCCCTCGATACCGCTCTGCTTGATGGTCCATGGATATGCAACGATCTGGTCATACGCCTGCTCCGGATACCAAATGGCCATGTTTTTCAGACCACCGACACCCCCCAGCTGAATGAATGGGGTTCCGTCCGGATCGCCCCGCCCCGCATAGGCCTTCAGCAGGGTTCCGATTTCGGAACGCGTCCCGTCTTCCGGCAGGCACCAGTCTCCGCGCAGCGTCACGCCGGAGGGGATGCGGAGCGTCCCATCAATCCGATACTCCCCGGCGGGAACAAAAACCGTCCCGCCGCCCTGCGAGGCACAGGCATTCAGTGCGGAAGTGAACGCGGTCGTAGAATCGGACAAACCGGAAGGATCCGCACCGTACTCCGTCACACTGCCGGCAATCAGCGGCAGATCGTCTTGCGCATACTGCACCGCAGAAATCGCCGGGGTTCCGGAGAGCACCTCTTCGGTTTCCACCCGGAAGAACCTGACCGGATCCGCGGTCACCGCAGTGGCCAGTTCCAGCGGAACACCGCTGCCCTGCACCGATTCATGCTGCGACCAGACAATCGGCGAGGACGCCAGATTGGTCGTAGACTGCAGGCTGTAAGCGGTGCGATCGGCACCGAAAACCGTCAGGCGCACGTCGGCCTCGCCCAATGCCATCTGCCCGACCTCCGCAAAAGCGGTCCGGCCGCGGCAGCGGACAGCATCCAGACAGATGGTCTCATCCAGCAAACGGGTGCTTTTGGGGCGGAATCCAATGTACAGAACCGGATCGTCCCCGCTGGAGGTCGATAATGTCGGGGTAATGTCATACGAGTACACGGCCCAGGTATCCGTCAGCGACATTCCCTCGCTGACCAATGATTCCAGCGCAACGTTTCCGTCAAAGGTCTTGATTCCCACGAACAGGGAATTGTCTGTACCGTCAATTCGTTTGGCAGCAAACGAAACGGTATAGGTCACACCAGTCGAAACCGTAAAGGCCCCGGCTCTGCCCCAGGTGATGTCCAGTCCGGAATCCACGACGCCCTCACTTGCTGTGGAGGTAATACGGATATAGTTGTTTCCGTCGAACGCCTCCTTCGGATCAGAAATCAGTTCATACGTCACAAACGCTCCCGACGTATCAAAAGCCCGCCAGCCGACCACCACATCTACAGACGGACTCGGCGGAACCAGCACTCCGGGCGTTCCGGTTTCAAAACTGCCGTTGATCACTCGATCGGCCCGCCCCATACTGGAAAGCACCACGAGAAAAAGTATAAAAAACTTCACCTGCCTCATCTCATTCCCCCTATTGCCTGACGGTCCGTTCCAGCCGGTAGAATCCCGCTTCAGCGGTTGCTTCAGGACGATAAAAAACCGTCTCATCCGAAATGCGGACTGTGCCGGGAATCTCCTGCCACTCCGGCTGGTCCAGTGAGTCGCTCCGGAATAACTGCCAGCCGACGGCACCGGCGGCGGTCGACCAGGACACCTCGCCGTCCAGCCACTGGAGACCGACCTCGTCCGCAGCGGTCGTTCCGGCCTCTTCTTCCGGAAAAAACACACTGACCCGGCGGAGGGCCGCCTGATCACCCGAATACAGTGCGATACGGAAATCCGAGTCGAGATGCTGCCTTCCGGCGAACAGGCCATCGTTGATATTCCAGCGCAGGTTTTTCCACCCGCCGCTTCCCGGCGCCGTATAAACGGTCGCATGTGGCGCGTAAGATCCGGACAGACCGTCGTACTGCAGCCGGAACCGGGCTCCCGCGGTGCCCGCATCATCATAGTACTCAATTTCAACCGTAACCGCCTGTCCGGCCTGATTGCTGAAGCAAAGCGAGTCATCGATATCAAAATAAAAATAATAATCTGCAGAAGGATCCGGACCGTTCACTCGGCAGTCATAGCCGCCGACAACCGCCGCGACGGTCTGCCCATCGGACGGCTCCCGAAGCATCAGCCCGTTTTCCGAATTGGTTTGCCGCAGATAGGCGGTTGCATGGGCTCCGCCGTATGCCGGATCCACCAGGCTGTCGGGAGACGGAAGCGATGACGAGACCGAACGCTCACCGCGCAACATCTCCCGTGCGGCAACACTCAGCTGAAGATAGCGAAATGGGTCCCGGCCTTCGTTGTCGATGTACTGTCCCCACGCGGTGTGCGGTGCCGGGTGCTCATCGGACATCGGCATGATCGCCGTCGCCTCATCGTACTCATCGAACATGCCCAGAAAGATTTGGTCGGCCCCGCAGGAAACGGCGTTGTAGAGACGGTTCCAATAAAACTGCCCGCCGCTGCGCGGCGTGTACTGCGTTCCCGGCTGCAGCATTTTCAGGTTACACCAGGAAAATCCGGGCCAGGCATGCGGGAGAATTTTCATGCCCCAGTTTTCGAGCTGCTGCTTCTGGCTGCTCAGACGGCTGCGGTCGGATTCCATCCAGCCGAGCAGCTGGTCGTAGCGCCGGTAATGGTCATACCAGTCACTTTTATTCTGCCAGTACCAGTTGACGCCACCGATCAGATAAAGATTCTGCGACGAGAAATAGTCCACAATTTCATTGGCCTGATCGATGGTGAAGTCCCGCCCCTCCACGGAAAATCCCCAGATGAACAGGACCGGTTTGCCGTCTTCGTGCAGATAGCGCGGATCGTCCAGAATCCCGAGATCATTCACCAGCCACTGCCAGTCATTCGTCATCACTTCCAACGGGCTGGCGTCGTTGTCCAGCGAACTGACATCGTATTCAAGCGCCCAGACCCGTCCCTCGCGGGCGGCGGCTTTGCGCACGTTATCCAGCACAAATTCCGAAGCGCCGTAGTAGCCGCTGTTGTTTCGGGTGATGAACCGCTGCAGATAAACACCGTCGATGTTGTATTTCCGCATCCACCGAAAATGGCGCTGAACCGTTTCCGGATCGGCCGAGGAGAAGAGATATGCCGGGCGGCCGCTCTCCAGCACCATCCCGTCGGCGGGACAAAGTCGCTCGGGCAGATAGTCGGACACATAGGGCCACATATCCACGGTAATCTGCGTTGCATCCAGCCTGTCAAAGGCTGTGCGCCCCCAGTGCTGCCAGCCGTTGTCCTCCGCATCATTCGGCGTCCGAAACCATCCCTGATAACCGGCCATCACCTTGCCGGACAGGGTCTTCGCATCCACAAAATCATTCACGTCCCCGTCATATGGAACGAGCCACGGCCGGGAAAGCACGTAGAGAAACCGCTCGTCATCGAACGGCGCACTGCTCACCTCGACACCGGCGACAGCAAACGCCTCGCTGTCGCTGCTTTTGAGCACCAGCCGGAAGTCCGCACCGCCGTTCTGCCGTCCGCCCAGCAGCGGCGATACGAACTGGCGGTGCGAATAGACGAATTCCCCGGTGTCAATCCGGCTGGACCGCGTGTGCAGTTCCGCCAAACGATATCGGTCTGCGGCTTCATCGCCATAGGTTGAATCATACTGGCAGTTCAGATATCCCCGACCGGCATCAACGTATTCAACCCGGATATAAAGCGGCTCACCGGGAACAAAATCCGGCGAATCGGGCACATCAAAATAGAGATAAAGACTGTCGGGAATCCAGACGCTCCGGCCGAGCCGGGTTTCCGTGGAGTACGCCCCGTCGCCGCCCATCGGAAGCGGACTCAGACTGACCGGCGCCGCAAGTGCCCTGCCGACAGAGAGTCCTGCCGACAGAAGCATCAGGGCCGCGCGCGCCCACACAACAGGTTGTCTGGTCAGTCTGCTCATGACGTTTATTTCTCCCGGGATTCCGTATCGGCAGCACGAAGCCTGGACAGGGTTTCCGTGCTTCCGCGCTTTTTGACAACGGCATAATAGGCACCGCAGCGGGGCTCTCCGCTCTCCTGGAGAAACGACGCGGCCAGCTCGACCGGTCCCTGAGGAAGGGAAACGGTGAAGTCGGCGGAACGATCCCCCGCCTGTACCGGAACCGTTTGCACCGATCCAGCGATTTCGATTTTTGCCTGGGCGATGGGCAGCGCAATGCCCTGCTCAAAGTCACCGTACTTTCCGATGTATTTCGGTGCGCCGGAGCGGATGGCGAGCCGCGCCTCCGGCGGCCAGCGGTAGAGCTGAATGGAATAGTCCCCGGCCTCCTCGTTGTACAGATGCCAGACCCCGGTGGCGGATGTTCCGCTGCGAATGTTGTGGGGATTGTCGCAGTATCCATAGGCCCAGTCCTTGGAGGACAGCAGGCTGACGGGCTCCCGCAGACTGCCGATGTGTATCCGGGAATAGCGGAAGGACGGAACGGAGCTCCACCATCGGTCTGCTGACCGGGGTCCTTGCGAAGATCGTACAGCTCCCTGTTCCCGACGAGACGCCACTGATTCCAGATGACGGCCGCATCATGCTTCTGATGCCCGCCGGCGGGATCATCCGAGCCGTACTGGATGGTCAGCATCCGGTCCGGCAGTCCCGCCGATGAACCGGCTTTCAGCGGTTCGGCAAGGCTGATGCCGTCGAACTGTCCCGGCCGGAAGGAAATGTTCGCCAGATCCAGCAGCGTGGGCAGCAGGTCCTGCGTCTGAACCAGTGCCGAAATCTCGACTCCTGCCGGCAGCTTTCCCGGCCAGCGGACAAACAGGGGCACACGATGTCCGCCGTCGTAAAGCGACCGCTTCTTTCCCCGCATGCCGGCGTTGTACACGGTGTCGCCGAATGCGGTACCGTTGTCCGAGCTGTAAATCAGAATCGTGTTTTGGTCGAGCTGCTTTTCTTCCAGAAAACGGACAAGGCGCCCCAGGTTCCAGTCGAGGTTTTCGATCAGTCCATAGAACCGGGCGGCAGGATCGCTCAGGCCGCGCTGCAGGTATTTGTTTTTCAGCTCTTCCGGGCTCCAGAACGGGCCATGGGCGGCATTGACCGGCAGATACAGAAAGAACGGGCGGTCGGCCTGTTCGCTGATCCAGGCCATGGTTTCGTCGAACCAGATATCGGTGCAGAAACCATCATATTTCTTCCATTCGCCGTTGTGCTGGAGCATCGGACTCCAGTAGTCGTTTTCCCAGTAATCCGGCGCGCTGGCGATGTGCGATCCCGGAAACGTCAGGACCTCGTCGAAGCCCCGATCCTGCGGACGAAACGGGACATTGCTGCCCAGATGCCATTTGCCGAACAGCGCCGTGCTGTAACCGGCGGCTTTGAAGAGCTGCGGCGCCATCGGCAGGTCTGCCCGCGGCAGCGAGCGCCCCATGCAGACATAGTCGGCACCGGTCCGGATCGGATCCATCCCGGTCATCAGCGAACTGCGGGTGGGAGTGCACATCGGCGACACATGATAATCCGCAAAGGAGAGCGAATGAGCCTTGAGCCGGTCGAGGTTGGGCGTGTCGGCCACGGGGCTTCCGTAACAGGCGAGGTCGCCGCAGCCGATATCGTCCGCAACAATCAGCAGAACATTCGGCCGCGGCGCGGCGGTTTCCGCAAGGGAAGCCGCCGCCGTCACACCGGCGAACAGACAGCAGGACTGGATAATCTTTCTTTCCATGTGAATACCGCCCCGCCTTATTCGCCGGATGCCTCGACCGGTTTTTCGGCCGGTTTTTCGGCCGGATCCTCGTAGTAGTTGGTTGCCGGCAGGTTGCGGTACCAGAAGAACCACAGCCCGGCGCCGCCGATGAGCCAGAGAATGAATGCGCCGGCAAAGCCGGTCCAGTTTTTGACGAGCGCAAGCATCGGGCACAGGAACATGGTGACCTGCCAGAGCAGTGCGAACGGAACAGCGATCAGGTCGTTGCGGTGTTCGCGCGTGGTGCGGATCTGCTCCTCTTCCGAGAGGGTCTTCTTGATGTGCCCCCAGATGCCGAAGGGTCGGGTTTTCAGATAGAAGTTCCGGAGCACCTCGGGATCCGTCGGTTGCGTCAGGTAGGTTCCGATGATGGATCCGGTCAGCCCGCCCGCCAGTGTGATGACAAACTGCCAGCCCTCATTGAGCTCCGGAGCCAGTGCCCGCTGCGCGATCGTGGCGACCAGTCCGCCCAGACAGCCGAATGCATAGCCGCCGCCGTTGAAGCGCCACCAGTAGAACCGCAGGAAGATCGGCACAAGAATCGCGCTCTGAAGCCCCATCATGAGCCAGCCCCAGATGTCGTTGATGTTTTTGAGCGTGATGGAAAACAGGAAGCCGGTTACCACCAGTAGCAGCACACTGACCCAGCTGGCCAGAATCAGCTCGCGGGTCGAAGCCTTCGGACGAATCCATTTTTTATAGAAGTCATTGACCATCATGCCGGTGGCCAGGTTGACATTGCTGCCGAAGGTTGAAAGTGCCGCCGCGATGAGCGCAATCACGAGAACACCGCGCATGCCCTCCCCGACGGACAGCAGGAGAACGGCCGGCAGAATTTTTTCCGGATTGATTGTGCCCTCGCTGCTGATCAGCTGGAGTTTCCCGGCAAACTGATCGGCGCCGAGCAGATCCTTGAGTCCGGTGAGCAGGTCGGCCGGATAGTTGGCGGGAGCGTGCGACAGGCCGGAAATCAGCGCATCCCAGGTCTGGCCTTCCGCATCGGGATAATGAGCGTGGATCAGGCTGGCGGCCTGCGACACGAGGTCGTGATTCGGCATCAGGCTGTGAACCGCGTAGAGACCCAGCAGGGCGATCCCGATCATCATCGGCCAGCGCAGCGTCATCAGTGCGGTCCAGAACAGGGAAAGCAGTCCACATTCGCGGTCGTTGCGCGCGCCGAAATAGCGCTGGTCATATCCGGAGCCGGCACCGAAGAAAATATTTTTCATCAGATAGAGCCCCATCAGGACAACCAGGTGCCGATATGCTTCATACCCTTTCGGCATGTCGATCGTCCACGAGGGAACCCCGCTGATCCAGTCCGGATTGCCGGTCACCTGCATGGCGACCTCGGAAATCTCTTCGGCGCCGCCCGTCAGACCAAATGCCTTGATGGAAATATAAACGACCGCGGCGACAATGATTGAAGACTGGAACAGGTCGGTATAAACAACTCCGTAAAATCCGGAAATCATATTATACAGCGTGGCAAATCCGATGAGCCCCAGCGAACAGGCGATCGGCGAGAACGGCAGGAACATGGACAGGAAGATGCCCGCGCCGATAATCAGGTAGGCGAGCAGGCCGATGGTGAACAGAATCATGGATACCACAATCATCTGCTGGGCAAAGCGCCCTCCCCAGTTATCGCCAAACCGGAAAATGTTCCATTCCGCCAGCGTCAGGCAGCCGGATCGACGGTGCCACTTGCCCGCCCAGAGCATCATGAACGGCAGCACCAGCACGGCCCCGCCGCGGAATTCAACAAACAGCCCGCGCGGCCCGATCATGAACAGAAAGGAAATAATGACCGCCGTTCCGGCGAGGTCCAGAAAATTGGCCATTCCCGAAACGCCCATCATCCACCACGGCAGATGCCCGCCGCCGCAGATATAGTTGTCGAGGCTGCGCGAGGCGCGCTGCCTGAGATAAAACCCCATACCGACAAGGATCAACAGGTAGATGCCCATAAACAGATAATCCACCAGTCCAAAATAATTCCACGCCTCCATACCTCTCCTTTAATTTCCTAATTTACTTCAACATCAAATTCACAGGAATGGCTCGTCCACGTCCCGGAACGCGGCCGTTTCCGGGCACATGACGAAGATCAAACGAGCAGATAAAATGCGCCCCCGGATCCAGCGCAACCTTCCAGGCCTCCCACGGGCCCAGGTCCAGGCCGGCATCCGCGGCAAGACCCGGGGTCCGATAAAATTCTCCTTCATTCCGGGATCATCCAACCCCTCGATTCCTGCTTATCTGGTCAAAAAAAACGTCTCACTGCATCGTTCCCAAATGCCCTCCCTGTATCTCACCCATTCAACAGAGTAACCCTGTGATCGACGAATACCGGCCCCGCTGGCCTTCGGCTCTATTGCGGACTCAGCTCCAGGTGGAAGACTTCACCGAAACCGAAGGCCCCGATCTCCCGGCCCGTCACCTGCAGTCTCAATTTGCAGTCCGTTTCTTCCGAGACTCCGTCTGTCAGGACCGCCGGCTCGAAGCTTCCGTCTGACATATGGGGGGTGTCGCTCTTCAGACCGGCCTGCAGGGCCATCCTGCCGGCCGTGCGGCCGGTCAGTACCACCGCACCGACCGAAGACGAGCGGGCCGACAGCCACGTTGCATAATCCGTGTTGGCGGCAAGCGCCCGAATCTCGACTGGAGCGCCGGCCCGGACGGGAATCCGATCGCCGCTCTGGACCGTGCGCCACAGGCCCTGCCCCTGACGGATCTGCACCTGACGGAACGTGGCGTTGATATATTTGGCCGGAGCGGATTTCACATCCGAGCCGTTGCCAACCGCATCCAGCGGCACGTCGGCCGTAGTCGTTCCGTGACCGGGTGTGGTCAGACCGACAAATTTTCCCTCATCCGTCAGCTTCCAGTACTCCTCTTCCAGCCGGACATATTCGTCGTTGAGTCCCCGGCTGCTGCGATCCCGGTCAAACGTCAGTGAGACGTCGGGTTCCAAAGAAAGATCCGGATTCTTGAAGACGTCGGCAAACTCGCGCAGCACTTTGGTGACCGGCCGGTCGCTTTTGTCCGGGTTGAAGACACCGAAATCGCTGTTTTCATTGATGCGGTATCCCGCGGCATTCCACCAGCAGGCAACGGCATTGACCCGGCTCATCCGGCACATGGTCAGGAAGTCGCGATAGTAGTCTGCCTGGAACTGAACGCGGGCTTCGTCCATCTCAAAATTGCTTCCGGTCCAGACGTGATGCCCGAATTCCGACCAATAGAGCGGTTTATCCGACGCCACCATGCGGCTGTAGGCGCCGGTAAACAGCCCGGGCTTCACGCGATCCCAGTCGCCGATTCGGCCGTACGCCTCGGGCTCCATGATATCCAGGAACGGCGCCAGGGCCTTCATATCAAAGGGATAGAAAGACGGCTTCTGTGTCGGATCGCCGGTGTTGTGCATCCGGAAGCTGATCAGATGGTTGGGGTCGACCGCCCGAATGGCGTCCGAGGCCTTCATCATGCGGTATCCGGTGTACCAGTCGGCAAAACTGCGATAGGCTGCGACCATGTTGCGCCAGGGACCATCGGTATCGATCTGCTCATCGGACGGACCGGTAACCCGGCCGTCTCCCCGGCGCGGGACCTCAACACCCCACTCCTTTTCTGCAGCGGAGAGGGAACCGTACTGATCGTTGATCCAGAGTTCCCAGATTTCATCATAGCCTTTGCGGCCCGTATAGGTTCCGTAGCTGCGGTCCCATTCACCCCAGTTGCGTTCCCAGGCCAGGTCGTAGGCAATGACGGCATCGTGTTCGGCCAGCCGGTTTTCGCGAATCAGGTCTTCGACCTCGCGCACATTGAACTGCATGGGATCGGCATGCGGGCGCAGGCCGAGGTTGACCTTCATGCCGTATTTTTCCGCCCGCAGCAGCAGGTCCAGAATGTTCCGGGTGTCGATGTCGCGGTAATAGATAAACGTGCTGATCAGGTTGAAGCCGATGCTTTGCAGCATTTCCAGATCTTCGTCGATAATCGCCGGATCGTAGGCGGTCCGGTTGACAAAGAATTCATAGTCCGTTGTGTTTTCAAGGGCGACCCCGGAGCTCGGCATATAGTTGATGCCGTAGCCGAACCAGGGTTTGCCGTTCAGCATGAACTGTCCCCCGTCGGTCGTCACATACTTCCGCTCCTCCACCGGCTTGGGTTTCCACACATTCATTTCGTGGGAAATCCGGTCAATCACCCCATCTTCATCCATGAGTTCTGTGGTGACAATATACGTTCCGGCTTTCAGCCCCTCTTCGATCTGGAATTTCTGGAAATGATCCATGAATCCGCCATCGGTTTCCGGAATCCTGCTTCCCTGCCGATACATGGACTGTCCCTGGCGGAACACAACGGTTTCGCCGTCCGCATCCGTCACGGTCCACAGGAGTTTCAGGGAACGGGGATCCTGCTCCAGCGGGCTGACGACCGTATGCGCGCCCAGCAAGACTTCCTTTGGAGAGTCCGTGTAAATAAAGTGCTCGCTGCCGCCCTCCATCAGAAAGGTGCCGCGCAGCATTCCCTGCACCACCTGACCGAGTGCCTTCTGAAGAGAAGGCTGCTCATAGTCCGCGGGATTGCTGGTCCCGAAAACCGCCCACCGGCTTCCGGCATACGGATTGGGGGTTTTGCCGCTCTCCAGGAACATCCAGACCGGATAGTCTCCGGTTCGCCGCCCTTCGTTGATCATCATCCAGGCCAGATAGCCGGAGCGCCGGCCGTCGGCGTTATAGGTGTTGAGCAGCGGCACAAAGCGGTAGGGTCGATCCTTGAGATACCCCAGCCCCATCGGTCGGGGGTGGACCGAGGCGATCGGACCGGCTTTGATTTCACCGGCATCGCGAACCATCACCTGATTCGGGGCCGGTTTGATGGCCGCCGTTCCGGTCACCGGAAAATATTTATAATCCGGGGTCAGCCCGTCGAGCGACGGCATTTCTCCGGCCGCATCGGTGAGCGCCGGATTGCGCACGGTCACCACGTCATCAATGTCCACCTGATGGTCTTTTTCAGACAGGGTGATATGGCTAGTGGCCAGCCCGAATTTGACTGCGGCCACCTGCGACAGTTTCACCGCGTCGCCATCTCCGCCCCGTCCCATCGGACCGCCGTCATGCCAGCATTTGAACTCACCCGGCCAGAGGAGAACCGATGACCATTCCGGCGAGACCTCCGCGGTTGCCATCCAGCGCGACCCGTCTTCTTCGAGCAGTTCGACCAGCAGTTCGGTGGTCTGGGAAGCTCCGCGGACCTTGAACCGGAGAATAGCATCGTTGTCGTTTCCGAGATGGTCAACCGGAAGGGAAAACATGTCCCAGCCCGTGAAGTTCACGATGTTCAGCCGCATGAAGGTGTTTGCATCCTCCGAGAGAAACTCCGTTCCGGAACGGCTCTCTTCGTGATTGGTCTCCTCGTTCCAGCCCTCCCGTTGGTGCGCCTGCTGGAAATCCAGGAACGCATCGGCCGCCGGAGACTGTTTCAGGTTTTCATCCAGCTCTTCCTGGCTGAGAAACCCATCTTCCACCGGCCAGAATTTTTCACTGAAAGGAGGCGCCCCCAAGGCAAGCAGATCGCGGCCGGACTGGAGATATTCCTGAAGCGGCAGGGATGCGGTCATCGGCAGGGCTTCGGCTCCGGCATAAACCAGCAGATCATACCGCTTTAAAATCGACGAATCGGTCAGCGACTGGCCGGCCAACACATCGTAACGGATGCCCCTGCCCTTCAGCACCTGCTCCGTGCTCTGTGCAATCCGGCCGCCGGCGGAACTCAAATCCCCACCGACCAGCGCCACCCGGGCGGCATCTTCCGCGAGAGCCGCGCAGATCCCCGACGCCGCCACACAACCCATTATTAAAGACCTCTTAAGCATGAATCCCCTTTCGCTGTTTTAAATTCGCTCCTAATCCACACGATAAATTTCAATATCCCCGATCACCGGGTCGGCATCCGGCTTCATAAAGCCAAATCGGATATCCGCCCCGTGACAGCGCCCGGCAAACCGGGCATCCCGAACCAGAAACTCTTTGGTTTTCCAGGTTCCGGAATCCAGGGTGTAAAAACTCCCCATATGTTTAAACACGCCCGGAGGCAGGTTCGCGTCCGGATTTCCGCTCGGGTCGCTGGAATCGTACTGCACCAGCACCTTCGCGTTCCCCCGGTCGAGATAGGTCACACGCAGAAGCACATGAGCCTGTGCCCCGTTGCGCAGATCGGGATTATCCACCGTTAAATAAAAGTAGCTCGGCTTTTTTTTCTGAGCCCGGGTCTGCCAGCCGGACCGGCCCTCAATGGAAACCGAGGTCACCTCCGAGGAATCCGATGCGGCACTCCGGAGAACCGCTCGGGCCGCCGGTTCGCCAGAAACCGCCGGCAGAACGCTGGAAGCAAATTCGCCGAACGGTCGGCCGGGAAACGCTTCCAGTTTTTGTTCAAGCACCTTTTTCATCTGCGCTTCCACTTCCGGATACTGGCCGAAAACATTATCGCTTTCTTCCGGATCGCTCTGGATATTGTACAGCTGGTCCGGATCAAAATAGTTCGGATTGCGGTCGGCGGCGATGTGTCCCAGATGCGTGTTGCGGATCAGATACGGGCGCTCCGGAGACGGATTTCCTGGAAAGTTCGGAAACGGCACGCCGGTCCGGGCCATCCATTCGATCTCTTCCGGGTAGCGGACAGCGATGTATTTCCATTTTTCCGACCGCACCGCGCGGGCATAACCCAGCTCGGAAAAAACATATTCCCGGAGGGGCTCCTGACTGCCGAACAGAGCCGGTTTAAAACTTTTCCCGTCCAGGTCATAGTCTTCCGGAGGCGTGATTCCGCACAGATCCATGATCGTCGGGGCAACGTCAATGTTCGCCAGCAGCCGGTTATAGGTCGCTCCCGGCTGGATCGTTCCTTTCCACTGAATGAACATCGGAACCTTCATGCCGTCGTCATACAGCGTCGCCTTTCCGAGCGTTGGCTGATAGAAACCGTGATCCGGCACAAAAATAACAATCGTGTCTTCCTCCAGGCCCAGATCCCTGATTTTATCGAGAATCGCGCCGACACCGTCGTCGAGCCAGAGGGCGTTGGGCTGTCCGTCCTTGGGCAGTCCCGCCGCGGCATAGCGGTCGAGCACGCTTTTGCGAGACGGCATAAAATCGAACTCGGCATCTTCCAAAAATCCTTCCGGCGTAATCCGCGGATCCATGCCAAGCCCGAACTTGGGCAGCCGCGGATCCGGACCGTGCTGCAGCGTGGTTGCAAAATAGAGGAAGAAGGGTTCGTCTTTGGATTCTTCCAGAAAGGTTAACGCCTTGCTGACGGTCCATTCGAGATTATGTCCCCACAGCGCCTTGCAGTAGAGCTCGCGCGGATTGGCTCCGTACACTCCGTCCACATAATCAAACCCATATGCCTTGATCGCCTCGCACCAGGCTTCATGGTTATGTTTGAGTTTGGCACTGATCTCCGGATCACGCGGCTCGGCATCTTGCGGATAGGGTCTCAGTCCGTACAGTTCCCAGTTCTTTGGGCGGTTGGCCCAATTGTGATTGACGAGGTGGCTTTTGCCGACAAAGCCGGTTTTATAGCCGTTTTTCTGCAGGACTTCGGCCAGGTGGCGCCGATCGGGTTCCAGCTCGCAATTGTTTTCGACCCGAGTCATTTCTCCCGACGGATGCAGCCTCATAAACCCGTCCGAACGGCAGTTGCCGGCATACCGCCCGGTCAGGAAACTGTAACGGGAAGGCGAACAGACGGTAGATGTGACATAAAAGTTGGACAGATAGAGGCCCTCTTCCCTCATCCGGTCGAGCCGCGGAGTCAGCACCTGGCCGCCCAGGCTGTGCAGGGTTTCCTCCCCCTGGTCATCAGAAATGATAAACACAACATTCGGTTTTTTTGCCGCAGCCGCCGGCTGGCAGAGGATAGCCGGCAGAAACAATGCACCGGCAAGTGTTTTCAACCCTGACGCTCCCCTCTTCTCTTTATGTCGGATATTCATCATAGTATTCACCTCTACTGCGCCAAACGGCCCATTTATAATTGATAGATTTTAGTCCAGTGGATAGACCGCTACTTCCGCGACAACCGGATCCACGTCCGGGTTGATGAAATTAATCCGGATATCCGCTTTGTGGCAGCGGCCGCTGAACTTCGCATCCTTCACGACAAAGTAACGGGTCGTCCAGGTACCCGATTCCTTCGTATAAAAATCGGCTCCGTACGACTTAAACGCCCCTTTCAGCTTCGGATTCGGGCTTCCGTCCAGGTCATTTGAATCGTACTGGAAATTGACCATGCAGTTTCCACGGTTCAGATAGGTCACCCGAATAATCACCCCCGGCTGGGCACCATCCGTAAAAGCGGGATCCTCGATTTTATAATAAAAGTAGCCCCGCGAACGATCTTCCAGACGGCACTGCATGGCCTTCCGTCCTGCAACAGACACTTCGCTGACCTGCGAATCCGACACCGTAGTTACAGGTATCGCAATCACAGGATCTCCAAGGTTCGCGACCGGCGGCTTCTCGCTGTTGTAGGGACCTTCCGGCCGTTTGAAAGGACCGCTCTGAAACGGACAGGCCGGCAAGCCGGCGCCGTTGTACAGATTGGCCAGCGGAAAGTTCGCCCAGCCATAGCGAACCGCTACCGGTTCAGAAATAGAAGGGTGACTGACAATGACCTGGTCCCCATCAATACGGGCATCAGCCGCAACACAGTTCAGATCCTTCCCGGAAATCTCAAAACCAAAGAGCTTATCCGCCGGAGCAATAAATGCTTTCGGGTCCTTGCCAGGCTCAATCTTCCGGCCTTTATTCATCGCCACGCGCTGAGTGTGCAGTCCTCCGGCTGTTCCCTTTTTAAATGAGATAATTGCCTTCCCTTTTTTGAACTGAACCGAATCAAACATCGGGCCGGACGCCACAACCTGCGGGTGGTCGATTTGTTCGGCCAGCAGTGCGAGCCGCTCGCCGACCGGCTGCTTGTTCTGCGGATGAATATCCGTAAATTCCCCGGAGTCAAGAATCACAGCCATGCCTGTCTTCGGAATCTCAAGGCAATCGGTCTGCGCCTGACGCAGCCAGGCCCACCCTTCGCCGCTCGTATCCCATTGGACACCTCCGTACGGAGCCAGCTGGACAAACAGGAAGTAAAAGTCATCCCCCCACAGTTTTCGCCAGGATGCGATGAGGTCTCCCATCTCCATGGCATAGAGTTCGGAACGCGATGAATTCGATTCGCCCTGGTACCAAATCGTTCCCTTGATGGCGAACGGAGCCAGCGGATGGATTGTTCCGTTGTAGAGATGCGACGGCGTGCGAATGGCTCCGGGATTGTTCTTTGAAGGCTTCCGGTCAGGAAACGCTTTGGCGCGATAGAGCTCATACTCCGGACGGGATGCCAGCACGTCCTGCGGGAGCCAGGAGTGGACCGCCGTTCCGCCGCGATTGGCATAAATCAGTCCAATCGGCACATTCAGCTGCGGCTGAAGCTGCCGGGCAAAAAACATGGCCGTCGCTGAAAAGTTCGCAGCATACTCCGGCGAGCAAATCTGCCAGGAGGATTTAAACAGCGGATCGATGACCACCTGTTTCGACGGTTCAGGAGCCCCGACCCCACCTTGTTTGGTTTTGAAAAGGCGGACCTGCGGATTCTTCATGGTTTCAGTTTCATCCGAAAGCGTCGAGTAGGTTTTCATCAGTGTTGCCATGTTGGACTGCCCGGCACACAGCCAGACATCGCCAACCAGCACATCCGCACAGGTCTGTTTCCCATCTGCAGAGGTTGCTGCCAGCTCATCCGACTGACTGTTCGCCGCCAGCGGATCCAGCAAAAGGCGCCATTGTCCGGAAGAATCCGCAACCGCCGTTTTGCTCTGTCCCGCAAATGTCACCGTCACCTTTTCTCCAGGATCGGCCGATCCGCAAACTGGAACCGGCTTGCCTCGCTGCAACACCATATGGTCCGTAAACAGCGGGTTGAACTTCGGCGCACTCCAGCCGGCGGAAACAGCCATCAGCAAAAAACCGAACAATAATACACTTCTCATTGATACACCTCCCTGAGCCCCGAGAATAACCACATCGCGAATCGCCCGAGTTGCAAACATTATTTATTCAACAGCAAAAACAGAAACGTCCGACACAACCGGATCAGCATCGGATTTCGAAAAGTCCAGCCGGAAATCCGCACCATGGCAGCGACCGCTGAACTGTGCATCGGTCAAAAGGAAAAAGTTGGTTTTCCAAACATTGGAATCCTCCACATAAAAATCCCCATACGGTTTAAACGCGCCCTTCAGGTTCGGATTGGGATTGCCGTTCGGATCGCTCGAATCATACTCGATGAGCGCGCGCGTGTTTCCGCGATCCAGATAAACCACCCGTACAATCACTTTGGGCTGCGCCCCGTCTTTCAGAAGAGGATTATCGATCTTGTAATAGAGGTATTCCGGCTGCCCCGGACGATTGAGCGCCTTCCAGGCGTCCCGCCCCTGAACCGTCACCGGTTCGACCTGGGAGTCCGTCACGATTTTCAGGATCACGCCCGTTCCGTCCGGTGCTCCGAGTTCATCCATGGCCGGCCAGGAACAGGGGTCCTTGAAAAACTCGCCGAATGGACGTCCCGGAAACTGTTCCAGTTTTTTCGTCAGTTGGTCCTTCAGTGTCTGCTCGACTTCGGGATACTGACCAAACAGGTTTTCGTTTTCCTGCGGATCGGCCTTCAGGTTGTAGAGCTGGTCCACTTCAAAGTAGTGCGGATTGACCTTGGATGCATAATAGCCCAGATGCGTATTGCGCACCAAATAGGGTCGGTCCACCGGCGGACGCCCCCCGTAATTGGGAAATTTCTGTCCGCTGTTGATGCGCCATTCGACCTCCGCCGGATAGCGGATTGCAATGTACTTCCAGTTCTTGGTTTTGATTGCCCGCGAATAGCCCAGTTCGGAAAACAGGTATTCCCGAATCGGTTCCCGGCTGCCAAACAGCGCAGATTTGAAGCTTTTCCCGTCGAGCTCATAGTCGGCCGGCGGAGTCACACCGCACAGATCCATAATGGTCGGAGCCACATCAATATTGGCGACAATTTCGTCATACGTTGCATTTGCCGGAATCCGGTTTTTCCACCAGACCAGCATCGGGATGCGCATACCGTTGTCGTGCAGCGTTGATTTTCCGTGCCGGTACAGCCCATGGTCCGGCACAAAGAAGACAATTGTATTTTCGTTCAGATCCAGTTCCTCGAGTTTGTCGAAGATCGCCCCGATGCCATCGTCGAGCCACAACGAGTGGGCTTTCTGATCCGTAAAACCGACGGCGGCATTCCGGTCCAGAACATCCTGATGCGACGGAAGCACATCAAAGCCCTCCGCGACAAAGCCTTCACCGGTCATCCGGGGGTCTGCTGCAAGCGTATACCTGATTTTCCCCGGATCCGGACCGTGATTCAGCGTCAATCCGACATACAGGAAAAAGGGATCGTCTCTGCTCTGCTCCATAAACGTCAGCGCCTTGCTGATCGTCCAGTCGATGTTGTGCACATTCAGCGCATCGCACCAGAGTTCCATCAGGTTGGCGCCATACACTCCGTCCGCAAAATCAAACCCATGCTGTTTCATCGCTTCACACCATTTCCGGTGGTTGCGCTGCATTTTCGCATTCACTTCCGGATCCCGCGGATCGGCATTCTGCGGATAGGATTCCAGCCCGGCTGCTTTCCAGTTCCTCCTGGGAAGCCAGTCATGATGAATCATATGGGATTTCCCGGCAAAGCCGGTTCGATATCCGTTCGCCTGCATGGCCTTCGCCAAATTCCAGCGGTCTTCCTCCAGCTCACAGTTATTCTCCACACGCGTCTGACTCCCCGCCGGATGCAGGCGGGTAAAATAGTCTCCTTCGCACCGCCCGGCATACCGACCCGTTAAAAAACTGTAGCGGCTCGGCGAGCAGACCGTGGACGTCACATTGAAATCGCTGAGATAAATCCCCTCGGACCGCATGCGGTCCAAGCGGGGAGTCAGCACTTTCCCTCCCATGCATTGAATCGTATCCCAGCTCTGGTCATCCGTAATGATGAAGACGACATTGGGCTTTTCTTCGGTCAGTCCACGCTGAGCCAGCAGGCCGCAGGAAAGTGTCAATAGCAATTTTTTAATCATCGTTTCCCTTTCCGTTCATCCGGATTTACGAACACTCGACAGCGGCGGCCGTCCGCACTTCGTCCATCCACTCATCCCATCGTTCATCCACCACGGCCATGTTTGGCTTGGGCTCCCAGTTGCGGTTATACACAGCAAAATGGGCCGGCTTAAAATTGCCCGGAAGGACCTCTCCCTCCGGGGTGTCCGGCGAATCCATATCCGCCGCCAGGTCCACAAACTCCCATCCGAAATGAGTGCTGTTCCGGATCGTATTGCGCAGCAGCTCCTCCATCTCTTCCGGCTGGTAGTCTGTTCCGTTAATCGTCATATGCTCGGTAATCGCCCAGTCCCGGTCGAAGGCGTCCATTACCTGACGCACACGCTCGTACGCCTTTCTATTCGGCTCCCGGGATAAATTATGCCAATGCCAGTTGACCTGGATGATATCAATCTGATCCAGTCCCTCCAGAAAAACCACCGGATCCCCGCATCGAGCCGGCATCGTCGGTTCGTCCGCATCCAGATAATCTGCAGCCACCCAGGCATCCGCTCCAGCCGCGTCACGAAATGCCTGCGCATCGCCGTTGACCCAGCGGGCAAGCCACTCGGCGCGGAACCGATTCCAGACCGGATGCTGAACAAACGCCTGTGAAACCGGCAACTCTTCCGGGAAAGCCGGCGCATCCGAAACACCATTCTCCTGCACCCACGTTTCATATGCACGCCGGGCATTATCGGAATAATCGACAAAGACATCTCCCATATACTGGGGTTCCACCGTCGTCTCGAAATAAAGAATTTTAGAAATATCCAGCAAGGACGTCAGATGGGAAATATAACTGCGGGATACCCGCAGGTAATCTTCCGAAAAAAGAGACGGAACCTTCGACATATAGCCGTACTCCGTGTCCGCCACACTCTTTCCGTCAACGCCCACCGCAAGAGCATCGGGATAAGCGGCCCAGAACCCGTCAGGAACCTGTCCTCCACCGACACCGTAGGTTTCAACCGACAGCGAGACAAACATGCCATGATCGCAAATAGCATCAATCAGGCGGCGCAGCGGCTCGACATCCACATCCACCATTCCGTCGCCGTCACGGTCAAGATGATGCCAGTAACAGTTCAGCTCAATGCAGTCGAACTTCTTCTCTTTGATTCTGCCCAAATCCGAAACCAGCTCCTCCACATCACTCGGGTCTCCGAAATTCCGCAGCGGCTTACCGATCTTCAAAAACCGGTGCTCCTCCTCCACCCAAAGCTTTCCCTGACGAAGCTCCACATTCTGCCCACAAACCACTCGCCTCTTCACTCCTACTCTCCTCTCAGAAACATAATCGTTTCATCTAAAATGGCATTAAATCCCAAAATATGGCCTATCAAAAAATCAATAATCAACAGATTATATCTAGTAATCAAAGCTACCAAAACAATTGATGAATCGTTTTACCACTATTAAAAGAAAACACCAGCTCTTTTTGGTTCAAATTCCTCTCCTGACGTGTGAATCCGCCACACAGATATCTAGCCCCACAGTATGTCGACTGCAGTGCCCATCCTATAAAGCATACGAATTTGCTAAAAAATTTATAAGAACCATCACTGGTCTGCGGGTGAAAAAGCATTCGTAAGGGTCATGCAGCCCTTGAGATACGTACAAATTACGGATGTTCGCCAAGGGACCTCGCTCCCCTACAGCCCCCCCCCCGGCTAAAGCCGGGGGAATCTATGTCCTGCCACAATCCATCATTTACCCTCCATTTTCAGGCAGGCAGGTGATACGATTTTCGGCATGTCAAACAACACTCCACTCAGCAATCAGCCGTTTCTCGATCTGGTGAAACATCGGACCAGCTGCCGCTCATACCGACCGGAACCGGCTCCGAAGGAGGCGCTCGAAAAAATGATCGAAGCCGCCCGGATGGCGCCGTCGGCCTGCAACCGCCAGCCGTGGCAGTTTGCCGTTGTAACCGACAAATCCGTACAGATGCAGCTGATCAGCAAAGCATTTCTCCCCGGTATTCCGATGCGCTGGGCCGAACACGCGGGCGCCATCATTGCGCTGGGAATGAAACGCACGACGCTGACTCATCAGATCGCCACAAAGATTTCAGGCGTTGACTATCCGCTGCTCGACATGGGCATTGCCGGCGAACATCTGGTTCTTCAGGCAGAAGAACTCGGGCTCGGCACCTGCTGGATCGGCTGGATCAAACCGAAGATCGCGCGCCGCATTGTCGGCTGGCCGCGCTCCATCGAAGTCGTCAGCCTCATCACAGTCGGCCGGCCTGACGGCGAACGCCAAACCCGCCCCCGCCGTTCCATCGACGAAATCACCAAGTGGATTTAATATCCTGCAGCCCAGCTCGCAGAGCCTACGTTACAACCACGTCATCGACGTCCTCCCGAACCGCCGAACGGTAGGCCGGTCGGGGCTTCGTCTTCGGTAATGACACCATCACCGTTACGATCCAGGCGATCAAAGTGCTCGGCTCTTTCAGCATCACTCAGGCCGGGCGGACCGCGGAATTCACCATGGGTCACTTTGCCGTCACTGTTGCGGTCTTCGCGTTCCATAAACCCTCCCGATCCACCCCGCGGACCTTGACGTAAACCACTCTGTTTCTCAACTTTCGGGCCGGACGCAACGGGCTCCGCCGTTCCACCGCGCACAAGGCGCACCATGTTGTTGATGCGCTGTACATCGCCCTGCGGACCGTGGTCCTGCGGCAGCTGCGACTCGTCGCCTGTTTTCTGATCACTGCGCTGCGCGCCCGCGCCGTGGACATCCATCCATGAACTCTGGCCGGTTTGACGGCCTTTCATATAGCCGAGTGCACGGCCAAATGCGATGTAGGCCGCGCGGCTGCCATCGCGACCAACATGGGTCGTGCTGCTCCAGTAGTGACCGAAATCTTTCTGACCGGCTTCATTGGTAATTTCCGAACATTGGAAAACCGGATCAATAGCAGCCGAGTCCGTGGTATCCGGGCAGCGACTGTAGTCGACAATGCTCTGCAACTCCTTGGCATTCGGCAGCCGCCAGTCGTCATGTCCGGCAAATTTCATTTTTTCGGCATATTCGAGCGCCTCTTCCCAGTCCATGCCTTTCCCGCTGTCGGCCTGCATCCAAGTCAGGCCGGTGGCACGGTCGGTCACCGTACCGTCACCGTTGTCGACAAAGTCGTTCTGTCCATATTTTTCGTTGCCGCGCACGTAAATGACATAGAACGTTTTCGCGCCGCACCCGGGCATGTCGTCGACCGGATACCCCTTGATACGGCCGTCGGCAAAATTCACACCGAACATCGCCCGCGCGCCGCGCATCACCTTGCCTTCATAAATCGTGGAGGTCGCCCACTGCGAATCGATAATGCGATCGCCGTCCTCTTCTTTGCCGTACTGGAACTTGAAAAAGTCGGTATCGATGAACGGAACCGTTCCCGTTGCGCTGCGCGGGTCCGGATCGATTCCGGAAAAATTGACCAGGGAGTACAGCTCTTTTATGGTCGGAAGCCGCCAGTCGTCGTAACCTCCGGTCTTACATTTTTCAGCACCGGCCACCGCTTCGGTCCAGGTTTTCTTTTCTCCGGGATCCTGCGTCCACATCAGGCCGGCTCCCAGATCAGAAACCGTGCCGTCGCTGTGGTCTTTATAGGAAGGCTGGTTCCCCGCATACTGCGCATCCTGGCCACTCCAGCTGTTTCCAACCTTTGGAAACTCGATCTCTGTGCGGTCGTCGTAGCAACGGATCTGCCCGGTATCGACAATCGGATAATCGACCGCCATTGCTCCGGCGGCAATCATCAGCATTCCAACACATGCTTTCGTCTTCACAGGACCCTCCTTTGTTTCTTTATCTGAGGAGATACTGGCATAGTTCACCTTAAGGAAACATGAAGGTCACAATGTGACGACATCTTTTAACCGCAAAAAACGCGAAAGAGTCCGGCCAAAATCAGCCGGGCTCCTTTGCTGAATCTTGAAGATTTCCGTGTCGGGACTTACTTGACGCGGCCGGTGTAGGCGTCGGCGCCGGAGTTGTCGATCGCGTACCTGAAGAACTTGTCTTCCGCCTCGGAGCGCGCCTTGTCCCAGGGACGCGGCTTGCCGCAGAGCTGCACCGCCCAAAGCTTCAACTCCTTGCGGTGCCAGTTGACCATGCAGTTCGTGCCCCACGCGCCGCCATGTCCGAACCAGGCGTCATCTGTGTCTTCTTCCGGCGCGGAAAGCCCGAGCGAATAACCGCCCAAGCCTTTCGGACGTGTGGACTTCGCGAGAAGTTCCTTAACGGTCTCTTCCTTGAGAATCCGCACACCATTCTCAGCCATGCCGAGATTCATGAGCATCTTGTAGAACCTGAGCTGATCATTCGCAGTCGTCCAGAGCCCGGCGCCCGCTGACGGAAAGACGTGATCGTCGTTGTATGGGCGCTGCTGCATATCGTTCTGCAAGCGGTATTTGGCGGGAGCATTCTCGACGCAATCGTACATCTCCATCTGGGTCTCAAGCTGCTTATCAGTCGGCCAGAACCAGGTAGACTTCATGCCGAGCGGATCGAGGACGCGCTCTTTGAGGAAGTCCTCCCAGCGCTGACCGGTCACCACCTCGACGATGGCCGCGCCAATGTCGATGCCGGTGTTGGAATACTGAACCTTCGTTCCGGGCTCGAAGAGCAACGGGCACGCCGCCGCGATCGCCGCAGTCTGACGGAGAGGAGCGCCGCCGGACCAACCGCCGCCCTTGAGATTGCCCTGCTTCGCGCAAATCTCGAACGGAAATCCGCCGGTGTGGTTCATGGCCATGCGGACGGTGAGTTCGTTCTGAGCCTTAACGAGTGTCTTCACGCCGTTCGTGGTGGATTCATGAACCCAGAGTTCCTTGAATTCCGGCAGATACTTCGAAACAGGGTCGTCGAGCGAGATTCTGCCTTCCTCAACGAGCATGGCGATTGTCACGCCGCAGAATCCCTTCGTCTGTGAACACTGCATGTAGACGTCGTCCATCGTGATAGGACGCCTCGCTGCGACATCCGCATATCCGATGCAGGCGTTTTCCTGCAGGCCGTCCTTGTAAAAGACGTTGGCCGCTCCCGCAAGCTGTCCGTTTTCGACGTAGGGGGCGAGTGCATCCTTCGCGAACGTCGTTCCCGAATTTTCCGGCCCGTTGCCGACCGTGCTGCATCCCGAGAAAATCGCCGCGCCGGCGATGAGTATCAGTAGTTTCTTCATCTGTTATTCCCTATTTGCCTGTTTACTTGTTAAAACCCTTGTGATTCATGAATTCCCAAATGCGATTCATCCAGGTATAGCTGCCCGTACCCGGTGCGGCCTTCCGCTGGAAGCAGTGCCCGCGAGTGACCAGCGTATGGAGATCGGACTGAATTCCCATCCGGCGGAGCTGTTCCCAGCATTTTACGGAGTTCATCGCCGCCCAACCGTCTGCATCGCCGTGGATAAACAGCATCGGGCAAGTATCAAGATCGAATGAGAACTCAGGAACGGGCCGCGAATCGTCTTCGTTGCCGCCCTTCGCATTCGGAGAGTTAACTCCATCTGTGAGCGCATACGCCGGATAGATGGCAACTGCCCACTGCACGTTGCAGGGAATTTTGTCCAGATCGTCGATCGGCCAATAGGAGCGATGCTTCGAGCTGGTCGCACCCATGAGCGTCAGATGTCCGCCGGCCGAGGAACCCATGATTCCGATACGGTCGGGATCGAGCCCCTTTTCCGCAGCCTGACTGCGAACGATTCGGATGGCGCGCTGCAGATCCTGCCACGCGGTGGTGTGCTTCGCCAAATCGCCCAAAGGACGCGGCGTGCGGTATTTCATCGTCACGACCGTCATGCCCTTTTCGTTCAGGTAACGCCGTGTCGGCGCGACTTCAAATCCGTCCGGATTGTTGCCCTTGTAGGCACCGCCCGAGTAGATGATCTGGATTGCCTTTGTCTTAAGCTCCTTCGGCATATGCCACTCGATATAAGGCAGGCTCTGGTTTGTCTGCACATCCGGCATCTTTCCTTCCGGCCAGACCGGCTCTTTGCTGTACGCACCGCGCGCATCGTCGCTCGGGTAGCGGGCCATCAGATCAACTTCTTCGCCGAGAAGCCCATCGTAATTCATCTGGCGGAAAAACTCGGCAACACGGGTGAGCCAATGATCGGCAGCCGTGCCGTCCTCACGCTCATCCAGTGTACCTCTGAAACCATGCCGCTTGTCTGCGAAGAGATGGATTTCGGCCGGAATTTTCATTCGACGGAGCTGACGGTAGATCTGCGTGGCGCCGTTCGGTGAATATATATCCACTCCACCATGCAAGAGCACCATCGGACACGTCTTCTTATCAAACTTGAAAGCATCAGAGAGTTTGACATCAATCCCGTCTCCTTCACGCGTGTTGGGACCAGTCAAACCGTCCGTAAGCGCATAGGCCGTAAAGACCGGCACAGCCCAGTTGACGTGACACGGAAGCTGATCGAGTTCGTCGACCGGTTCGTAGGCCGAAGTCAGCGAGCTTGCTGCCAACAGAACCGTCAGGTGCGAGCCTGCGGAAAATCCGAGTGCGCCGATTTTTTCCGGATCGAAGCCGCGCTTCTGTGCCTCGCTGCGGACAAGCCGGATCGCACGCTGCCCGTCCTCCCATCCGCTCTGATAAATCGGCAATCCTTCCGGACGCGGCGTGCGGTAGACGAGGCTCACACAGACGAACCCGAGTTCGGTGAACTTTTCGGCGGCCTGGTCAACCCGTGCCCAGTCGCAGCAGCCCTGATAAGCACCTCCGGAAATAAGCACCATGCATCCGCCGTTTTTTTCAGCCGGCGGCTCAAACCATTCCAAATAAGGCATCGTATGCTCCGCAGCCACAAACCCCGGCTCTTTCACCTCTTTAGTTGTTGCCGCAATCTGCTTAGCCTGAAAATCGGGAATTTTTCCTTCAGGCCACAGAGAAACCCGCTCCCCGGAAGACACCAGAACAAAAACCACCAACCATGAACAAAGAATGAACCTTTTTTTCATCATATCGCTTCCTTGATTTTTTGCGCAAACGCCACCGCATTACGGCGACCCGCCTTGCCGCCGATCTTTGCCGGCTTCACGAAGCGTTGTGCTATATCAAATTATTCTGTTCCCGACATCCCTAAACTGAAAACAATCCCTTCTAAGCCTCTATGAAGAAACGTATCCTTATTGCGATCACTGGAAACCGTTGCTGAAAACCTGCCCACGCCGGTCCGCGTTCATCCGTGTAATCTGCGGTTAATATATTATTTCCAATATTACAATATCCTCTATCTGATGCGACGGATCGGGATGAAACCCCTCCGGGATATGTTCGCGTCCGTCCGGCAGCGATGTGCAGCCAAAAGTTAAAACCACCGCATGACGTTCTCTTTTCAAAATCCACACACCTTCCGTCTCAAAAATGAGAATTTAATGGATATGTTGTTTTCTTTTCCTTCTTAGCGGTTTATAAATGGACGTTTTGGGATGAAGTGTGAAAACGACCAAACAGAGACTTACTGTTACACTTATAAAACCTGATAACTTTATTTTTAATAACAACTTGCATAAGAAGAAAAATGAGCGATAAGACAGAACTGCTGGTTTTCGAAGTTGACGAAACACGCTGCGCTCTTCCGCTCGGAAATGTGGTTCGAACCGAGTTGGCCGTTGCAATAACCCCTCTTCCCAATGCTCCGGACATTATTTCCGGAATGATTAATGTTCACGGACGAATCATGCCGGTCATAGACACCCGGCGGCGTCTCGGCCTCCCCGGACAGCAGCTCCGCCTTGAAGATCATTTCATCCTCGCAAGAACGGAAAAAAGAGAACTGGCCCTGTGGGTCAGCCAGGTTTCCGGAATTGAAACCAGCAGCATGATTCCCCAGGAAAACGTCAGCGCAGTCATTGAGAACCTGCCCCATATCTCCGGCGTTACGACCATTAATGAGGATCTGGTCTACATCCACAATCTCGAACAATTTCTGTCGGAAGAAGAAGACAGGCAGTTAGATCAGGCCATAGGAGCAGTTTCACTGTGAACACAGCTGATCAATTGACTGCCCCCCATACATGGCTCGCTCCACTCAGCGTTTTTGTTCGAGAACGGCTCGGGCTGCACTTTCCCGAGGATCACTGGAATGATCTCCAACGCAACTTTCTGAAAGCGGTCGAAGCATTCGGGCATACCGACCCGGCCTCCTGTCTGCACCAGCTGATGCATCCGGAACTGCCGGCCAGAAAACTCCACAAACTGGCCGGTTTCCTGACCATCGGGGAAACCTATTTTTTCCGGGAAAAGAACTCTTTTGAGCCGATGGCCCGCCATCTGTTTAATGAGGTCATCGACCGAAAACGGAAACACGGCCGGAAGCAGCTTAAAATCTGGAGTGCGGCCTGCAGCACCGGCGAAGAGCCCTATTCGATTGCCATGCTTCTCGACGCAATGCTGCCGGATATTGATGAGTGGTCGATCCGCATTCTGGCAACAGATATCAACCCGGTCTTTCTGGATCGTGCCCGAACAGCGGTTTATCGCCCCTGGTCATTTCGCGGCACGCCGGACTGGGTGAAACAACGCTATTTTCAAATTGACGGCGAGGCCCATACGGTCCGACCGGATATTCAAAACCGGGTTACATTTGATTTTTTAAATCTGGCTGACGATATCTACCCTTCTCTTGCCACCCAAACCCAGGCAATGGATGTGATTTTCTGCCGAAATGTCCTGATTTATTTTTCGAAGGAACAGGCCTGCAAGGTGATCTCACGCATGCAGGAATCCCTGACTGAAAACGGCTGGCTGGTGCTCAGCCCGACCGAAACCGTTTATGTGACCGATCCGGTTCTGCACCGGCAGCATATTCACAACTCGATTCTGTATCAGAAAAACACGACTCGTCCGCCTGGCAGAAACAGATGGGAATCCAAACCGTTCCTGCCTCCCCAGTCAATCCGCACGAACACATTCCAGACCGTGGAAAAGAGGGAACGGCTGTCAATCTCGCTGCCCACCTTTGAGCTGAAAACACCGCCGCGTGTCCCCATGGCGTCCACCGGCACCCCTCAGCCAGAACAATCCCGGGAAGACCCGGAACAAGCCTCTGTTTTACAACGCGCGGAAAAGCTGTACTCCGAAGGACGGCACGTCGAAACAATCGAACTGATTACCGAGCATTTAAAGGGACAACCCGCGCAAGGGGGCGAGGCATTCCTGCTGGCCCGGGCTCAGGCGAACTCCGGAAATCTGGATGACGCCCTGCCAAATGCACTCAATGCCGTTGAAACGGATAAGCTGAATGCCAAACACCATTATCTTCTGGCAATGATTCAGCTGGAACAAAATGCCCTGCCCGAAGCGCAGCGCTCTCTGCAGCGAGTCATGTATCTCGACGAAATGCATATCATGGC
This sequence comes from Tichowtungia aerotolerans, assembly GCF_009905215.1. Taxonomy (GTDB): domain Bacteria; phylum Verrucomicrobiota; class Kiritimatiellia; order Kiritimatiellales; family Tichowtungiaceae; genus Tichowtungia; species Tichowtungia aerotolerans. The sequence goes on along the minus strand of NZ_CP047593.1, from coordinate 2,336,380 downwards.
GTTTTTTTCCTCCGGACACCTGGCCATTCAGCAGGACAATATATCCTTGGCAAAAAAACATTTCACCCAAGCCCTTCACCTGCTTGAAGAGCTGTCATCCGACGACCCGGTTCCGGAAGGAGAAGGCATGACAGCTCAACACCTGAAGGAACTGATTGGCTGCGCACTGGAGGAACCAGCATGACTGATTCACAACAGTTTATCCACAATGAACTCCTTAAACGGGCGTCACTCCTGGCAAAAAAACCGGTTCAGCAACAAAACGACCAGGACCGAACCGAGATTATGCCGTTCACACTGGCGTCTGAATGTTACGCCGTTGAAATGCGTTATATTCGTGAAATCTGGCCGCTGACTTCCATTCTTCCCATTCCGCACACGCCCTCTTTTGTACTGGGCGTGACCAATGTACATGGGGAAATCTGCTCGGTGATCGACCTGAAACAGTTTTTTTCCCTGCCTTCCACCGGCATCACCAATCTGAATAAACTCATCATTCTGGAAGAAAATGAAATGGTATTCGGCATCCTTGCCGATGATGTGCTGGGCAGCACCTTTATTAACAAAAACGACCTGTCTTCTGTCGAAAACTGGTCCGGAATTGATCGCACCTATATCAGCGGCATCACCAAGGACCGGTTGATTGTGCTCAACGGCACAAAAATCCTGACCGATAAACGTCTGGTTGTGAACGAAGAAACAAAGACCTGAAAGAGATCCCTATGAACGGAAAACACAGCGTATCAAAACGACTGAGAAATGCATTCTTCTGGGTGGCATTGTTTGTGGCAGTCAGCGGAGCCGTCGGGCTGGTCGCCATCGAGATGATCTCTGATGGTACAGACATTATCTTTGAAAAAAAATATCCCATTGTTCAGGCAGCATACAGCCTGTCAATATCGGCCAATTCAGAACTGCTGGCACTGCATTCGTACCTGCTGAAAGAAAAGGATGCTCTTCTCTTAATGGAGCAATGGAACAAACAATCGGCACAGCATCTTAACAGCCTGAAAACACAGGTAACTGATTCCTCTGAGCAGCAGGCAGTCACGCGCATTGATACAATGCATGAACGTATTGAGCAGCTGACCGGAAAAATGGTCGAGCTCTCCTCCGCCAACACCGCACAGGATCAGACAGATCTGGTCATGCAGGAGATGGAGCACCAGATCGACAGTATGCTGACAGAAATCAACAACCTGATCCAGATGGCGACGGATGAAATGGACCAGGCCATGAACCAGGCGGATGCTTTCCAGAAACAAAGCCGGGTCGCTCTGATTGCTGTAACGATTCTGGCGTTTCTGATCTCATTCCAGCTTGGCCGCAGCATTTCTTCAGGAATTATCCGTCCGCTGGAAGCGCTGGTTGATTTTTCCAACAATGTCGCCCGGGGAGATCTCCGCCGGGAATTTCACATGGAGGTTCCGGAAGATGAAATCGGAGCTCTGGTGACTGCATTCCGTATTATGATTTCCAATCTTCGGAAAAACCTTCAGGAAGTGACCGACGGCTCCACCGTGATTGCCTCTTCCGTTGCAGAGCTGTCTGCGTCCAGCGCTCAGCTCGCATCTTCTGCCGCTGAAAACGCCACATCCATCAACGAGACGACCACGACGGTCGAAGAAGTCCGGCAAACCACCGAACTCTCCAATACAAAAGCGGAACAGATGGCGAATGAATCTGTGCAGATTCGTGAAGCATCCCGTCAGGGACGAAAGTCAACCGACGAAACCATCGAGGGCATGAACAAAATTGACTCCCAAATGAGCACCATCGCAGAAACCATTATTCGCCTGAGCGAACAGAGCCAGGCCATTGGGCAGATTATCGCCACTGTAGACTCTCTTTCCGAGCAATCAAATGTCCTGGCTGTAAACGCCTCCATTGAGGCCGCCAAAGCCGGCGAACACGGCAAAGGATTCTCCGTGGTTGCCCAGGAAGTCAAAAATCTGGCCGAGCAGTCCAAACAGGCGACCAATGAAGTGCGGGGCATTCTTAACGAAATCCAGAAAGCCACAAGTTCCGCTGTCATGGCCACCGAACAAGGCAGCAAAGTGGTGGAAAAAGGAACATCAACGGCCGCCCAGACTGGACAGGCCATCATTACCCTGACCGAAGGACTGGAACATTCAGCCGATGCCGCAACCCAGATTGCTGCAGCCAGTCAGCAGCAGCGCGTCGGTATGGATCAGATTACCGCGGCCATGGAAAGTGTCCGCGAAACCAGTCAGCAGAATGCCACGAGTGCGAGGCAGCTCGAAGGGGCTGTCCAGAATCTGAAAACTCTCGGCGACAAACTGCAGGAAATCATCACAGGCTACAGGCTTTAAGGATCTAAAACCACAAAGGAAAAACTATGTTCAAAAACCAAACAATCGGAGCCCGCCTGAAAACAGCATTTTTCTGTGTGTCACTGCTGGTTGCACTGAATGGAGTCATCGGAATCCTGATGGTCCAGATAATCGGTCACAAAGCGGATGAAATCCTGCAGAAAAAATACCCGGTGGCACAAATCTCCAGCAAACTCCAAACCGACATTTACGCGGAACAGCTGGCATTTTATTCCCTGCTGCTTGGTAACCATGAAGCCGAGGATCGCACAAAACAGTGGGGAAGCAGCATTACCGAGCATTTGGCCAACCTTCGCAATCTGACCGTCGGAACGGATGCAAAGGATAAAGTGGAACAGCTGGCCGCCTCCCATAAAAGACTGCAGATGTTCGCGTCACAGCTCGAAAAAACAGAAGGAAATTACGACCAGACTCAGATGGATCATCTCGAGCAGGAGTTCGGTACCCTGCAAGAAATTGTCGACCATGCTGAAATGGAAATGACACAAGCCATGCAGAAGGCTGATGCCGCACAGACTTACAGTATCTTTATCCTGCTTGCCGTCACACTCCTGGCGTTCGCTGTTGCATTCTGGCTTGGCCAGCGGATTTCCGTCGGCATCACCACTCCGCTGAAAACGCTGGTTGAATATTCCAGACATATAGAAACCGGCAACCTCTCCGAGCAGTTAACGATAGAAGATTCGAACGACGAAACCGGTCTTCTCGCAAAAGCCTTCATCTCCATGGCAGACGGCTTGCGAGGCATCTCCTCTGTTGCCGAAAAAATTTCACACGGGGATTTAACCGGCACGATAACACCTCGTTCAGACAAAGACTCACTGGGAGGGTCTCTCCTGCAAATGATTATAAGTCTGCGGGAACAGGTTCAGGAGATCATCGACGGAGCTGCCGTCATTGCCTCCTCCGTCTCAGAACTGTCCGCGTCCAGCGCCCAGCTCGCATCCTCTGCTGCAGAAAACGCCACCTCAATCAGCGAAACCACCACCACCGTGGAGGAAGTACGCCAGACCGCCGAACTGGCCAGCACCAAAGCGGAACAAATGGCTAACGAATCCCATCGTATCCGGGAAACGTCTCAACAGGGTCAGAAGTCGACCGGGGAAACCATTCAGGGCATGAACAAAATTCAGGAACAGATGAGTGCGATTGCCGAAACCATCATCCGCCTTAGTGAACAGAGCCAGGCCATCGGTCAGATTATCGCCACCGTCGATTCCCTGGCGGAACAGTCCAATGTACTGGCCGTAAATGCCTCGATTGAGGCTGCCAAAGCGGGCGAGCATGGAAAAGGATTCTCCGTGGTTGCCCAGGAAGTGAAAAGCCTTGCCGAACAGTCCAAACAGGCGACGACCGAAGTGCGCGGAATCCTTAATGAAATCCAGAAAGCAACCAGCACGGCTGTTATGGCAACGGAACAGGGAAATAAAGTGGTTGAAAAAGGAACCGCCTCCGCCGCCCAGGCAGGACAGGCCATTGTTGCGCTGAGCAACAGCCTGGACCAGTCCGCTGACGCAGCCACCCAGATTGCGGCAGCCAGCCAGCAGCAGCGCGTCGGCATGGATCAGATCACCGCAGCGATGGAAAGCGTCAGCGAGGCCAGCCAGCAGAATGCCAGCAGCGCCAAACAGCTCGAAGGGGCCGTTCACAGCCTGAAACTGCTCGGTGAAAAACTTAAGGGCATCGTCGAAAACTACCGGATCTAATTTCATAAGGATCACAGCATGGAGATGGACAAAGCATTTCTGAAAAAACTCCGGGCGGCGTTTGCCGTTGAAGCACAGGAGCATCTCGAAGAAATTGCCACCGGCCTGAGAAGCCTGAAGTCTGCCGATGAAGAGCAGCGGGCACACTGGGTGGAAGTAATCTTTCGGGAAACTCACAGCCTGAAAGGCGCGGCCCGCGCCGTAAACAAACCAGGCATTGAAACGCTTTGCCAGGCCGCCGAAGGATTGTTTGCCAAATTGCAGAAAGAACAGACTGCACCGACAGAAACTGCAATCGATCTGCTTTATCAGGTGCTGGACCTGATTGAAGCCGATCTTAAAAATCCAGAAACACTTTCCAAACAGGAAATCGACGCCGTTGTGTCTGCACTGAAGCGACTGCAGGATGAAAAAAACGGTTCCAGCCCGACTGAAAAAAAACCTGTTGCGAAACCGCCGGCTCCAGCTCCTGAAGAAAAAAACCGAAAGGAACCCACGCCAGTTTCCGTCACACCAAACACCCTCCGGGTCTCACAGGACCGACTGGAACAGATCATGCGTGAATCGGAAGAACTGCTGAGTTTAAAACTCAGCACTGAACACCGGGCCGGCGAATTACAGAAACTCTCCCGGAAAATTTCAGAATGGAAGAAGACCTGGTCGAACATTATGCCGGTTCTCCGCCAGCTGACTCAGGCCGCAGAAAAAAACAGCGGTCTTTCTGAAAAATCACTGCGGCCTAAAATAGAACAGCTTCAGCATACCCTTGAATCCATCAAAGATGAAATAGATCCTCTGGAGCTGCAGACAGGAACGATCCTCCAGAACGCCCGCAACGATGCCTCCTCAGTCGCCCGGTTTGTCGACAGCCTGCACGGCAATATGCGCGAACTGATGATGATGCCGTTTTCCAGCAGCCTTTCGATGATGCATAAGGTCGTCCGCGACCTGAGCAATGAGCAGAACAAACCGGTCGAACTGGAAATTACAGGCGGAAATGTAGAAGCTGACCGGCGGATTCTTGAAGGGATGAAAGACCCGTTCCTGCATTTAATCCGCAACAGCATCGATCATGGAATCGAATCCCCGGAAGAACGGGCCGCAAAAAACAAACCTGAAAAAGGGACCGTTTCCATTTCCATCGCTCAAATTGACTCTGGAAAGGTTCATATCACCGTCGAGGATGACGGCCGGGGCCTGGACCTGAATAAACTCCGGAAAACCCTGATCTCACAACAAATTGTCTCGCCGGAAGATGCCGAAAAAATGACCGAAGAGCAGCTGGCCTCCTCGATCTTTTTTTCCGGACTGTCAACATCCGAACAGGTCACATCCATTTCCGGCCGCGGAATCGGAACGTCTGTCGTTCGGGAAAAAGTTGAATCCCTTGGCGGGTCTGTGTCCGTAACACCGCGCAAGCCGTGGGGCACGTCGTTCTCAATCATCCTTCCGGTCGGGCTGGCAACGTTCCGGGGAATACTTGTTCAAAGCGGCGACAGCCAGTTTGTTCTCCCAACGCCATCCGTCGAACGAATGCTTCGGGTTCCGCTGAACGACATTAAAACCGTCGAGGGCCGGGAAACGATTACCGTTGCCGATCAGGCCCTTCCGCTGGAAACGCTGTCTGTTCTTCTGGAGCAGCCATCCCCTGTCCGCTCCGCTGACAAGGAAACACTTCTGGCGCTGGTGATTTGCGCGGGCAGCCAGAGGTTTGCCCTCGAAGTGGATGAAGTCTTACGCGAACAGGAAGTTCTGGTTAAAGGTCTCGGGCCGCAACTGATGCGTGTTCGGAATGTTTCCGGCATCGCGGTGCTGGGCACCGGCGAACTCGCGCCCATCCTGAATGTTCACGACCTGATCAAGTCTTCGATTGTCGGGGGCTCGCGCCCTGCAGTAGCTGCCGCCGCCGCTCCGCTTCCGGCGAGCAGCCGAAAAAAATCTGTGATGGTCGCCGAAGACTCCATCACCTCCCGCATGCTGCTCAAAAACGTTCTCGAATCGTCCGGATACCACGTGGCAACCGCCGTGGACGGAGCCGCCGCATTCGCGGCTCTTAAAACCGGAGAGTTCGACGCTCTGGTCTCGGATGTCGATATGCCGCGAATGAACGGATTTGTTTTAACCGAACGCGTGCGCGCCGACCGCAAACTCGCAGAGCTTCCTGTTGTTCTGGTTACATCGCTCGCATCCCAGGAAGACAAAGAGCGCGGCATTGAAGCCGGAGCCAGCGCCTATATTGTAAAAAGCAGCTTTGATCAGAGCAACCTGGTTTCGGTATTGAACCGGCTGATCTAAACAGGATGACCCATTTATGATTCGTATACTGGTTGTTGATGATTCCGAAACCGTCCGGAAACTCATGACGTATGAGCTGGACCGACAGGAAGGCATGACGGTCGTCGGCATCGCCTCGAACGGAATGGATGCCGTTCGGAAGGCCGCAAAACTCAAACCGGACGTCATTACCATGGATGTAAAAATGCCGATCATGGACGGACTGGAAGCAACCCGGGAAATCATGTGTACACAGGCCTGCCCGGTGGTGATTGTGAGTCAATACTGGGATCAGGATAACAAACAAAAGGTCTTCGAAGCTCTCGCCGCCGGCGCAATTGCAGTTGTAAACAAACCGGCGGGCCCGGGGCATCCGGAATACGAAACCTCTCTGTCACACCTCTTCAAACAAATCAGAATGATGTCTGAGGTGAAAGTCGTCACTCGACGACGCAGCAAACCGGATCCGGAAAAAGTTCCGGCAACGGTTCTTAAAAAAAGCGGTGTCAGCTGCCCGCCGGCATGTCGCCCGGACTGCCCGGTCAGCAAACGCAACGGCAAGCTGGTGGTGATTGGAGCGTCGACTGGAGGACCGGTCGTTCTGCGCCAGATTTTCGAACGGCTGCCCGCCCCGTATCCTCTTCCGATTCTCGTTGTACAGCACATTGCTCACGGATTTCTGACCGGACTGGTGGACTGGCTGGGAACCGCCACTGGCCATCACATCCTGATCGCCGAACAGGGAATGATTCCGGAACCGGGAAAAATCTATTTCGCACCGGATGACCGGCATATGGGACTCGACCCGGACGGGCGAATCGTTCTCTCCAAAGATCCCAAAGAGTACAGCCTGCGGCCGGCAGTGTCCTATCTGTTCCGGACTGCGGCCCGGCACGTTGGAAACAGGACGATTGGAATCCTGCTGACCGGAATGGGCTCAGACGGAGCAGCAGAACTCAAAATACTGAAAGACACCGGCGCGGCAACAGTCATCCAGAATCAGGAAAGCTGTGTCGTTTTCGGAATGCCGGGCGAAGCCTTTAAACTCAACGCAGCACGTCATGCCCTGCCCCCCGAGGAAATATCCGAATTTCTGTCTCTTGCAATTTCTGAATCACGACCAATGAAGGACCCCGCATGAAAAACGAACTCCAGAAAGTACTTATCGTCGAAGACAGCCCCACTCAGGCGCTCATGCTTGAGAACATCCTTCAACAGGAAAGCTTCGTTACCCAGCTGGCGCGCAACGGCGAAGAGGCCCTGAACGTTCTGCCGGACTTCCGGCCGACACTCGTCATCAGCGATATCATCATGCCGGGAATGGACGGATACGACCTCTGCCGAAAAATCAAAGGAAATCCGGACACATCCACGATTCCGGTGATCCTGCTCACGTCTCTTTCGGATCCGTATGATGTCATCCAGGGACTACAGTGCGGCGCCGATAACTTCATCACCAAACCCTATCAGCAAGAATTCCTGCTCTCCCGCATCCAGTATATTCTGATCAATCAGGAGCTGCGGAAAACCATGCCGGAAGAATCCGGCGTTCAGATCTATTTCGGCGGCGAAAAAATCTCGGTCACATCCAGCCGCATCCAGATTGTCGACCTGCTGTTCTCTTCGTTTGAAAATGCCGTACAGAAAAACCAGGAGCTCAAGGCTGTCAACCGGGAGCTGGAGGAAACACAGGCTCAGCTGGAACAAGCCATGAAAGCGGCCAATGCAGCCAATGAAGCCAAAAGCGAATTCCTCGCCAACATGAGTCACGACATCCGCACCCCCATGAACGGAATCATCGGAATGAGCGATCTCCTCCGCGACACCGGACTCTCCCCGATTCAGCATGAATACCTCGACCTGATCCAGCAGTCGGCAGGATCTCTGCTCTCACTGATTAATGACATCCTCGACTTTTCCAAGATCGAAGCCGGGAAACTCGATATTACCAAAAAACCCTTCAACCTGCGTGATTACGTGGGACTCAACCTCAAAACACTCGCCGTTCAGGCCGACCAGAAAGATGTTGAGCTCGCAGGCCGCGTCGAGCCGGATGTCCCGGATATCATCGTGGGCGACCCGCATCGTCTGGGACAGATCCTGACCAATCTCATTGGAAACGCCATCAAGTTTACCGATGCCGGCGAAATCATTGTACGCATCCACAGCCATGAGACCGAAAACGAACTCACCGAGCTCCATTGCTCGGTACAGGACACCGGCTGCGGGATCCCTCAGGATCAATGCGATACCATTTTCGATGCGTTTTCCCAGATTGAAGGAGATAACGAGCACATCAAACAAGGCACAGGACTCGGACTGGCTATCAGCGCAAAACTGGTCGAGATGATGGGAGGGAAAATATGGCTCGAAAGCACTCCCGGCCAGGGAAGCACGTTCCATTTCACGATTCTCGTCGGAACCTTGGATACAGAATCAAAGCGCAATGGACACCTCGAATCACTGAAGGTCCTCGCTGTTGACGACAACCCGACCGCATTGAGTTTCCTGCAGCAGATGCTTGAAGAAGCCGATGCCGATGTAACCCCCCTGCAGGATCCGTCCGGGCTGATTGATCAACTGCAGCGGGAAGCAGAAACCGGAAAACCCTTCGATATTCTGATTCTGGACACAAAAGTCCCCGGTGCCGATATGTTTTCCCAGATCAGGGAAATCATCGACCGGAACCTTCCCGGAACAATTATTCCCGCCCTGCCTGCAGCCACGCTGCGCGAGCACAGCGCCCTCTGTAAAGAACTGGAACTCAAACACCGCTTAACCAAGCCTCTGTACGACACCAATCTGCTGGCAAAACTTGGAAGCATCAAAGCCGGGATCGCGAAAGAAGATGTGCTCGAAGACCGCAAGCCTTCCGTGATTCCCGAAACCCGCGTCCTGAATGTACTGGTCGCCGAAGACAATCTGGTCAACCAAATGGTTGTCACCCGGATGCTGACTTCACTGGGCCACAAGCCAACCATTACAGCCAATGGTCAGGAAGCCGTGGAAGCCCTCGAAAAGAATGATTTCGATCTGGTACTGATGGATGTGAAAATGCCGATCATGGACGGGTTTGCAGCCACCAGAGCCATCCGGAATTCATCCACCGTTAAAAACCCGAAAATACCGATCATTGCTCTCACTGCAAATGCAATGAAAGGTGACAAAGACCTCTGCATAGATGCCGGGATGAACAGTTATGCCACAAAGCCGCTTCAACGAAACTGTCTGGAGGAAGCCATCAGACAGTTTGTTGATGCATCTCACTCATAGCATCTCTCACAGCTTCCGGATCCGTGAAAGGTCGTTCGCAGGCAAAGCTGCGGCAGATGTATACAGCGGGCGCGCCGTTAACCGGCCGCATGTCCGCAGTGAACGGCGCAATTGTTTCAAGTCCCGGTGTTTTCAGTAAGACCGTACAGTTCGGCTGACGGGCCGACCGTACCGCCTGAATCAGCGCCTGCGTTGCCGGCAGCCCGCGATCGCCGACAATCACAACATCAATCCCGCCGGACTTCACAAACTGAATCGCCTGCAATGCCTGAGTGAAAGCGGAAGGAATCCGGTTGATAGTCGAAGCAAACGCCCGGGCTGTACGGGCCGCTGTTTTCTCAAACTCGATGCGCCCGGTCATCCGGGCCAGCTTCAGCAGATTCATCACCTGGATCGAATTTCCGGAAGGCAGCGCGCCGTCGAGTATGCTTTTCGGACGTACAATCAACGGCTCCGCGTCATCGGCCGTCAGATAAAATCCGCCGCTCCGCGGATCCCGGAACTGAGCCAGCACCGCGTCATTCAGCGTCAGCGCTTTTTCCAGAGTTTGGAAATCAAACGAGGTTTCGTACAGCTCCAGCAACCCGAAAATCATAAACGCATAATCGGTCAACTGCCCGGGAACGGCGGCCTGCCCTTCCCGCCAGCGGTGTGTCAGACGGCCGTTATCCTGCAGTTCGCTCCAGACAAAATCCGCGGCGCGCTGCGCGGCCTCAGCATATTGAGGGTCATCAAACACACGCCCGGCTTTCGCCAGAGCCGCAATCATCAGGCCGTTCCAGTCCGCGAGCACCTTGGTATCCTTGAGCGGATGAATTCGTTTTTCTCGCGCAGCAAACAGTTTCGAGCGGATCTCTTCCGAGACATTCTCCGGACCGCTGCGATGCAGAATATTATCACCGGTTTTCCGCCGGGAGGATTCGTCGCGAAAATTTCCGTCTGCCTGAACATGAAATATTTTTACAACCATCGCCAGTTCATCGGAATCGAGCAGTTCGCGCAACTCGTCGAGCGACCACACATAAAATTTGCCTTCGATTCCTTCGCTGTCAGCATCCTCTGCCGAATAAAAACCGCCCTCGGGCGCCGTCATATCGCGCAGGACATATTCAAAAATCTCCTCAGCCATGCGACGATACGGTTCATCGCCGTATGCCTCGAACGCTTCAATGCAGGCCAGAGCGGTCAGCGCCTGATCGTAGAGCATTTTTTCAAAATGCGGCACCAGCCATTCGCGATCGGTGGAATAGCGATGCATCCCAAAACCGATCTGATCCCACACACCGCCCCGATGCATTGCTGTCAGTGTTTTATCAACCATCGGACGCGCCGCCTCCGGATTCTGACGAATCAGGAAAACGAGCCGATGCGGCGACGGAAACTTCGGCGCGGAGCCGAACCCACCGTGCTGTCCATCAAATGTCTCTTCCGAATCCTCAAACGTGCGTTCCAGCAGGTCTTCGTCTAAAACGGTTGCTCCCTCCTCCGGCGCCGCGAGCGCCGCAGTCAGCTCAGCAGCGGACTTTACAACCGTTTCACGCTGATTTTTCCAGGCATCGGAAAGACGCGGCACCAGCTCCAGCAGGCCGGTTCGCCCGAAGCGGCTTTCGAGCGGGATATAGGTGCCTGCAAAGAACGGCTGTTTCTCGGGAGTCATCACAACCGTCAGCGGCCAGCCGCCGCTGCGAGTAAGCATCTGGCAGACGGTCATATAGATTTCATCAATATCGGGCCGCTCTTCGCGATCAACCTTCACACAAACAAACGCCTCGTTCAGCGCGGCTGCGGCTTCCGGGTTTTCAAACGACTCGTGCGCCATCACGTGGCACCAGTGGCACGTCGCATAACCGATCGACAAAAAAACAGGTTTATCCTCTTCGCGGGCTTTCCGAAACGCCTCGTCACCCCACGGGAACCAGTCGACCGGATTGTGCGCGTGCTGAAGCAGATACGGACTTTTTTCGTGAATCAGCTGATTTGTCTGTTTCGGCATTGCATGCTCCTTCCGGTTTCCAATGCCTGAAAAACGGGTGCCGCAACACCGTTGCTTTCCAAACATTGGAACAACAATACACCGGAACCGTCCGAAACCCAACCAAAACGATCACATTTTAAGCAGATTACCGATCAGCCGCGGGCAGTTCCGTTTGGATAAAACGGAAGATTCACAACAGTTGCCGGGAACTGTTTCCCGCGGATTTCGACATCCAGAACCGTTCCGAGCCCTGCGGCATCAGCCTTAACGAGTGCCAAAGCCACAGCTTTTCCAAGGCTTGGAGAAACAGAACCGCTGGTAACCTCGCCCATTTCCAACCCGCGGAGAAACACTTTATCGTGCGCGCGGGCGGCGCGTTTGCTTTCGAACTCCAGAGCAACCAGCAGCTCGGCTGGAGTTTCCAGGTCGCGCATGACGGCATCGCGCCCGATAAAATCCTGATCTTTTTTGATGAACATGCCGCGGCTGACGCCGGCGGGAGTACGATCGGTCGAGAGCTCGTGGCCGTAGAGCGAGTAGCCCATTTCTAAGCGAAGCGTATCGCGGGCGCCTAGGCCGATCGGCTTGATGTTTTCATTCCCCAGCAGTGCGCGCCAGATGCGCACCGCCTCGGAAGCCGGGAAATAGAGTTCATAGCCCAGCTCGCCGGTATACCCGGTGCGGCTGATCAGCATTTCAGTATCCAAGCAGGCGGAGCCTGCACCCAATAGTTTTTCCAAGCCTCGGAAAAATTCTGCTCTGAAATATCCAATATCAGGAATCGATCCAAAAACTTTTTCCAGATCGGTGCGCGCCTGCGGCCCCTGCACGTCGAGCTTAGCCAGTTCGTTTGAGCGATCCGTAAAAACGGTTTCGGGCGAAAGGTGGTTTTGAATCCATTCGGCATCGCCGTCGCGCGTGGCGGCGTTGACGACGAGCATGTAGCGCGCGTCATCGAGGCAATAGCAGGTGAGATCGTCAATCACACCGCCCTCTTCGTTAAGCATGAAGCCGTAGCGGCACTGCCCAACCGCCAGCGTGGATACCTTCATCGTCAGCAGGTTTTCGAGATCGGCCGCCGCCGTCGGGCCGGTCAGCTCGAACTCGCCCATGTGGCAGATATCGAACAGCCCGGTTTGCGTGCGCGTATGCTGATGTTCTGCCAGAATACCTTCGTACTGAATCGGCATATCCCAGCCGCCGAATTCGGCCATGCGGGCACCCAATGTAATATGTTCTTCGTGCAATGGTGTGTGTTTCAAGAAAGTTCCCTCCATGTAAATTTTTCCACGCCGTCCACAGTGCGGCCGCTCCCGTTTTCCATCATGACCACCGGACAGCCGGCAGCCTGCGCCGCATGGACCCCGGCCGGGCTGTCCTCAAAGACAATCGTTTCTTCCGGCGCCAGCTTCAGCCACTCGAGAGTCAGCAGATACATTTCCGGATCGGGCTTGCGGTGCTCCACGTCGTCGGCCGTACAGACGGTTTCAAACAGATCGATCATTCGCCCTTCCACCAGCGCATTGCGGACAAAACTCTTCGGTGAATTGCTGGCCAGCGCCAGCCGCTTGCGTGCGCGCCATTTGCGAATGAAGTGAATCGCCTGAGGAAACACATCCGTTCTGAAATGCTTTTCAACATGCCGGCGCTTTCTGCGCAGCACTTCGGCCACATCAAAAGTCAGTCCGTGCCGCTTCGCAAGTATCGGTGCGAAGGTGTTGGTGTGCGACTCAAAAAACTCACGCCGCTCCTCATCCGTGATCTGATAGCCGGTCAACGCCTCAACCGCTTGAGAAAAACCATCGGCATGGTATTTCTCCGAATCGATCAGCGTACCGTCGAGATCAAAAATGAATGCCTTATACTGATTTAAATCCGGTTTCATAAGACTTCTGAATTTCCGCTATAATTCTTCCCCTGAAAAGGTTGTTTTGAGAGTTTATTTCCAATGTTCGGAAAAAAACCACCTCAAATTCGCCATGTCGGCCTGTTTGCGGCTCTAACGGTCGCCGCCATGGCACTGTTTTTCAACCTCTATGAGCCGTGGCAGGCAATCGGGCCGGAACGGATCGTCGACGGCAGTTTTGAAAGCCCGGACTGCGCCGCAGAGTGGACAGGCTGGGACGAGCGGCTGGCGCGCCTGGCCCATGGAGACGGCTACAGAAACTCCACAGGCGTAATTCTGGAAGCAACCCCGAGACACCACAGCACGCTGCGGAAGACCATTCCGGACATAAAAAATATCCCTGCCTTCAAAGTTTCCGTTCGGGCCAAAGCGGAAAAGGTTCATCCGGGAACAGAAGGATACCATCTGCCGCGAACCATTTTCTTTTACCGAAACAGCAAGGGCAAAGGAATGTACAACCATTCCCACACGGTGTTCGGTCTCAAAAAAGATACGAGGTGGAAGCGCTACTCCAGTATATTCCCGGTTCCGGAAAACAGTATGGACGGCCGGCTTCAGCTTCAAAACCTGGGAAGCAGTGGAACGCTGTATGTTGATGACGTATCTGTCATTCCGGTCAGCCCGCGACCGACCGCTCCGTTTTTTCAGGTGCTGTTCATCCTGCTCTGGATTGGCGCATTCAGTGCCTGTCTGCTTGCTCTTTCGCCGTGGACCAGCCGAACCGGCACCGCCACCCTGCTGTGCGCGACAGGCATTATTGCCGGGGTTCTGCTCCCTGGGGAATTTCTCAACAGAAGCATCCTTCGCACCGCGGACATGTTTCAGAAAACCGTACAGCGAATCACACCACCGAAACCCGAAACACCGTCACCTGCCCAAACGGACAAAATCCCGGCCGCCGAATCCGAACCCCGGCCCGAAGAGAAACCGGCACCGCACCAACCGAAACCACCGGCAGAGACTCCGGCCGACACCTTTGTCAGACACACCTATATCACGGGGCACTTTTCTCTCTTTCTGATACTGGCGGCCCTGTCAATGCTCACATGGGCTCCGGCCCATAAACCAAACCGCATTATTTTTGCGGTTCTGGCCGGGCTCACCCTGTTTGCGGCGTCAACGGAAGTGCTTCAGTTTCTCACTCCGGACCGCAAGGCCGGCCTGGATGATCTGGCGGTGGACTTTTCCGGCATCCTGATCGCAGTGGCGCTGACAACGCTGCTGACGATTCCGCGCCGCATCCGGCGCACGGCAAAATCCGCCGGACACCCTAAAAACACGTAATAAAATCAGGCATTTCCTAACCTAAAAAAAATGCCAGAAAGTGTTGCACTCCTTTTTTAAAAGAGTACAAATCGCCGCAAATCCAACCGGGAATAGGTTCCGGTTGAAGAAAAACCTCACCCTGGAAACAGGAGGGAAAAGATGAAAGAAAAGAAATATACAGAAAAGATAACACGTCGGCGCTCCGGTGAAAGACGCAGCTTCATCCTGAAGACTGCATCCGGAAGTATCAAAAGCCCGATGTCCTGGACAGCGGGTATCTAAAATAACCCGTGCGGCACCATCCGCACACAACATTTTACAGGGGCGGCGCAGAATGCGCCGCCCCTGCTGTTTATACGGCCCTCTCACTCGTTTGAATCAATCAGGTTAGAGTTGCCTCCTGTTCAAGCTCTGGTATCCTCTTGCGCCTTATGGAAACCCAGTTCAAATTGATTCGTGAAACCGCCGTCGCCGAACTCAACGGCATCGTAAAAGAATATCGCCACGAACCGACCGGAGCGGAATACATCTCGGTAGAGAACAACGACAACAACAAGGTGTTCGGGATTACCTTTCGCACTCCCCCCTCCGACTCCACCGGCGTCGCCCACATTCTTGAACACACCGTCCTGTGCGGGTCCCGCAAGTACCCTCTGAAAGACCCGTTCGTTCAGCTTCTCAAGGGTTCCCTTCAGACCTTTCTGAACGCGATGACCTACCCCGACAAAACGGTCTACCCGGTCGCCAGCCAGAACGTGCAGGACTTCTACAATCTCGTCGACGTCTATCTGGACGCCGTTTTCTTCCCGCGCATCACCCCGGCCTTCTTCCGGCAGGAAGGCTGGCACTACGAGCTGGAAGGCCCGGACGCACCCCTCACCTGCAAGGGCGTTGTCTACAACGAAATGAAAGGGGCCTATTCGTCCCCCGACAGCCTGCTGCTTGAACGCTCCCAGCAAAGCCTTTTCCCGGACACCACCTACAGCCTCGACTCCGGCGGCAACCCCTCGGTGATCCCGACTCTCACCTACGGCGAATTCCGCGAATTCCACGAAACGTGGTATCACCCCTCCAACGCCCGCATTTTCTTTTACGGCAACGACGACCCCGCCAAACGGCTCGAAATTCTCGAAGAATACCTCGGCGGTTTTCAATCCCTGGAAAATCCGCCGGACTCCTCCATTCCACTGCAGCCCTCTTTTAAAAAACCGGCCCTGATCAAGGAAACCTTCGCCGCCGGCGATGAAGACTCCAAAGCCTTCGTGACTGTCAACTGGGCACTGCCCGAAGGATCCCTTCACTTTGCGCTCACCGTGCTCGACCACATCCTCACCGGAACCTCCGGTTCGCCGCTTCGCAAGGCGCTCATCGAATCCGGCCTCGGCGAGGACATCGCGGGCTTCGGCCTCGAAACCCATCTGCGCCAGCCTGCCTATTCCATCGGCATGAAAGGAGTCGACACTCCAAACCTTGGCAAGGTGGAAAAACTGATTTTTCAAACCCTGGAAAAACTGGTTCAGGACGGCATTGATCCCGGCGACATCGACGCCGCGCTCAACTCCTTCGAATTCGACCTGCGCGAAAACAACCGCGGTTCCTGCCCGCAGGGGCTCTCCGTCATGCTCACCATGCTCGAAACCTGGCTGTACGACTGGGATCCGCTGGTGCTCGCCGCCTACGAAAAACCGCTGGCCGGCCTGAAACAGGCACTGGCCGACAACCCGCGCTATTTTGAAGAGCTCATCGAAAACTCCCTGCTGAAAAACCCGCACCGCTCTGTTGTCCGGCTCATCCCGGACGCCTTTAAGGCCGAGCGCGAAGATGCTGAAGATGCCGCCGTAATGCAGGCCGTAAAGGATGCGATGATTCCCGACGAAATCAAACGCACCATGACAGCCGCCGAACGCCTGCTCGACATGCAGAAAGCTCCCGACAGCCCGGCCGCCATCAAAACGATCCCGCTGCTGTGCCGCAACGACCTGCGCAAAGAGGTGCGCGTCATTCCGCGCGAAATCGAAACCTTCGACAACGCCACGGTCCTTTTTCACGACCTGTTCACCGGCGGCATCGCCTACATCGATATCGGGCTGGACCTTCATGTGCTCGACACCGACGACCTGCCGTGGGTTTCCCTGCTCGGAAGCATGCTTTTGGAAATGGGCACCCAGAAAGAAAGCTTTGCCTCCCTCTCGCAGCGCATTGCCCGAAAAACCGGCGGAATTTATGCTGCGCCGGTTCATGCGGTTCCGGAACAATCCCCGGAAAGCGTCAGTCGTCTCTTCCTGCGCGGGAAGTGCATGGCCAACCGGATTGAAGATCTGTTTTCGATCATCAGCGATATCCTCTTCCTGCCGGCGTTCGACAACATCAAGCGTTTCAAGGAAGTCCTGCTGGAGCAGAAAGCGGAAATGGAAAGCGGACTGGTCCCCAACGGCCACACCGCCGTTCTCTCCCGCCTGAAAGCGCATTATCACGAGGCCTCCCGCGCCGCGGAAGCCATGGGCGGCATTGATGCTCTCTTTTTTCACCGCGAGATCGAACAGCGCGTGGATGACGAATGGGCCGCGATTCTTGAACGAATCGAAACCATCCTGAAAAAGATGCTGGCCGGCGGACTGGTCGTTAACGTGACCGCAGACAACCGGGACCGGGCCGTGATTTTCCAATCCCTGGAAAAATTCCTGTGTGCTTTTCCAACCATGGGAAACAATCTTTCCAACCCCTGGGCATTTAAAGCCGATCTCCCAAAGTCCGAGGCCCTTACGGCGCCCTCTCGCGTCAACTATGTCGGCAGCGCAATCAATCTGTTCGACAACCACTACCAGCACGACGGTTCAGCGCTGGTGGTTACCAAATATCTGCGCACCGCCTGGCTGTGGGAAAAGATCCGCGTTCAGGGAGGCGCTTATGGCGCGCTGTGTACGTTTGAACCCTGTTGCGGCGTCTTTGCCTTTGCCTCCTATCGCGACCCGAATCTGGCCGACACGCTCGAAGTTTACGCCCAGACCGGAGAGTTTCTCAAAAATCTGGATATTGATCAGGACGAGCTGAGCCGTGCACTGATCGGAGCCATCGGCGGAATCGACACCTACCGACTGCCCGATGCCAAAGGATACTGCGACACCCTGCGCTGGCTCACCGGAATCACCGACGAAAAACGCCAGCAGCGCCGCAACGAAATTCTGGCCACAACGGTCGAACACTTCCGGCAGTTTGGTGAGTTTCTCGATATGCACGATGCCGTTACCGCCGTGCTGGGCTCCAAAGAGTCCATTGAACTCTCCAACGTGCCCTTTGAGCGTCATCTGAAAGTCCTGTAAATGCACACCGCTTCAGCATCGACATACAAGATTGTACAAAAAGAAAACTATGCTGAAGTGCATGCTTCTGGAAAACTTTCCCCATGGGACTTCCTGGAAATCATTTACCGATTGCACAGGGCCGACCCCAAAAAGGAAAAACCCGATCTGTGGGTGTTTGATAAGAATGTGGATTTTCCGCTGCACTCCTTTCCAAGGCTGGCTCAAGGAGTCATGAACCTGCTGATCCGAAGTGCAATCAAAGAGGGTTGCAGAAGCGCCATTCTGACAGCTGATGAATTCCAAAAAGCCAAAGCGGAACTGTACTGCGCCGAGGCGGCATTTTTACCGTTTGAAGTTCGAGCTTTTACCGACCGCTCACAGGCACTGGCCTGGCTGCTGAATTAATCAAACCTTTCGTTCCTGATCTCAGCCCACAAGCTCTTCCACACATCCGTAAAAATCATCCAGGTTGAAAGGCTTTTCAACACAGCAAACAGCCCCCAGATCCCGGGCAACGTTCAGATTATCCTTGGGCTCCCACTGCCCGACACCGGACATCGCAAGAATTCTCTGTCCGGGAAACTGCTCCAGCACGGCAGGAATCAAATCAAAACCGTCCAACTCCGGCATATGCATGTCCGTAACAACAAGATGGACGTCGCGTTCCTGCAGCACCCCCAATGCCTCGACACCATTGGACGCCGTAATCACGGAGTGTCCCTGCCTCTCCAGAGCTGCCTTAAGCATCATAATCATGTCCAGCTCATCATCAACCACAAGAATATCTGCCATCACACCCTCCGTTCCACGATGATTGACAATACTACCAGATTTAACTTTCAAAGAAAGATGCTTTTAAATAAATAATATGATAAACATCCAGTCTCAAATTAATCACCCCAAAACCCGTTGTTTCCAAAAAACGCAGGACGAGCACCAAAGCCGCAGTCCGCTGTTTCTGATTTCAAACAATGTCAATCCACGCCCGCGCGTGGCGGGCGACTTCACCAAACGGAGCAGATCCACTCGCAGTAGCTGTTTCAATCCACGCCCGCGCGTGGCGGGCGACATAACGGTACTCGGCCCAACGCTCTTGATAGCCGTTTCAATCCACGCCCGCGCGTGGCGGGCGACGAGCCGTTGACCTTCGTAATAAGTGGCGGACATGTTTCAATCCACGCCCGCGCGTGGCGGGCGACGACTGGCTGTAAACTGACCTCTACTTTTGCTTGAGTTTCAATCCACGCCCGCGCGTGGCGGGCGACTTTAAGTTAATTGATCTGATACGGAGGGTGTAATGTTTCAATCCACGCCCGCGCGTGGCGGGCGACGCGATAACGACACTGCCGGCCGCAAGATCGACCAGTTTCAATCCACGCCCGCGCGTGGCGGGCGACCACCTGGTGCCGGTTGGATACATCCAGGGGTGAGTTTCAATCCACGCCCGCGCGTGGCGGGCGACGTGATGAGCTGCTCTACGTTCGAGCCTGAGCCGGTTTCAATCCACGCCCGCGCGTGGCGGGCGACGATGCGCAAAGAACTCTTATCAGCATCCAAGATGTTTCAATCCACGCCCGCGCGTGGCGGGCGACTAAGGTCCGCTAAGGCTTGCTTGTTGACTGACTTGTTTCAATCCACGCCCGCGCGTGGCGGGCGACATAACGGTACTCGGCCCAACGCTCTTGATAGCCGTTTCAATCCACGCCCGCGCGTGGCGGGCGACAGGAAACGGATATCACCTGTGCGCAGGCCATCGAGTTTCAATCCACGCCCGCGCG
Source organism: Tichowtungia aerotolerans (assembly GCF_009905215.1). Taxonomy (GTDB): domain Bacteria; phylum Verrucomicrobiota; class Kiritimatiellia; order Kiritimatiellales; family Tichowtungiaceae; genus Tichowtungia; species Tichowtungia aerotolerans. Next base: position 2,316,546 of record NZ_CP047593.1, on the reverse strand, counting down.
TGGCGGGCGACGATCGAATTTCTTCAGCATCACTGCCGCGAACTCGTTTCAATCCACGCCCGCGCGTGGCGGGCGACATGACGGCAGCGGCAACCTGCTGACGCTGCACACGTTTCAATCCACGCCCGCGCGTGGCGGGCGACTAATCCCATACCGGCGAAAAGCAAGGCTTCAAGGTTTCAATCCACGCCCGCGCGTGGCGGGCGACCTGTCTCTGATTAATCAGCAGTTCGGCCCGCAGGTTTCAATCCACGCCCGCGCGTGGCGGGCGACTTTCCGGGTGATATTCAACGGAATCAAGGATCAGGTTTCAATCCACGCCCGCGCGTGGCGGGCGACGAGGCGCTTCCGGAAACTGCCAACAAACTGACGGGTTTCAATCCACGCCCGCGCGTGGCGGGCGACTATTAAGGCTGCCGGTCGTTGCACCGCCCATCATGTTTCAATCCACGCCCGCGCGTGGCGGGCGACCTGAGCAAGTGCTTCTCGAGCATCGGATTCAGCAGTTTCAATCCACGCCCGCGCGTGGCGGGCGACCGTCCGGCCAGTGCAGTACGCCGCGACTTTGTTGTTTCAATCCACGCCCGCGCGTGGCGGGCGACGCTTAATTTGCACTCTTCCTTCACGGCCAGTCGTGTTTCAATCCACGCCCGCGCGTGGCGGGCGACTTTCTGCCGGTGGTGAGAACCGGGTTATCAATGTTTCAATCCACGCCCGCGCGTGGCGGGCGACTCCGCAAATCAGCAAAGTCCGAATCGTCTCCTCTGTTTCAATCCACGCCCGCGCGTGGCGGGCGACTCGAGTTCCTGGAAGGCGGGAACGGTTAACCACGTTTCAATCCACGCCCGCGCGTGGCGGGCGACTATTTGACGGCGAGCAGCATCAGCTGGTGGAGGTGTTTCAATCCACGCCCGCGCGTGGCGGGCGACGAGACAGGAGGCGGTTGCCGGTTCTGCTATTCTGTTTCAATCCACGCCCGCGCGTGGCGGGCGACCTTACAGCCGAGACCTTAACGCCTGATGGTACGTTTCAATCCACGCCCGCGCGTGGCGGGCGACTGTATTTTTGTAAGTGTCTGATCTGGCGCTGTCAATGGGACAGTTTGCGCGAACTGTCGATTCGTCGCCCTATGGACTATTCGATTTTCAAAGATCAATTAAAGGTGGGCCTTTATTTTCAGCCGTATACGGGTTGCGCGAACCGGCCGGGGTTTTACCGGGGACTGGAGGTTCGCGCGATCAAATGATCAGCAAATCATTTTCGAGGTTCGGCGTGTCTTTCGTTCCATGGTGCTCGAGTTTTTGTTCCCAGTTTTTACCGAGAAAGTAAAAGCGCAGGGAATCTTCGTCCGGGTTATAGAGACGTAGGAGCTCGGTGCGCAGAGCGGTCCATTGGGCGGAATCGACGAGGCACTCGAAGACGGAATTCTGGACGCGCTGGCCGTAGTTGAGGCAGGTTTTGGCAATGCGTGCGAGGCGACGGCGTCCGGGTTTGCTGATGGTTGATACGTCGTAGCTGACGAGGACGAGCATGATGAATCTCCTGTCTATTTCCAGATGAAGGGCGGATAGGCGTCGAGGTCGCCTCGCAGGTGGCGGGCGAGCAACTGGGCCTGCAGATGAGGCAGCAGGCCGATTTTACATTTTTCTTCGAGGTAGGGATGAATGATCTCTTCCTGCTTGCGTTTCTGCCATGCGGCGAGAAGGGTTTTGCGGGCGGCATCGGTCATGGAGACGGCCCCGCCGGCGGAATCGTTGAAATCGCCGGGCTGGATCTGGCGGCGGTTGATGAGCGAAAGTACGAGACGGTCGGCAAGTAAGGCACGGAACTCCTCCATCAGGTCGAGTGCCAGGCTGGGCCGTCCGGGGCGGTCGGCGTGCAGATAGCCGACGCAGGGGTCGAGCCCGACGCCTTCGAGCGCGGAACGACAGTCGTGCACGAGCAGTGTGTATGCGAAGGACAGCATGGCGTTCACGGGGTCGGTTGGCGGGCGGCGGTTGCGTCCGCGAAAGGAAAAGGCGGCGTCTTTCACCGTGATAAGCTGCGGGAAGGCGGCGAAATAGGAGGCGGCGGCTTCGCCTTCGTTGCCGCGCAGCTCTTCGATGGGCATGGGCTGCTGCAGGCGGCGGAGGTATTGGCTCAGGCGGTTCTCGGCGGTTTTCAGAGCGGGCTGCTCGCCGTGGTCGCGCAGGGCGCGGCGCAGGACGGCGCGGGCGTTGGCGATTTTGCCGAGGAGAATGTTGCGGGCGATGGCGGATGCGGCGGCGGACCGGTCGGCCACGCGGTACTGCTCGCGTCGCAGCAGGACGTTGCCGGAGACCGGCCCCTGGATGCGCGCGAGGAATTTGCCGTATTCAGAGAGGAATGAAACTGCGACATTGTTCTCAGCGCAATGGTGCATCAGGAACGGACTCATGGAGACGACGCCGAAACAGACAATACCGTCGAGCGTATGAATGGGCACGCGCAGTTTGCTTTCCTGTTCGACGTTAACCACAACGGACTGTCCCTCTTTGTGGAGATAGGCTTTCTGCGTGGTGACGTAGAGCGTATTAAGGTGCTTTTTCACGTAAGGCCTCCTGTAGATAATCAGACACGGCGCGCCGTTTTTTCGGCATGCAGGTTTCGAGCAGCGAGCAGGCATTGCATTTCTTTTTGTCGTATTCGGCGGGAGGCGTTTTTCCGGAGCGGAGCATTTCGTGCAACGCGGCGGTGGCCTGCTCGGTTTCGGAGCGCAACTGCGGCGTAAACGCGACGGCTTGACGCCGCCGCGGCTGGCCGTAAAAGACGGCCCCGTCCGGAATCTTCACCCCAAGAATTTCCTCGAGGCAGAGCGCCTGGGCGCACAGCTGCACGAGATCACAATGCGTCGGCTTGGGCCGACCGCGCTTGTGCTCGACCGGGAAAACCTTATCGTCGTGAAACTCCACCACGTCGGCCTTGCCGATCAGCCCCAGTCGAAGCGAACGCAGCAAGACGGCGTATTCATAACGGATGCCGTCGCGCGTTTCATGTTCGGGGCGGTCGACCCGGTCGTGCTGCGCCCGGCCCTCGGCGGTGAAGCGGTTTTCCGTCCACTGCTGCTCCAGATGAATCAACGCGCACTGGCGCGGACAGTAGATGTAATGCTGCAGCGCGGAAAGCGGAAGAAGATCGGAATCGGAAAAACTCATCGCCGCCTCCTCTGTTCGTCCCGCGCTGCAATCCTCGCGCGGGTCATACGCTCGCGCAGGCCGCCTTCTTTCAGAAAAGCTTTCTCCAACGTCTGCAGCTGGCGCGACAGCAAAGCACAAGCCACATTGACCAGCACTAACGCCGCATTTGCCGAGAATTCAGGGTAGAGTTTCGTGGACAACATGGACGTTCTGGACGCAGCCTGATCCGCCCCATCCTGTCCACCGAGCCCACATTGTCCAAGAGACCTTATTGAGCTCTCCCGCACCCATTGCGCTACCTCATCAGCAGTTGTACACCGTCGATCGACCAGCTCCTGCCGAAGCGGATGGCCCTGCTCCCAAATTGCCAGCCTCCGTTGTCGCAGAAAATCCTCATCGTCGAGACGCAGCTCTTCCAGGCTCGCGCGCGCAACATTGGTCAGCTTGAGTTCTGTCTCCTTCGAGGTTCCGGAGGCCTGCGAAGCCTCCGCGATATTCTGAACACCGGAGCGCCCCGCCTGCACCATCTGGTCGCGCGTGCGACTGAAGCGGTCGATGTATTTCTCCACCAACCGCACCGTCACATCAAACGCCAGTTGCGCCACCTGGAAGCTCTTCAGCTTCCGGTAGCCGCCATGCTTGGGAATAAACCCCTCCGGCATTTCAAACCTCTCCTTACAGCATCTCGATCAATTTGACGCCATCCGGCGCATCGCCGATTTCCATGGTGTAATCGGCGAAAGAACGCGGCGGTTTTTCGCCGCAGTTTTTCGCCACTTTCACCAGATTGAACAGCTTCTGCGCCGGGGCATTCCCGAGTTCGGATGCGTGCTTAAACACAATGAGTTTTTGGGGAGCCATTTCGCCGCGCGCGGCAGAGCGGTCGTGGTCGAACATATTGAGTAGCGCTTCCCAGAACAGCTCCAAGTCGTCTTCGGAGAATCCGGTCTGTTTTGCCAGCGGCGCGGAAATGAACCCGTGGATTCGGTACAAGCCGTAAGGAACATATGTTTTGCGGCCCATCGTACGGTTATCTCCGTCTTGAGCATCCGCTTCTTTCCGTGTTTCAACAGCCATGCGGGTAATGCTTGCTTCCAGCGGAACAACCGGATCAATACTCTGAGAGAAAGCAAACTGAACCGGACCGCGCACCTGACCGCAATTATTTTCCTTGGCGCTCATCACCGCACCAAATGTTCGAACATCGAAAAAGTTCTTACACATCCAAGCACGCGCCTGACTGATCTTTTCCGATTTATCCTTCACATCTGCTACCGCATCATAGGCGGGGCTGCGTCGTTCGGTGAGAATCCCCTTTTCCTTTACATAGATATTGAAGGGAGCCTGATCCTCTTTGGTGAGTTCAACATAGTTGCGCACCTTGCGCTTAATGCAGACATCAGTGGTAATCCCATGTCCGGTTTCCGGGTCGATGCGCGGCAGGTTTCCGCCATCGGGATCGCCGTTGGGGTTTCCGTTTTTCACATCAAACAGCAAAACAAACTCGTAACGATTTTGGATGGGTTCACTCATGCTACTTCTCCTTCAGTTTTTGATTCTTTCTTCCGGTATAAATCGTTTTTCTTCTGGTAATAGGCGATGGCAAACAAGCCCTGATCCTGCAAGCCCATGTGTGCAGGAAACGAATCGACATGTTCCATGATTTCCGCGATGCGCCGATCTGAAACAGTTCCATACTCCGCTTTTCCAATATGGTGCTGAGACAGTCGCAACAGCCGAGGGAATACACTTGAAGGCGTGGCAGATGCTGCGCTGAAGAAGCGATCCTTTATCGTTGTGTTAACTTTCCCAAGCGCATCAAGCTGCACCTTTTCGAGAACCGCGAACAAGCCGCCGAGCAAATATGCAATTTCCTTCCGATCCGGATCCCAGGACATGGGCACCTCCTTGTTATAGTTTCTTGTTAATACAGCTTTTAGAATGGATGCGCGCAGGTAATTGATTCGCTGATCCGCACGAATGCGTCCGAGCACTCCCTGATAGAGATTCTGCGGATAATGAGCTCCGGTCAGGATGGATCGCGCCAACGCACCGCCAAGCACCGGGGAAATATCCTTGGTTTCGCGGGCGGTTTCTTTGAGCAGATGCCAAATACCCGGATACGGAATATCCTTGTCCGACCGTTCCATTTCCAAACATTGGAAATGGTCGCGCAGCCGCACCATCAGTTCGTCCACCGAACAGACATACCAGAAGCGCAGAGCCAGCCGCGCCTTGTTGAGCGAAAGTCCTAGAATATAAAATTTGATTTCGCCGTCGGCGGCGATGTCCGTTGGCATCCCGCCCTTGCGTACGGTCTCCAGAAACTTCTGCACATCTTCAGCGGCGGCTTCATCCTGCATCGAAGGATTCAGAACCTGACCAAACATTCCTTCAACGGGCGTTGCCCTTTCCGCCCAGAACACCGTCGTAGCATCGCCAATACGAAGGCGCTGGGTTTTGCTGCGGAACAGATATTTAAGCGCGGCGGAACTCTTGAATTCGGCTTCTACAGAAATCGGAGCGTTTTCACCCTTCTTTTTCCCATAGGATTCATAGGCAACTTCATTAAAGGAAACCAGCGACGCTCCCGAGCCGAACTTGAATTGAGCATACTGGGGCTGAATATCGTGAGTTTCTCCATCCAGAAAACTTACCCCTTGAGAAAACTCCTTCTTTTGAACAAACCCGCTCCACAAGGTTTGCACAGCCGGCCGCTCATGTACAAAACATGAATCTCCTGCCAAACGAAATGCGATCCATTTGCCATGCAACCCGCACATGTCTTTCCAGACGGACAACCCTACTGAATCTCTCGGATTCCATGTCTGCAAAAACGCTTTAACGGCGACGACACCTTCGTCGGTAGAATCACCGCACACCTCATTAATCAGTTCAGTGAATGATTTGTGATGAACATCCTTTTTGGCGGAAGCGGACATGCCGAAAATATAGTCGGCCTTATCGACCATGAAATTTGGAGTTGTTGCAGCCGCATTGGCTCGAACATTGACCTGATTGGTATATGGAACTTTTGACGTTCGGAACTCATATTTCTGTGGACCGGTCTTTGTGCGTAAATCTTCCGGCTGTCCGATCAGATTTCCCTGCCGGTCGATGGTGATGACGAAACCGATGTCTTCAATGCTGAACCCATAAGGAGGAACTTTGTTTTCGACGGCAAGTCGGTCGTACAACGTGATCAGCGACTGAAAGATCATGAGACCACCTCCTGCGCGCAATCGATTATGCCGTTTTTCATGATCGCCCTGAAAAAGCGCGGAGTCCTGTCGTTTTCGAAATCAATATCGTGCAGCATGAAGCCAAAATCGCGCTCGTCTTCAAACGGCGACTGCGGCACCTCGTCGCACCATTCAAACGAAACCGGAAATTCGCGACAGCCGAAATACGGGCGATGGAAGCACTGCCCCTTTTGCGCCCGCCGCTTGAACATATCGAGATGCTTGCCCTCATTCCGATCGTCATCGGAGGTGAACTCAAAATGGGCTTCAATGATATATTCCACGTTCCGCAAAACCAGCGACGCGCGCTGCTGCCGATCGTCCTCGATATAGCGGCAAACCGGACGATCCCCTTCCATATCCTTTTTGTTCACCGAAACTCGGTTTGCCATTTCGTTTCGGCGTATATTCTCAAAGCGGATGGGATTCATTACATGGATACGGTCAATAACCCAGCGGATAGCGGGCTTCCAATAAATGGCTTCGAGAATTCCCCGCGCCGCGGACGGAGTCATCACATCGTATGATACGCGTTCCACCTTAAGTTCTGGCCGCGAAAAAAGCGCATAATCGCCCCACACCCTTAACTTGATTCCATAACTCATTCCATTTCTCCTTATCCAAAAAATGCCTGTCCCTGCGGCGGGTTGCATTGCAGCCCGGTTTCATGCGAATAAAGCTCTTCCGATTTTAAAACAAACACGCCGGGCACGGGTTCTTCCAACCAATCGCAAATTTCATCAAACTGATAACTATAGACCTGCACCGTGTATTTCTGCAGACGCCGAAGGATACCGCCCGAATGCTCTGCAAAATCCAATGCATGCACCAGCTCCAGCGCTTCGTCCTCCAGTGCCACGATGATTGGAATGGTCGCCGTTTTGATCATTTGAAATTCCGCGATATCTCGAAACGAAATCTCCAATGTTTGAGCCCGAAGGCATCGCTGCAGGGTCTCGCCATCGTCCATTCGCTGTTCGTTCTTCCAAAAATAATCAGAAAAATATTCACGAACGCATTCCGGCACCGTGAGCCGGCCGGAATAACGATCAAACAACTTGGCGGCGGACTGAGCCGCCTGCCGGAAAAAGGCGCACGAGGCATCTTCTGGGAACTCGAATACACAGACTGGCCGCGGCGTTTGATATTTTCCGTTGCGATTGCAGCGCCCCGCCGCCTGAGCAATAGAGTCGATTCCGGACACTGCGCGATAAACACAGGGAAAATCGACATCTACCCCAGCCTCGATCAACTGCGTACTGACCACACGACACGGCAATCCGTCATCCAGCCGCTGTCGAACCTCCGCCAGCGTTTTTGTTCGGTGGTCCGGGTGCATTAACGCGCTCAGGTGAATACTTCCTTCGGACTCAGGCAACGCCTTAAAAACATCCAGCGCCTGCTTCCGGGTATTCACAATGCACAGCACCTGATTCTCATTGGACAACCGCCCGGCGAGCTCCCCCACCTCCAGCACACCAACAAAAGATTCTTCCGTCCGTTTCAAAGACGAAAACAGTTCGGCGACATCGCCAACGATTTCTCTCACATTTTGAAGGCCGGATTGAAACTGATCCGAATATTCAACAGCGGGCTGTGTGGCCGTGCAAAGCACAGAGCTTACGCCGTAGCCAGACGACAACTCCTTAATTATTTCCAGACAGGGCTTCAGTTTTTCAACAGGAACAGCCTGCACTTCATCAAAGATAACAACGCTGTCGGAGACATTGTGAAGCTTACGGCATTTCGACGGCTTATTGGCATAGAACGAATTAAAAAACTGAACATTTGTTGTTATAACAACCGGAGCATCCCAGTTTTCCGATGCAAGACGGGTTTTCCAATCCGAGTCGTCCGGAATAAAATTGCAATGATGCTCCAGTACGGCATCTTTGCTCAACATATCACGAAAAACTGCGGCATTCTGTTCAATGATGCTCGTAAACGGAATCACATAAATGATCCTCCGCTTCTCGTATTTCTTGGCATGCTTCAATGCAAATGCAAGCGACGCCAGTGTCTTTCCACCACCCGTTGGTACCGTTAGCGAAAACAGTCCCGGCTCGTTTCCCGCCGCGCTCAGGCAATCCCGCAATACGCGTTCTCTTTGCCGGTTAACCGGCGACGCGATATCTACCTTTTCTCGCAACGCATTAAACCGCATCCAAAAGCACTTTGATAACTCATCCAACTTCGGATATCCGGAACGCCACCTGGCCTTTTCACCATCAATGAACATTTCCGTATCCAAATAATCAGCATCAACCAGACAAGAAAATAACATCCGTGCAAAAAACTGAAGCTGAAAACCCAAGCGCTCTGGATCCAGTACAAATGGAAGTTCAGCAGGAATCGAAGACACCTTCGCCAGTTTCATATTCGGCATGGACTGGTTCAAACGAACTTTCAAACCTGCACGAACAGAACCCTCATTCCAATTCGGCAACCCTCCGTGATGCCCAGCAACGCAATAAGCCAAAAGTTGTCCGGCCTGTTTTGATTGAGAGAACAACCATTGCGCCCCAGCATCCGCATGCGCTGGGTGCCCAGCGTAATGTCCGGAAAATTCATCGGAAATGCCATTCACCTGCCGCAACCATGCCTGCCAAGCCAGCGTCCCTTTTCCCAAATCATGATTGATCCCGATCAGTCGCCCCCACTCTTCTCCACCGAATGGTTGAGCGAAATCGGCCGCTTTTTCAGCAACGTTTTTCAGGTGCGTTTCAAGCGGCTGCCAGTGAGCCGGGTCGAGACCATTGCTGTGAGCATAAAACACTGGAGAAGTATGGGGCGGCATAACCCATACACTTTAAAAGCAGGAAAGACAAAAGTCTAATTGTTTGCTGAAAAAAACTCTTAAACGATAAAGCTATTTACATTTAAAGACCGACCGCCTTACGCAGGTCTTCGAGTTCCCACGGAGCGAGTTCGCGATATTCACCGGAACGCAGTTTTTCGAGGCGCAGCGGACCGACCGAAACCCGCAGCAGGCGAACCACCTTGCAGTCCAGGGCTTCCATCATCCGGCGAATATGTCGGTTACGCCCTTCGCCAAGGGTCAGCGTATAACCGGGCTGACTGGCAATCATCCGCTTCAACGGTTCCACCCTGAGCACTTTCAGCATTTCGCCGCGACAGTTGAGGCCTTTGAGCATCCGGGCGATGTCCTGCTTCGAAAGTTCACGATCAATCCAGACCTGGTATTTTTTCTCCACATGATGCCGCGGATGCATCAGGCGGTGCGCCAGCTCGCCGTCGTTGGTCAGCAGAATCAGGCCCTCGCTCATCACATCGAGGCGTCCGACCGTGTAAAGACGACCCGCGAGGTCGGGAACCAGGTCGATGACCCGCTCGCGCCCTTCAGGGTCATCTGAGGTACAGATAACGCCGGTCGGCTTATTGAGCATCACCCAGACCTTCTCTTCGCGGGAAACCGGCCTGCCGTTGCAAACCACCTTCTGAGTGGCCGGGTCAACTTTTGTGCCGAGTTCAGTCACAACACATCCGTCCACACTCACCTGTCCGTCGACAATGAGTTTTTCCGAGGCGCGCCGCGAAGCCACGCCACATTCTGCCAGATATTTCTGAAGTCGAATCATCATAAAAAAAGCCCCGGCCGAACCGAGGCTTCTCCATAAACTGAAAATGGCTTACTCAGGTTTGGTTTTCGGCAGGCCGAATCCGCGATCGCCTTCTTTCCAGCGGCCCTCTTCTTTCAATTTATCAACGCGCTCAAAGCGTTTCAGCACGTTGCGCTGAATTTCAATTTTAGCGGCGTTTTTCAAACTGGAATGCATTGTCATGGTGCTTCTCCTAAAAATCGTTTTCCGAAATGAGCGGCAAAGAATACCTTTTTTGCTCCGATTGTCAAATATTCATCACTCCGAGTTGCCCCTGTAATTTTCCGGCTCCCGGGATTTCGGCAAAAAAAAGACCGGCAAAAAACCGGTCTTTCAAAATTGGCTCCTGCGACTGGACTCGAACCAGTAACCAAGTGATTAACAGTCACCTACTCTACCATTGAGCTACGCAGGAACGTTGAAGGCGAATAAGGTATAGAAATCGGCGGGCAAGTCAAGGCCTCCACGCGAAAAATTTTACTTTTCCGGACTTTGGAAAAAATCCGGCCTGTTTTTCCAATATCCGGAACACGCTGGGCCGGTTTTTCCGACCCGTGGAACCTCCTATAAACGACCGGAATCGCTGTCGCTTCCGAAAGCGTTGAGCCAGAGATGCAGCCACAGGGACGGTTCATCGTCCTCGTCCACTTTCAGGCCGAGGCCGAGGCCGATACAGTCAAAACGATGATTAACGAGGAAGCGCCGTTCCCGCCATTCATTCAATGTTGCGTCGTAGCGAACGAGAAACTGATAGGACCAGTCATTATTGGGAAACAGCTCGGTGGATGCAGCAACCAGAGAACGGGTATCAGCCAGATACCGGTATTCGAGTGAATACTGGCTGGAGTCGGTGGCCAGGTAATGAGCCCGGGCGTTATATTCGTCAAATTGCCCGGCATGCATGTCATATTCCAGATCAGACTGAATCCGGAAGTCGTCGGTCAGGCTCATATCCAGATTGGCAACCAGCGGTCCGAAATCTTTTTCACCGGTATTGCGGTCAAGACGATAGGATGTGTAGAGGTCGGTATCGAGGAAGTTGACCACTCGTCTGGCGCCTCGCTTGGTCTGAAGGAAGTTGCGCATCCCAAAGCGGACTTCGTTGCGATCGTCCAGTTCATCAATGTTGTCGAACTGATACAGCAGATTGGTTTCAATGTCCGAATAACGGTAGAGGTAATCCGCATAGGGCTCCACGACGTGCCGCAGGCCGGTTCCGTAGAAACCGCTTTGGTCGGTCAGCTTTTTATGGGCCTTGAAGGATGATAACGTTCCCAACTCCACGATATTGCGGTATTCGGCAGAACCGGCCGGTGTGTCGCCGTACCAGGTTCCACGATACGCTGCACGCGGAATGACATTAAAGAACTCCTTGATGCGCAACGGCAGGAAGACCTGATTGTATGTATCGAACCGGGCGCTGCGGTAGTCGGGAGCGGCCACGCTCGGAAGAATATTTGTCTCGGCGTGCTGCATTTCGTAGAAGCCCGCACGGGTTTCATTCTGGAAATAAGCCAGATCGCCCAGCGGGGCACGATACCAGTCGAAACTGGCTTCCGGCATGCGCTCAACCGTTGTATAAAAATCGTTCGCACTGCGGTCCACACGAACGCCGGCGGCATAGCTGTCCGCCGAATGCTGAAGCACCGCATAGTTCTCCGGATTTACATTCTGGCGGAACTCATCGTTAAAGAAATCTTCGAGAACCGTCGGGTCGCTCAGCCAGTTCACTTCCGTGCGGAAATAGGTTTCGTCACTGATCTGCTCTTGGTGATCGAGATGCACACGATAACGCTGCGAGTCGATCAATGCCTGCTCGGCCGCCGTCAGGTCATCATTCTCGAGAGGATCATTGTCGCTGATGTAATAGGTTTTGATACCACCTTGTCCTCTGGGCGTGCTCCACCGGAAATCCTGTCCCAACCCGACACCACGATCGGAATAGAGGTCCAGATGCGAGGTGGTCGTCAGCCAGTCGGTCGGGCGCAGGACCGCACGGCCCATCACAAATGCTCCAAGGCGGCCGCTGTAACCGACGGAGAAGCTGAAAACACGATAGCCGAGGTGGCGCTGCCAATACGGTGTGTAAAAGACGGGAATATCACCGACATAAAATGTGACATGCTTTGCCTTAATAAACCGTCCCCCCGGCTTATCCTCATCAATCAGGCGCACTTCGCCGGCTTTGGCATAAACAATCGGATCGCTGCCGGAGCAGGTGGTAATCCGGGCATTAACCATTCGATACTCGTTTGAAGAAACCTGTTCGGTCTTTTCTGCGGTAATATACGCCGGCTCAAAGTACATGCTCGACGGCCCAAAGTTTCCTTCACGGGTTTTGAAGTTGTACAGCAGTTTTTCGCCTTCCCAGCGGTTACCGTCGTACAGCATCACAATATTACCCATCGCGGTGATATCACCGGTTTCCTGGTTGACGCTCACATAATCGGCCTGCAGGCTGGCACCTTCCTGCTGAACGGCCACATTGCCTTTCCCGATCAGCTGCCCGCTTTCATACTCCAGCCGATCCGCAGTCACTTCAACAGCATCCGGACTGCCAACCTCGGGAAGCGGTTTGCGCGCGGAGCCCCCCCCGGTGGACACCGAAGGGGTTGTCGTCACTGTATCTGATGAAATAGAAGCCATAATCTCCGGAACGGTTTCAGGCACCGGAACCGGTTCAACGGCAACCTCGCCGTCGGCAACGGCCTCACCGCCGACAGACGGGGCAACCGGGAACATCACACGAAGTCTCTGGGAGGCGGCCGCAGCACGACTTGTTTCCGGATGTTCTTCGATCACTGATTCATAATAAATTTTTGCAGAATCATTGCGGGGCGGTTTCGGTATACGTTCATAGAACCGGCCGATTTCAAAATCGTGTGCAGCGGCCTGATCCGCCAGCTCGTCCGCAAACTGTTCAATCTCAGCCCGATGCTCCGAATCCTTATAGGTTTCCATGAAAATGGCCGAAGCCAGCTGAGCCTGCTCCCGAATATCCACACTGTATGGAGTTTTCTTCACCATTTCCTGCAGGCACTGAACCTTTGCGAACGAAGCCTGTTCTGCAAATGAGCTGTCAGGATAGCGATATTCAACGGTTGAATAGGCGATCACCGCCATATCGTAGTTGCCGTCCTGCTGGTACGCCTGCCCGATCTCAGACTGGATTTCCGGCGCCCGGTCCCACTGCGGCGCGTTTTTAAGGATGGACTCTAAATACGGGATCGCGCGTTCCGGCGCCCGGTAACCGCCGAACAGCCAGCGCATCCGCTTGCGCTCCATCTCGCGTTGAGCAATTGCATACTGGTTTTCCAGCACCCCATCATAATTTTTCAGGCCGGTGTAATAGGTCTTAATCAGTTCTTCATAGGTCTCGAATGATTTCTTATCCTTACCCTGCTCAAAGTAAATATCGCCCACCGCCTGTTTGGCTCCGGCAGCCTGAGCGCTCTCCGGCCAGCGCTTCACCAGCACCTCAAACTGCTTGCGAGCCGCCGAGAGTTTGCCTTTTTCGCGCAGCGCAACCGCATAATCCCAGTGATCAGCCGGAGACACCGGTTTGTGAGCAAATGGATTCAGATAAAAATAGTTGCCGCTCGTGCTTTCCTTATAAGCCAGCTCCTTCGAAGAAGCCGTCAGCGCAAAAAGAACCGAAACTGTCAGAAAAAAGACAAATTGTTTGATTTTCATATCCGGCAGAGACTACGGAAGCGGCCAATGCTTGGCAAGTTCGAAGCATTCGTCTTCACAGATCAGAGTCTCACAGGATCAGTGCCCGCTCGCTAAAGATATTTACTTCCGCCCGGCATAAAATGGGTTATTGTGACTTCTATGATTGATTTTCTGCTCATCACCCTGACCGCCCTGCTCTGCGGAATCGGCGTGCTGTTCTCAGCATTCGCCTTCTCGGGCACATGGATTGTTCTGGCCGCCGCAATCATCACCTTCTTCGCCGCCGGTTTTCCAACCCCGGGAACGCTGATCGTATTCGCCGTGCTCTGCATCGGCGCGGAAGTCCTGGAAGCGCTTGCCGGATGGTTCGGCGTCCAGAAACGAGGAGGTTCCAAAACAGCCGGACTGGCGGCCATCGCCGGCGGACTGCTCGGGGCCTTTTTCGGCTCCATGCTTTTTCCAATCCTTGGAACGTTTCTCGGGATGCTGGTCGGTTCATTCGCTCTGGCGTTTCTTGTGGAATGGAAACGACTCAAACATCACGGTCATGCAGCCAAAATCGCCTCCGGCGCACTCGTCGCCCGACTGCTCATCCTGTTCCTGAAAACCGCCCTCACCCTTGCCATGAGCGCATGGCTGCTGATCGGCCTGATTCAGGCCTGAGCCTGCGTCGGACGAATATCTTTTAGATTCAGCTGCAGGGATGTGCGGCCGTTCCACGTGTTTTCATGGAGAGAAAAGGCAATATCCACCGGACCATCGGGAAGCTTTTCGGCCATGTTAAAGCCAATGGCATCGACCCGGTTCCGGCCATCGGTGAATGTAAGCTTCAAATGTTTTTCCTTGAGAATCCGGCTGTCCGCCACATTCACATTCATCACGGCCCAGATCGGCTCCGGATTATCCTGCCCAAACGGACCGGTGCGCCGCAGCCCGCTCATCAGCAAAGAGTCTATTTCTGACAGATCGACCATGCGATCGATCTCCAAAACAGGACTTAAATCGACATCTTTAAGCCGTTTATATGCATAGTCATTAAAGCACTTGCGAAATGCGTCGAGGTTTTCCGTCTTCACCTCCAGCCCGGCGGCCATCTCATGCCCTCCGTGGCGGACCAGCAGATCCGCGCAGGCATGGAGTCCATCGAGAACACTGAACGCTTCGATGCTGCGGCAGGAACCGCGGCCGCGGTCTCCGTCGATGCCGATCACAGCCACCGGCCGGCCGTAACGCTGAATCAGGCGTGAAGCGACAATCCCGATGACGCCGGCATGCCACCCTTCGCGGGCGACCACCAGCCCGAAGTGTCTGGTTTCATCAAACCAACTGTCGATTTCATCGACGGCCTCTTTCACAATATCGCGCTCGATGGCCTGCCGTTCACGGTTGGATTCGTCGAGCAGTGCGGCCAGCTCATCCGCCTTTTCCGGCAGATCGGTCAAAAACAGGTCGAGCGCAGCATCGGCACGGCCGACACGGCCGGCGGCGTTGATGCGCGGACCGAATGTGAAACCGGCGTGCCACGTTTCAAGCGGACCTCTCAGACCGGACACCCGCTTCAGCGCGCCCCAGCCCGGCCACGCCGAATTTTCCAACGTTTGGAAACCGGCGCGCACGAGAGCGCGGTTTTCGCCGAGCAGCGGCACCATATCGGTGACCGTGGCCACCGCAACAAAATCGAGCACACTTTTAAGATCGAACAGGGTCGAAGCCGCACAGGTATCATCGCGTCCGGCTTTAATGAGCGCATGGCATACTTTAAAGGCAACGCCGACTCCGGCCAGAATGGAGGCCGGATGATTTTCAACCCGCTTGGGGTTCACAACAGCAACAGCACTGGCGATTTTCTCACCCGGCTCGTGGTGATCCGTCACCACAATATCGACACCGCGTTCCCGGGCCGCCTCAACGGCGGCAACCGCGCCGGTTCCGCAGTCGACAGTCACAATCAGCGACGGACCGTGCAGTTCAACGCAGGTTTGGAGCGCATCGGGCGAAAGGCCGTAGCCGTTTTCCAGCCGTCCGGGAATGTAGGCGGACACATTGCCGCCAAGTCCGCGCAGAACACGGACCATCAGCGCGGTCGAGCAAACCCCGTCCGCATCATAGTCACCAAAAACCGTGATTTTTTCTCCGTCGGCCAGCGCGCGGCGGACGCGTTCGACCGCCGGGGTCATGTCCGGAAGCTCAAACGGATCGCGCAGCGTCGACAGCGCCGGATTCATAAAATCATACGCGTCTTCAGCCGTCGTGCACCCGCGCTGAACCAGCAGTGCAGCCAGCGGTTTTGGAACATTTTCCAAACATTGGAAAAGGCGCTCAACGAGCGCCTCTTCACATGGCTTAAACTTCCAGACTCTGGACATTAAACCTTTTTCTCCTTGTGCCACAGCAGTACAACCGGCGTGGCGATGAAGATGGAGGAATAGGTACCGACGACCACACCGATCAGCAGGGCCCAGGCGAAGTCGTTGATGGCTCCGCCGCCGACAACCACCAGCATCACGACCGTGAGCAGCGTGGTGAGTGACGTCAGCAGTGTACGGGACAGCGTCTGGTTGATGGACAGGTTGGCGATCTCGCTGTAGGAGGCTTTGCCCTTCATCAGCTTGATGTCCTCACGAATGCGGTCGAACACCACAATGGTGTCGTTGACCGAGTATCCGACAATGGTCAGCAATGCGGCAATAATCGTCAGACTGAGCTGGCGACCGCACAGACAGTAGATTCCGACCGTAATGAGCACGTCATGCAGCAACGCAATGATGGCCCCTACCGCGAAGGAAAACTCAAAGCGGATAGAGATGTAAATAATGATTCCGACCATGGCCACAAGGATCGCAGTAATTCCCTTTTTCTTGAGCTCGGCCCCAATCTGAGCGCCGATTTTCTCTTCGCCGGCTTCGATTATACCGTTACCGGAGAAGGCGGTCTGCATGGCCGTCAACGCGGCGTCACCTTCTTCAAAGCCGATTTTGATTTCAAGGGCTTCCGCCGTTTTGCCGGCCTCACCAAAACCGCGCTGATACTGAATTGTAGCGTCCGCGATGCCGGCGTTGCCGAGGACTTCGCGCACCTGTTCAACGGAAGGCTGCTGTTCGAACCGGAAGAGGTAAGACGTACCGCCGGTGAAATCGATCCCGAAGTTGTCCTGTCCCTTCATGACGAACACTCCCCACGTTCCTACAATCAGAATGAGCGAGAAGATAATCGCGGGAATCCGTTTCCCTACAAAGTCGATGTTGGTACCGGATTTGATAATCGTGAGCATCTTCATGGTTTTGAGCTTCGCTTTATCCGCAATCGTTTCAAGGAACATGCGGGTGAAGACCAGCACCATCAGCATACTGACGAGAATACCGGCGCTCAGGGTCACGGCAAAACCGCGAATGGCTCCCGAACCCTGCCAGAAAAGAATCGCGGCGGTCAGCAATGTGGTTACGTTGGCATCAAAGATGGTGCTGAACGCTTTGCTGTAACCGGAAGTGATGGCACCGAGCACGCTTTTGCCTGAACGAAGCTCCTCACGGATACGTTCGAAAATCAGCACATTGGCGTCCACGGCCATACCGATGGTCAGCACAATACCGGCGATTCCGGGCAGTGTCAGCACCGGCAGGCCGGCCTGCGCTCCGGATTCAGAAGTGAACAACCCGAAAATTCCTGAAGCAAACCACATTCCGAACGGAAGCAGGATCATGACGAGCAACAGGGAAAGGTCGGCGATAACTCCGGCAAATCTGTAGTAGAGCGCCATAAAAACGAGTACGAGAATGCCGCCGAAAATAACGGCGCGAATACCGCTCTGAATGGAGTCGCTTCCAAGGGATGGGTCCACTTCGCTTTTCTGAATGATATTCAGCGGCGCTTTCAGAGACCCGGCGCGCAGCGCATTGGCCAGCTTCATCGCTTCTTCCACAGAGAACTGCCCGGTGATCTGGGCGCTTCCGCCGTAGATCGGTTCCCGGATGCTCGGAGCGGAATACAGAGTGCCGTCCATGACGACCGCCAGGCGGCGACCTTCATTGTTGTTCTGATTGTTTTCGCCGTTCGGAGAATAGGATGCCGTTATCTGAGCAAAACGATCCGCACCTTTGCTGTCAAAGGAAAGCGAGATGTACGGCTGGTTGTTCATGTCGTACTGCGCGGAAGCATCTTTGAGCGAGGTGCCCGGCAGCTGGTTGCGGATTTCGACATACAGCGGACGATAGATGGTGGAACCGTCGCGCAGGCTGTCTTTCATCAGCATGAACTCCGCTTTACCGCGGAAACCGAAACTCCCGAAGTCCTTGGTGTCAATATCTTTGCCGGCACTGCGGTCGAGAATGTAGTAGTTGCCGCCGGCAGCATCCGGAATTTTATAACCGGGAGGGGCAAGACGCTCTGCAAACAGTTCGCTCACCCATTTGTCGCTGTCCATGTGCACCAAACGGAATTCGAGGAACGCGGCACGCTGAATCAGGTCCGTGGCTTCCTGGATATTTTCGGAGTCGATTCCCGGCAGACGCACAATAATGTTGTCGGTGTCGGTCTGCGGATAAATTTCCGGCTCGGCAATCCCGAGGCCGTCCACACGATTGCGGATCACTTCCAACGCAACATCTTTGGCGGTCTGAACATCTTTATCGACCTTCGCGGACAGTTTTGAGCCGCCGATTTCCGGATTTTCGTCCTTAATCAGCTCTTCAACTTTACTGCGATCCACCTGAACTGTAAAACTGGCACCACCCTGCAGGTCGAGACCGAGTTTGACTTTATCTTTGAACGGATGAACCAGCGCCAGCGACCAAGCCGTTACACCCGCCAGCAGGAGCCATTTCCACAATGTATTTTTCATATGTTGCCTTTTCCCACCCAATTAAGCTTTGACGTCGTTCGGAGTTTCGCCCTTTTCGATAATCTGCGATACAGCAGACTTCAAGACTTCGACCTTCGTGTTTTCTGCAATACGCACAATCAGCGTCTTTTCTTTAACTGTGCAGACTTCGCCGATGATTCCGCTGGAAAGAAGTACACGTTCACCGCTTTTCACAGCGGCAATCATGGCCTTGCGTTCTTTTTCGCGTCGCTGCTGCGGACGGATCATGATGAAGTAGAAAATTGCTACCATAAAGACGAGCGGCATAAACTGGAGGAGTCCTCCACCGGCGGCTTCTCCGCCCTCAGCAGCCGGTGCTGCAGCCATTGCAAGAATCTGTAAAAACATGCGCGTTTCTCCTGTGGGTTCTGAAAATTACAAAGGCGAACATGCTAAAGTCCGCCTCTGCCCTTGGCAAGCTCGAAACAGGCTGTTCAGCCGTTCCGCGTGAGGTCATCATAAAATGCGGCTGTAGCCGCCGACATATAAGGCACCACCCATAAAAACCCGATTCCGAGGGTCAGCACAGCAAGCACCTGCCAGCCGACAAATCTCAGCCAAAGCAGCGCGAGTCGCCAGTAGTTGCCTTTCATCAGCGCGGCACTGCGCTGAATCGACTGCACCGCGCGCGCAGAGGAATCATCCGCAACAACATAAAGAACCAGGGCATAGCGCATCTGAACCGGGATCAGGACAACGGCTGCAAGCAGACCGATCAGCACATACAGCGCAGTCATCGTATACCCGGGGAAAACCGCCGGATCAGGATGCACAAAAAAAGCCGCCGCTCCCCCGACAACAACAAACGGAATCATCCAGGCAAAAATGATCAGTACGACCAGCATGTGAGCGCACCATGCGGTTCCAAACCGGTCAAAGCCTCCGAACAGCAGAGCAAACGGATTACTTCCCTTCCGGATCGTCTGCAGGAAGTAAAGGTTCAGACCGACCACCAGCGGAGCTGTAAAAATCAGTTGAAGAACTCCGCCGGCAAACGGAACCTGACTGGATCCGGAAAGCAGCAGAAAATAGACAAGCATCACACCTATGGACCTTCCCCAGCAGCCGGAAAGTCCGGCGCGTGCTGTTGCAGTCAGTTCACGAATCGGTGTTATACTCTTCATGGAATTCTCCTTTTTATAAAGCCAAAGCCGTATCGATATCCGGCACGGCAGACAGCAGCTTCTGAGTATATGGATGCTGCGGGCCGTCGCAAACCTGATCCGCACTGCCGGTTTCAACAATTTCGCCGTTAAACATCACCGCAATGCGATCGCTCATATCGCGGACCACCGCCAGATCATGCCCAACAAACAAATACGCCAGCCCGCGTTCGTGCTGCAGTTTTTTCAAAAGACGAACAATATCGGCCTGCACCGACACATCAAGCGCGGATACCGGTTCATCGGCCACCAGCAGTTTCGGCTCCACAGCCAGCGCACGCGCAATCCCGATCCGCTGGCGCTGTCCGCCGCTGAATTCGTGCGGATAGCGTCGCAACCAGTCGGGATTCAGCCCCACATTTTCGAACAATTCGGCAGCCCGCTCGCGCCGTACAGCCTTCGTTTTGCCGAGGCCATGCACATAAAGCACCTCTTCAATCGCCGCGCCCACACTCATGCGCGGATTCAGCGACCCGAACGGATCCTGGAAAACCATCTGCGCTTCGCAGCGAAACTGTTTCAAAGAAGCCCC
Organism: Tichowtungia aerotolerans; assembly: GCF_009905215.1. GTDB lineage: Bacteria > Verrucomicrobiota > Kiritimatiellia > Kiritimatiellales > Tichowtungiaceae > Tichowtungia > Tichowtungia aerotolerans. The sequence goes on along the minus strand of NZ_CP047593.1, from coordinate 2,296,301 downwards.
CCTCAACTCGTGCACACAGCTGCCCTCAAAAAGAACCCGGCCCGATGCAGCCGGCTCCAATGCCAGCACGGCACGACCCAGTGAACTTTTGCCGCACCCGCTCTCACCCACCAGCCCAAGCGTTTCACCGGCCGCCAGCGACAAACTCACATTGCGTACCGCCTCCAGCGCGCCATAACGCACGCTTACATTTTCAACTTCTAAAAGCTCATTCATAACCGTCAAGACGCCAAGATTAAGAGGATAAAACCACCCGCTTTATATCATTCTTCAGCAATGGGACATTAAAATTGACCAGTAAGCCTAAAGAAAAACCTGTTGCTTTCAAATATGAAAGAACCTGGGCTGTATGAATCGGAGCCAACTCTTCTACAGCCTTGAGTTCAACAATCAGCTCTCCACCAACCAGAATGTCAATCCGCCCCTCGCCCACAGCACTGCCCTTGTACAAAACATGCACAGCCTTTTGCCGCTCGAAAAAAATATTCCTTAAAGACAATTCCAGACACAGCGCGTCTTCATAAACTGACTCCAAAAATCCCGGCCCCAAAACCTTATGTACCTCCAACGCCGCATCGATTACCAATGCTGCCATCTCATCGACTTTTCTGGATGGTTCTCTATACATTCCTGGCGTCTTGGCGGTTAACTGAATGCAGCCGGGGAACGGCCTTCAGCAGTTTTTTTGTGTAATCGTGCTGCGGAGTTTTCAGAACCGTCTTCGTTTCGCCAAACTCAACGATCTTTCCGGATTTCATCACATACACCCGATCCGCCACATTCGCGACAATTCCGAGGTTGTGAGTAATCAGCAAAATCGAAAGCCCTCGTTTCTCGCGCAGATCAATCAGCAGCTCGAGAATCTGTTTCTGCACCGTCACATCCAGCGCAGTCGTCGGCTCATCGGCGACCAGCAGGTCCGGGTCACACGCCAGAGCCATTGCAATCATGGCACGCTGCTGCATGCCGCCGGACAGCTCATGCGGATAAGATTTCGCCGTGCGCTTCGGATCGGGAAGCCCAACCGCAGCCAGCAGTTTTTCCACCTCCGGCTTCACCTGTACATCGTTACGGTGCAAACGAATCGCCTCACCAATCTGCCAGCCCACTGTAAACACCGGATTGAGCGACGTCGCCGGTTCCTGAAAGATATAGGAAATTTTATCACCACGAACTTTCCGAAGTTCAGAATCTTTCAGCCCCAACGTTTCCAATGCTTGGAAAACCACTTTTCCGCCGACAATCCGCCCGGCGGGTTGAGGAATCAGCTTGGCAATCGACAGCGCACTGATGCTTTTGCCGCTGCCGCTCTCGCCGACCAGCGCAACAATCTCGCCCGGAAAAATATTAAAATCCACACGATCAACCGCCCGGACCGGATCATCAACCGGTCCGAAATGAACCTCCAGATCCTCAACACTTAACAACGCACTGTTCTGCTTCGTTTCCATTAAACTCGGTCCAATATGCCCTGCCCGCACCGCATTGTCTATATTGTTTCCACATCGGAAGCACCGCTCTCCAGATTTCCCCTAGAGACTCGAACGGCATCGTTAATGAATTTATATAAGCATATTTCTTTTAACTGCTTACATGTGAACTTATCCCATACATTTAAATGTATAGGACACGCCCGTCTCAGCTTCTGTTGAACGGAAACAATAAAAAGCGATCAGGTGGCGATCAGACCCCAAAAAATTCTGAGCCGAGAGCACGCAACGCTTTTTCGCGGTCAGCGTCTTTTACAGCAAACATCATGCTGATTTCAGAAGCACCCTGATTGATCATTTCGAGGTTGACGCCCGCGCTGGAAAACGCACCCGTGGCTTTGGCTGCCAGACCCGGCGTATACTGCATGCCCTCTCCGACGACCATGACCAGTGAGAGTCCATGCTCGACGGTTACTGCGTCCGGTTTCAACTCAGACTTGATCCGGTTCACGACCGTCTCTTCTTTTTTGCTGAGGTTGGCTGACGCCATAATGACCGAAATATTATCGATCCCGGACGGTGTATGCTCAAAAGAAACACCTTCTTCTTCCAGAATGGAGAGCAGGCGGCGGCCAAAACCGACTTCGCGGTTCATCATATATTTGTCGATGTAAATGGAGCAGAAGCCCGGCGCGCTCGAAATACCGACAACAGTCCGTTCATCCGGGGAGCGTTGCGGGACGACCATAGTGCCGGGTGCCGACGGATTATTCGTGTTTTTAATACAGATCGGAATCTGTGCACGAACTGCCGGAACAATGGCTTCGTCATGAAAAACGCCAAACCCGGCATAAGAAAGCTCGCGCATTTCGCGGTAGGTCATGCAGTCAATGGCCGGCGGGTTATCAATCACACGCGGGTCCATCGCACAGACGGAATCGACATCCGTAAAGTTTTCATATACGTCAGCATTAACAGCTGCAGCGAGAATCGCACCGGTAATATCAGAGCCGCCCCGAGGAAATGTAGCGACTTCGCCGTTTTTGGTTTCGCCGAAAAATCCGGGGAAAATCTGGATTTTGTCAGATTGTTTGAGTGTCGCCAGTTTTTCGAAGGATTCCGGCAGCACTTCTGCATTGCCGAACTCATCGGAAAGCAGCATGCCGGCCGGACCGGGATTCACATATTCGGCCGGAAAGCCCGCTTTGGTGAAAGCTTCCGCAATCACTTTGGCGTTATTGTCCTCACCGGAGGCTTTCATGGAATCCATGAACTGCGCATCACTGGAACCGCGATTCTCAATGCGGCCGCGGAGGTCGGCTTCAATCACATCCACCACATCCTCAGACAGATTAAGATCCCGCTGGATTTCGGCATAGCGCCCGACAACCGTGCTCAGCTCGGCCTCATAATCGTTGCCGGCCAACACCGTATTTGCCAACGCAATCAGCAAATCCGTCACTTTAATGTCACTGCTGTTCCGTTTTCCCGGCGCAGACACCACCACAATCCGTCGATCAACATCGCCCGTTACAATATCAATGATTTTAGAAATCTGCGCCGCGTTGGCGACGGAAGACCCGCCGAACTTTACAATTTTCATGATTCAAAATCCTCAATGCGCATACGTACAGGCTCGGCTTCTGAGACGCTGAGGCTGTTAATTTCCTGAATGGCAGACGCAAACTCAACTTCTTTGGCCTTGTGCGTCAAAATAACGACCGGCACATATCCGCCTGTATGACGTTCCTTCTGAACAACCGAGGCAATACTGATGTTATAGCGCCCCAGACTCTCCATCACTTTTCCCATTGAGCCGGGCTGATCCAGCAAACTGAGACGAATGTAGCAGCGTTTCTCAATTTTTTCTGCGGGACAGTACGCGAGCGTTTCTTTCTGGAGCATCATGGTCACGCTGACGGGCACCCCGGCTTCATTCAACCGGTCCGCTGCGGCTTCCATGATATCGCCGATGACCGCGCTGCCGGTCGGCAGACGCCCCGCACCGCGGCCGTAATACATGGTATCATCAACAATGTCGCCCTTCACAAACACAGCATTGAACGAATCGCTGACCGAAGCAATCATGTGACCTTCCGGAACCAGTGTCGGTTCCACAGACAGTTCCACTTCGCCGTCATTGTCCTTAATAATGGCCAGCAGCTTGATGCGATACCCCAGCTCTTCAGCATTATCGATCTCCTGACTGGACAAACCACGGATTCCGGCCGTCGGACAGGCATCCATCGGAACCGGTGCTCCATAGGCCATCGAAGCGAGCACCACCGCTTTGTGCGCCGTGTCAACTCCGTCGATATCGAGATCCGGCGGAGTTTCGGCATAACCGAGCGCCTGGGCATCGGCCAGAATTTCATCAAAAGGAAGGCCTTCACGCTCCATGCGGGTCAGGATGTAATTGCAGGTTCCGTTCAGAATCCCGTAAATGCTTTCGATCCGGTTGCCGATCAGGCCGGCACGCTGTGAACGCAGAACCGGAATCCCGCCGCCGACAGCCGCCTCGTAATAAATACCTGCACCGTTTTCCTGCGCGGTTCGATAGATCTCTTCGCCGAAGTCAGCCAGCAGCGCCTTATTCGCCGTCACCACCTGCTTGCCGTTCTTCAGCGCACGCAGCACAAAATTCTTCGCGATGGTCACGCCGCCGATCAGCTCCACAATCACATCGATATTCGGGTCATCAATCACAGCAACTGCATCTGTGGTCAGCACCCCATCCGCCACAGCAACACCACGATCCGTTTCAACATCCAGATCCGCAATCTTTGCCACCACCGGACGAATGCCGGTTCGCTCAGCCATCAGATCGCCATTTTTCAAAATCCCTTCGACCACGCCCGCGCCGACCGTGCCGAACCCCAAAATACCGATTTTTACTTCTTTCATAGCAAATTCCCTGTTTTACGGAGCGCAAACTTTACCCGAACGCCCAACGGACACAAGGCGAAAGCCGCATTTTCCAGCAGTCTGCGCCACAAAACGACCTTTTCCACCCCGCCATACCGTCAAATTTGGTTTCCGACAACAATTCTCCCGGAAGAATCGCTACCAAAAAACGGTCCAGCCCGTCATAATACGAATGGAAAACACAATGAAAAGAGCCAGTTTATGATCCTCAGTACAATCATCCCGGAATCGCTTCAGTCCATCGACAGCATGACATGGATTATCCTCCTATCCGCCGCAGCCATCATCGCATTCATCCTATTTGCCAAAGCGATCAAGCTTACACTCAAACTGGCGGTTATCGCCGTCATGCTCCTGCTGATCGCCTACTTCCTGCGCCAGGCCGGCTTATTTTAAAAATTCCGGACAGGATTCCCGGATCCGCAGGATCCAAATTGGAAATCCGCGTCCATTCGCGAGATTCGCGGTTAAAAAAATCCCGCATCCGGCTTATCTGTGTTTTCTCGTGTTTTTTGTGGCTATTGATTTGAAGGATGAGGCTGAAAGAGAAAATCCTTGTTCGTCCGTAACAGGCTCAACTACCCTCTCCGCTCCATGAATTTAAACCGCCCAGATCATCTGCTCGCACAGGACCGCCAGCGCCTGAAAGCGCTGCTGCGTAAAATCCATGCACGCGAACAGAGCGGCCAGCCGACCGACCGGCTGAAACAAACCTTCCAAACCCTGGAAAAAGAAGCCGCGGCCCGCGCAGAAAAGCGCGCGCAGACGTCTCTGAAGATTTCCTACCCCGAAGATCTTCCAATCTCGGGAAAACGCAACGAAATCCGCAAACTGATCGAAACTCACCCGGTCGTTATCGTCTGCGGAACTACCGGCTCGGGAAAAACCACACAGCTTCCCAAAATCGTCATCGACGCCGGACTCGGCAAAAGCGGCCGCATCGGCGTCACCCAGCCGCGCCGACTGGCCGCCACGGGCATGGCGCGCCGCGTCGCCGAAGAAATGCAGACTCCGTACGGCAAAGGCGTCGGCTGCCAGGTGCGCTTCGATGACCAGACCTGCGATGAAACCATCGTCAAGTTCATGACCGACGGCATCCTGCTGGCCGAAACGCAGAACGACCGCCATCTCTTGCAGTACGACTGCATCGTCATCGACGAAGCCCACGAACGCAGCCTCAACATCGACTTCCTGCTCGGCTATCTCAAAACCATACAGTCGCGCCGACCCGACCTGAAAATCATCATCAGTTCCGCCACACTCGACGCCGAAAGCTTTTCCGCCTTTTTCGACGACGCCCCCGTCATCAGCGTCGAAGGCCGCACCTTCCCGATCGAAGATCAGTTTCTGCCGCCCCGTGACGATGAAGACACCGCCGACCATGTCGCCCGCGCCGTCCGCTATATCTCGGAATACGACGACGAAGGCGACATTCTGGTCTTCCTGCCCGGCGAGCGCGAAATCCGCGATGCCGCCAAAAAGCTCGAAGGCCACAAACTGCGGAACACCGAAATCCTTCAACTCTTCGGCCGGCTCAGCATGAGTGAACAGCAGCGCGTATTTAAAACCGGCGGGCGGCGGCGCATCATTCTGTCCACCAACGTCGCGGAAACCTCGATCACCATTCCCGGCATTCACTACGTCATCGACTCCGGACAGGTCCGCCTCAGCCGCTACAACCCGCGCACGCAGGTGCAGCGCCTGCAGGTCGAACAGGTTTCGCAGGCGGCCGCCCGCCAGCGTCGCGGCCGCTGCGGACGTATCACCGACGGCATCTGCATTTATCTCTACGACGAAGAAACGCTCGAAAACAGCGCCGCCTTCACCGACCCCGAAATCCGCCGCACTTCACTCGCGGGTGTCATCCTGCAGATGGACCTGCTGCGCCTGCCGTCGATTGACGAATTCCCGTTCATCGATCCGCCGCAGTCCTCGCTCATCAACGAAGGCTACAAAGCGCTCTTCGATATCGGCGCCATCGACGAAAAACGCCGCCTCACCCCGATGGGCCGCGACATCGCCTCCTTCCCGGTCGATCCGCACCTCGCCCGCATGATTCTCCAGGCGCACAAAGAAGGCGCACTCAACGAAGTCCTCACACTCGTCGCATTTCTCTCCATTCAGGATGTGCGCGAACGCCCGGCCGAAAAAGCCGACGCGGCCGACCTCGCCCACAAACAGTGGGCCGATCCGACGTCCGACTTCATCACCATCATCAACCTTTGGAATTTCCTGCAGAACGAAAAAGCATCCGGCACATCCAACACGCGCCTGCGCCGACTCTGCCAGAAAAATTTCATCAACTTTCGCCGCATCCAGGAATGGATCAACCTCCGCCGCGAACTGAACCAATCCATCAAAGACCTCGGCTGGAAATACACAGCCAGCGAAAATGTCCATGCGGACCTGATGCACAAAAGCCTGCTGGCAGGACTTCCGGCCAACATCGGCGTGAAAGGTGAAACCGCCGAATTCACCGGCGCGCGCGACCGGCACTTCTTTATTTTTCCCGGCTCGGCCCTGTTCAAAAAGCCGCCGGAATGGGTGATGACCTTTGCGCTGGTCGAAACCACCCGTCTCTATGCCCGCACCGTGGCGGCGATTGATCCCATCTGGGTTTCGCAGGTCGCGCCGCACCTCTGCAAAAAGGTCTATCACCGCCCGTACTGGAACGCCGAAAAAGGTTTCGTATATGCCGAAGAGTCGATCATGTCCGGCGGACTGCGGCTGGTCGATGGACGCCGCGTCCACTTCGGGCCCGTCAATCCGCCCGCCGCCCGCGAAATCTTCATTCGCGACGCAATGGTCCCCGGCAACCTGAACACGCGCGGCGGCTGGCTGAAGCTTCACCGCCAAATGCTCGAAAGCATTCAGGAGGACGAAGAAAAGCTGCGCCGCCCCGGTGCCCTGCTCGATACCGAAGCTATCTTCCGCCACTTCGACCACGTTCTTCCGGACAACGTTTATTCCGTCCAAACCCTGGAACAATGGATTCGAAAGACCAGAGCGCGCATCGCCATGCGCCGCGAAGACGCCGTCTTCCCGCAGCTCGACGAACTGAACCCCAACGACTTTCCCGAACGAATTTCGTTCGGCGGACAGTCCTTTCCGCTTCATTACACCTTTGAGCCCGGCGACGAGCTCGATGGCGTCGCCGTGCTCTGCCCGAGCGACAAACTCAACCTGATTCCCGAAGGCGCAACCGACTGGCTCGTTCCCGGACGCCTCGAAGAAAAAGTGGCCGCGCTGCTGCGCACGCTTCCCAAAAAACTGCGCGTACGCCTGCCGTCGATCGACCAGACCGCGAAAGCGTTTTCCGGAAGTTTCCGATGTTCGGAAAAACCGCTGACGGAGGTCCTGTCCCACTACCTCCAGAAAAACTATTCGATGCCGGTCGATGCCGGAGATTTCCAACCTTCGGAGCTTCCGGACGACCTGCAGATGAAAATCGTCGAAACCGACGGCGAGGAAATTGTCGGCATTCACTCCGCCATTTCGGACGAACACCGCGATCAGCTCCGCCGCAGCGGTGCCGAGGCGGTTTTTGCAAAATGGGAGCACCCTCCGAAGCAAAGCTGGCCGGGCGGCGAACTGCCGCAGCAGGTAACGGCCGATGGGCCGGAGCAAACCGTCGGCTACCCGGCGCTGTACGCCTCAGCCGCCGGGGTTGGAATTCGCGTATTCCTCAGCGAAATAAATGCGCGCTACGCGCACCGCGCCGGACTCGCGGCGCTGTTCCGCATTGTGCAGGCCGATCAGGTGAAATATGTCGAAAAGCGGTTGCCGCTCAATCCGATGCTGCAACTGACGCTCGCGGCCATCGACGAACATTTTTCCGCCGACCTCGTCGATATGTCCATCGTCGAAGCGCTCGGCGACGATATCCGCGACGCGGACACGTTTAAAAAACGCGCGGCTGAAGCGCGCGGCGAACTCTATGATGCCGTCGCCGGATTTGCCGAAGAACTCGAACAGCTTCTCGAACGCCGGCAGAAAGTGATCGAACAGCTCGACGACCTGCCGCCCGACGCGCGCGAAGATATTGAGCTGCAGCTCGAATATCTGTTCCGGCCCGGCTTTCTTAAAACCGAAGATCTGTTCGGGCGGCTTCCGCGCTATCTGCGCGCCGCCCTCACCCGTATCGAGCGCATGGCGCATAACCCGACAGCCGATCCGGGCAAGATGGCGGAGATTGAGCCGTTCCAGAACCGGCTCACCGAGATGCTGCTCGCCAGCGACGATCTGACAAACGCGCACGAGCTGACGGAACTGGCGATGATGATCGAAGAGTTCCGCATCAACCGCTTCGCGCCGGAAGTCGGTACCGACGGAAAAATTTCCGCCAAACGCCTCGAGGAAAAGTTCCAATCATTGCAGAAGCATCTATAACGCCACTGTTTCCAGCGCTTTGCAGATGCTCTCCTGCAAACCGCCTTTGACGATCCATGCAAGCGCCGGCGTTGCCCCGGGCTGCGAGGTGCGGATGACTCCGGCAGTCGAACAGTCAAAAAACTCATCCGTCAGCGTTCCTTTGACGCGATAGATATCGTCGGCATGTTTCTGCACAAACGCTTCGAGTTTACCGCCGTCAAACGGCTGTTCGGTGACGAAGGTTTCATAGTTCGGATCGCGACACCTGGCGTATTCGCCCTGCAGTCCGCGCGGGACGTGTTCAGCAAACAGATCGAGCTCAACATCGCACAGCACCGTCGGAATACAACCGGCAACCGGATTCAGTTCATGGACCGTTTTCAACGTTTCCTCAATTTTTTCCGGCGGATTGCAGTCGGTCTTGTTGATGAGCACCACATCGGCGGTCTCCACCTGCGCCAGAATGTTGGGCAATGTGCGCCGCAGCTTCAGAAAGCTGTTGGGATCGAGCACGCTGATAACAGTTGCCAGCCGAAAATGCTGATCGAGCCTGGTTTCGACCAGCATCTGCTCAATCACCTTGGGGTTGGCCATCCCGCTGGCTTCGATCACCACGCCGTCAACGCCGCTCCGCTCTTCCGTAATTTTTTTGAGCTGACCGATAAATTCAGTGACGAGGCAGTGACAGAAAATACTGCCGCCGGGAATGGAAACCACATCCGGATTTTCAGCCGACACAATAGCTCCATCGATATCGTGCGCTGAAAATTCGTTGATCAGATAAACGATCTTCCGGTCACGGTTTTGGGCGACGATGTTTTTCAACAACGTCGTTTTCCCCGTCCCCAGAAAACCGGTTACTAAACAGATTGGCAGCATTGAATTTCCTTCCGCAAGGCTGGAAGACAGTCTTACTTTCCGGCCGCTTCCTCGATGGCGCCGACAAGGGTTTTCTGGTCGGGAATGATGGAAGCAAATCTGACTTCTCCGTTAATGCAGATGGTCGGAAGGTTTTTGACGCCGAGCTTGACCATCATTCCGATTCCACGACGCTCTTTGATTTTGTGCTCGCTGACACTGCAGACCGGATGCGCGGATGCGACGGCTTTCTGAACGGCTTCCATCATGTACTGGCAGGGAGCGCAGGATGTGGAATCGAGCGTAATGACGTCGATCAATACAGCATCGGACGCTTTGTAGTCCGGCAACTCAATGTCGTCAAAACTGTCAGTTTCTTTGGCAGTCAGGGTTCTGGCTGTTTCACGGACGTATTCGTCGTGAACCATCTCGGCAACCGCCTGCAGGTTCTCGGGCGGCACGGCGTACGGGAGGTCGCAGCCGGGAGCAAGGATAAAGCCTTTGGTGCCGCTCTTTTCCATGATGTCGAGGACTTCCATTTTGGCGTCGTTTTCGTCGCCGAGCAGCAGAACAGAGGTCAGTTTGATATTGCCACCGAATGATTTGCCCTGTGCCACGCACAGCTCACGCAGATGCGTCATGTCGATCTGTTCATCAACACAAATGCTGTCCGCTGTGGTTTGAGTCATTACCTCCAGATTGCGGGTAACGTCTCCGCAGACAAAGATGGCTGAAATGCCTCCCTGTTCGCGAATGTGGTCGTATACTTTATTCATGGCCGGCGTGACAAACTGCTCAAAATGATCAGGAGAAATCTGGCTGGTCATCGGGTCCACCACGGCGATCACATCTGCACCGTGTTTCAAATAGATGTCCGCGGACTTGATGCAGATCTCGGCACAATAGTTGATCACTTCGGCGACGGCGTCTTCGTCGTCGTACATGTCGAGAAAGATGTCGTTTCCGAGCAGATGCAGCGCAAGGGTGAACGGACCGCAGATAAGCCCATACAGAGCCGTATCGTCACCGATCTCTGTTTTCAGCGTTTCCAATGCCTGGACAACGATCGGGAAACGGCCTTTGGTTTCATCGATTTCCGGCAGATCAGCGATTTTCTGTCCTTCAGCCAACGGGTGGCTGATGACGGCCGGCGGCACTTCATCGGCCCAGTGTAAGCGGCAGCCGAGAATTTCCGCTTCGATCTGCAAGTCAAACATCACCGGCAGTCCATCGGGTCTGTAAAGCTCTTTGGCTTTTTTGAGCCCTTCAACCAGAAGATCAGCAGACTGCAGATATTCGGTGGCCGTCTTATTAATCAAAAATCCACCATGACACCCCACAAAGGGAAGCCAGGCCGGGCGCGAGGTATCTTCACCCGCAAGGGCTTTCAGCAGCAGTTCTTTTCCGTTCATCGTCTCCTCCGTTGTAAAATCCAGACCGGAAAACGGTAGCAGAACCGGACCAAACCGATAGAACACCCGGGCTCATAAATATAACGATATTGCTGATTTGATCATAAATGCCGCATATTTCGGCATTTTTGTATGATGATCATGCTTCAAAAACCAATCCGCCCCACTCGCCGCCGCAGTCGCGAATGATCTCACTACCGCCGAGCTGCACAAACGTATCAGCCACGCCATCGAGTTCCACCTCCCGGATTCCCGTCAGCAAAAGATATTTTCCGGTGATCCCCAACAGAGTCGACGCATTGTCGATCAGCAGGGATGAGTAGATATTGGCGCAGACAATGTCATACGTTTCATCCTTCCAGCCCTCGGTGATATCGTGCTGAAAAAATTCGGTCCGGCCTGCAACACCGTTCGCAGCAGCATTCAAAATCGACTGCTCTACACACAGCGGGTCAAAATCTGCACCGACCGCATGGTCCACTCCGAGTTTCACGGCGGCAATCGCCAGGATTCCAGAACCGGTTCCAATATCCGCCATGGTTTTCGCTCCGCTTTCCGGCACCAGCCGGTCGAGCTGCTCCAGACAAAAACGCGTGGTGAAATGATTGCCGGTTCCAAAACTCAGGCCCGGGTTGATAACCAGTTCCATGCGGTCGCTTTCGCCGGCCAGCCACGGCGGACAGACACGGAGGTTTCGGCCGATATCCATCGGCTTGAAGTGTTTCTTCCAGCTCTCCGTCCATTCTTCCGCGGCATATTCGCGGATCGATTTTCCAAAGATTGGAAATTCCTCGAGTGCTTTGGCAGCCACCTCGGCCTCGAGCGTATTATCAAAATAGACCTCCAGCAGGACCTCTTTCCCGCCGGGCTTTTTCAGCTCCACCACAGTTTTTACGAGATTCTCTGCAATCCAGTCACTGATTTCTTCCGCATGGCTCTGCTTCGTCGCCAGCGTCAGAATCGCCCCCCCTGCTGCCTGTTCTGTACTCATATTATTTTTCAACTCTCCTGAAGGTCAGCGGATTGTCAAACAACTCACCGTTCTCTTTGACCTGTAAAAATGCATTTTTCAAATCATCCGTCGTTTGAAGGGACTCCGGCACTAAATCTGTATTCAGGGTTTTCAGCTCCAGCGTTTCACCACTTACCTGATAGGAAACCGCATAGAAAAGCTCGGTATCTTCCGGCTCGGGAAGGCCGGCGCCCGTCCCGATCACCTGGATCTGAACAAACGACACGCCTCCGAGATTCACCGGCCATGCACGATAGTATAATCCGTCTTCGCCGACGGGATAATGAACCATATATTCGGTGTCCGAATATTTCAGGACCATCATCTGTTCGTCCGGCCGGTCCGCGTTCGCCCACAACCCAAGCACCGAGGCGTCAACCGCAATCCGGTGCTCCACAACAAACGGTGCGTCATATTTGCAGCCTGCCAGCAGCAAAAAAGCAGTACTGAACAGAATCATTGCAGCTTTCATCCCGTCCCTCCTTTTCCCCGCAAAACGGCCGCCTGTGATTCAAAACACGGCCCGTTTACAGAATTTTCAGTTTCGGCAGGTCCTGAATATCGACCGTACCGGCAATGCGTCCGGCGTCATCCACCACAACGAGGTCGTCGATGTTTTTCTCTTCGTAGATTTTCAGAAGATCGACGGCCAGCTGTTCAGGCTTCAGCGTAATCGGGTTTGCGGTCATCACCGAATCAATTTCCACATTGGTAATATCCGGCGTATCCATCAAATGGCGGCGCAGGTCACCGTCGGTAAAGATGCCGAGCAGTGTTTCGTCGGAATCAACAATCGCCACGCAACCGGAACGCGCACCGGTCATCGCCATGACCGCATCTTTCACCGTGGCGCCGCTGGACACCTTGGCAAGCCGGTCGCCGGTACGCATCACATCGGACACTTTCAGCAGCAGCGTGCGGCCGATCGCGCCGCCGGGATGCAGTTTGGCATAATCCTCTTTTTTGAAGCCGCGCGCTTCGAGAAGCACAATCGCCAGCGCGTCGCCGAGAGCCAGCGTCACAGTTGTGCTGGTCGTCGGCGCCATGCCGAACGGACACGCCTCTTTATCGACGGCGATCGGCAGAATCAGATCGCTTTCCACGCCGAGCGGACTGGTAGCATCGGCAGTCATTCCAATAATTTTGAGCCCCTGCCGCTTCAGCGCGGGAAGCAGAGCAATCAGCTCGTCGGATGCTCCGCTGTAGCTCAGCGCCAGCACAATATCTTTTTCGCCGACCACGCCGAAATCGCCGTGCATCGCTTCAATCGGGTGCAGCAGCGCGGCCTTGGTGCCGGTGCTGTTGAACGTAGCCACCATTTTCTGACCGATGTGAAAATTCTTGCCAACCCCCGTCACGACCACTTTGCCGCCGTTTTTCAGGGTGTCCAGTATCCATTCGACGGCCGTGCTGAATCCGCCGTCAATCTGATCGCGGACTTTCTCCATACCCGCGATTTCCACATCCATAATCTCTTTTGCACGCTGCTTAAAATCCATCGCCTCTCCTACAGTTTCCAAGGTTTGGAAAAAACCGGTCTCGTCGGTTTCCATAAGGTTGGAAACAGTACAGACCTCTGCTAGGTTCATCAACCATGAAGATAAGCAACGGCGTACAGACTGTTTTCCCGACCGAACTGGCCAAACGCCGGTTCGAGCGAAAAGTCGTCCAGGAAAACGGTGTTCTCGATACATCCTGCCTGCTGACTTTTAAACAGCTCCTCGATCTCTGTGAACACGCCGCCCGACGACAAAACCTGCTGAAAGGCAGGTCCCCCGGATCTGCTGAACTGGCCCTGCTGTTGCAAAGAACCGCTGAAGCCGTTTCGTTTGCTCCAGAACAGCCGCTGGCGCGGCTTTCCATTTCCGCCCGCGCGGGACTGCTCGAGAAGCTGGTCGAGAAATTTGCATTTCTGGCCCACGACCGCGCCGCCCTGCAACGCTGGCTTCTGGCCCATGCCCCCGGCCACAAACTGTACGGATTCGGTCAGCTGATGCAAGCGTGGCATCACGAATGTGAACAGTCCGGGATTGCCGACCGTTTTAAAGTCAATGCCGCTCTGCTGAACCTGATCGCAAGCGGCGAACTGCCGCCTAAACTGCGAGCCGGAATCCATTTTCGGGCCGTCCGCTGGTTCAACCCGTTCGAAGAGCGCTTTGTTGCCGCACTGAAAACAAGACTGGGTGACGATCCGGTTCAGATTTTCTCGGTCCTGCCGTCCGCGCACGCCGATGCCGCGGGCGACCGCCTGTGCGCCGCAGTACGCAGTGAACTCGGCTCAGAAGAAGAGTGGAAACAGTGGACCGAAGATTTTGCCGACGCCTACGAAACGGACGACAGCAATATTCTGGAAGCCGAGTCGCGAGAACGGGTTTCGTTCTTTGTCTCGGCCCATCCATATGGAGAAATCGAAGACGCCGCCCGGCGAGTTGCCGCCGATATTGAACAAGGCACCGCGCCGGAGGAAATCGCCCTGATTCTGCGCGACCTCAGCCCGTACACGGACATTGTTCCCAACGTGTTTCAGCGCTTCGGTATCCCGTATTATTTCCGGCGCGGCACGCCGGCCGCGGCCCATCCGCCGGTGAAAGCGCTGCTCGCCCTGCTCGAGTTTCCGCAGCGCCGGTCCCGCGACCGGCTGTGCGACCTGCTTCTTCAGCCCGGCATCGACTGGCCCGGCATCGAAGACCGCGAAGCCCTTGTTCAGCAGATCCGGAAAACCGAACCGCCGCAACTCCGACGCCTGCCGAAAGAGCTTTCCGGATTCTTCCCTTCGCTGGATTTTCCAGAACAGGTTCAATGTGTGATTGAACAGCACAAATTGAATCTGCCCGAAGAGGTCCACTCCCTGCTTGAAGAACTGGCGACTCTTCCGCCCCTGCCGCGGGAAAGGATGGTTTCTCTGTTTGAGGAACTGCTCAATAATGAAACGCTCAAGGATGAGCTGAGCACCGAAAGCGGCGTATGGATTCTCAACCCGATGGATGCGGCAGGGCTGCGGTTCGACACGGTTTTTATTGCCGGCATGGATGACCGAAGCTTCCCGAAGATCCCGAAAGCCGACTCGCTGCTCACCCGCACAGAACGCCTTGCGCTACGCACCTTTCTGGACGAGAGAAAAATCCCCTGCCCGCGACTGGCGCTGTCCGAAACCGGCGAGGCGCTGGTCCAGGAGGAAATCCTGTTTCTGACCGCTCTGAGCACAGCATCCGAAAAGCTGACGCTGTCGCACACGCAGTGTGACGCCGATGGCAAAGAACGTACGCCCGGAGAATTTTTTGAGCGTATGCGCAAGCTGTCCGGAGGCGAAGCTCCTGCCCACGGCGAATCGTTCCACACCATTCTTCCACCGGAAGCCGTTCGGGCGGAAGACGAGGCACAACAAACCCGGGCATGGCTGTCCTCCAATACAGGCGCTGCGGCCCCGTCGAAGCCTCCAGACATTGGAAAAACTGAACGCAACGGGAACGTTGCGTCCGCCATCCAGGCATGGCTGAACAACAACCCGGAGTTCAGCGCGACCGCGCTGGAATCGCTCGCACGCAACCGATTTGTCTTTTTCCTCGAAAAAGTGCTCGGAATCAAACCGGACCGCACTCACGAGGATGACACCGATCCGATGGACCGCGGAAACGTGATTCACGAAATTCTGGACCAAGTCTACCACGAGATTGCGGCACAGAGCGGATGGTACGCAAAAAAAGTTTCCGATGGCTGGAAACTCTCCCAGGAAGGCGACATCCTGCTGGCAGTGTTTGAGCCATCTAAAGCAGATGAACTGATTGCACTGGCCCGCGAAATCGCGACGGACGAATTCATAAAAGCCGAACGACGGCCGAGCCGCCACCTGGGTCATCCGACGGTGTGGAATACGGAAAAGGAAAAAATCCTGAACGTCATCGAAAACTTTATCCGCATGGACTGCGAAACCGCCCTGTCCGAAAACCGCTATCCGGCGCTGTTCGAGATGAAATTTGATGAAAAGCACGATCTGCCGCTGACCCTGGAACACAACGGTGAAGAGGTGCGGCTGAAAGGAAAAATCGACCGCATTGATCTGGTTTTCAACGACGGCGAACTGGAACGGGTTCTGGTGATCGACTACAAAAGCAAATCGCGCTCCGACAGCATTGAAACTCTGGAGAAAAAAATCGGACTGAACCTCGACTGCCAGCTCGCGCTCTACACCCTTGCCGCCCAGCAGTTTTTCTTCGGAGCACACAATACTCCGGAGCTGAACGAGAGGGTTCAGGCGCTTTATCATCTGCAGGAGCGAGCCCTGAAAAAAATGGAATCGCACTTCAGACGCAAACGACTGACGATGACTCCGGAGCTGACCGAAACATTCCTTGAAACTCTTTTTTCCAATGTTCGGAAACTGCGCGCCGGCGACCTCGCGGCCGAGCCGCTGATCGCAGGCTACGAAGATTATTCCCACATCTGCCGCACACAAGCCATCGAACCGAACGAACTGCTGAAAGAAAAATGAATATCGTCTCCGTGGATTTAAAGATTTC
The DNA here is from genome assembly GCF_009905215.1 of Tichowtungia aerotolerans. Taxonomy (GTDB): domain Bacteria; phylum Verrucomicrobiota; class Kiritimatiellia; order Kiritimatiellales; family Tichowtungiaceae; genus Tichowtungia; species Tichowtungia aerotolerans. The sequence continues at coordinate 2,279,776 of NZ_CP047593.1, read as the reverse complement.
TATTCGACATCCGCGATGTCCCTTTCTAAAGTCAGGCAGTTTTCATCAATAAAAAAGGAGGAGATGATGGAAAAATACGTATGCACACCTTGCGGTTACATTTACGACCCGGCAGTTGGAGATCCCGACAACGGCGTAGCCCCGGGCACTGCTTTTGCTGACCTGCCTGATGATTGGTGCTGTCCGGAATGCGGTGCTGAAAAAGAATACTTTGAACCGCAGTCTTAAATTGGTCTTATCAGCGGAGCCGGGATAATGTTGGATTTAACCACCACCTATATGGGTCTGGCGTTGAAGAACCCGCTGATCGTTTCCTCCTCGCCGATTTCGGCGAGAGAGGAAAAAATCAAAAAGGCCGTCGATGCCGGAGCCGCAGCCGTTGTTCTCCCATCCCTGTTTGAAGAACAGCTGAACAATACCGGCGAAATCAATCCGTATTTTCCAATGGCCGACGACTACCTGATGTCGCCGGACGCCTATCTGGAACTGGTCCGACGCACGGCCTCCCACAGCGGCGTCCCGATCATTGGAAGCCTGAACGGGGTGACCCCGGACGGCTGGACCTCTTATGCAAAGCAGATTGAAGAAGCCGGCGCACAGGCGCTGGAGCTCAACCTGTACCATGTTGCTGCCAACCCGCTCGTCAGCGCGCAGGAGATTGAGCAACGCTACATCGACACCGTTCTGGCCGTCCGGAATTCTGTACAGATTCCGGTTGCCGTCAAGCTGACTCCTTTTTTCAGTTCATTCGGGAATATGGCCCGGCGACTGGACGAGACCGGCATCAATGCCCTGGTTCTGTTTAACCGCTTCTACCAACCGGATTTCAACCTGGTTGCGATGGAAGTGGAACCCAGCCTGTCCCTGAGCGCCGCAGGAGATATCCGCCTGCCGCTGCGCTGGATCGCCATGCTCTACAAAAATGTCAAAGCATCACTGGCAGCCACATCAGGCGTCCAGTCCGGTGTGGGAGTCATTAAATACCTTCTGGCAGGCGCCGATGCGGTCATGACAGCCTCTGCCCTGCTTCAGCACGGACCGGAATATATCGGCTCGATCCTTCGTGATCTTGAACGCTGGATGACGTCCAACCAGTATGAATCCGTCCACGAACTCCAGGGCCTGATGAGCCAGCGAGGCGTCGAAAACCCCGAAGAATTTGAGCGAGTCAATTATATTAAAGTAATTGAAACCTACAGGAAAAAACACCTTTAGCGCCTGAAATTCGACCGGACAAAAATTTCAGAGCGGTTTTGACCTTATTTTTTGGACATCGTTTCTGATCCTGCTACATTGTTTTTCCATAGTTTTTACGCAAATTTATCAGGAACTGTGGAATTCAAAATGGCCAAATATTTATTCATCACCGGCGGCGTGGTTTCATCACTCGGAAAAGGCATCACTGCCGCCTCGATCGGACGACTTCTCATCAACCGCGGACTCTCCATCCGCATGCTCAAAATGGACCCATATCTCAACGTGGATCCCGGCACCATGAGCCCTTACCAGCACGGTGAAGTCTATGTAACCGACGACGGCGCCGAAACGGACCTCGACCTCGGCCACTACGAACGCTACACCGGTCAGCCCACCTCCCAGCGCAGCAACATCACTGCCGGACGCATTTACTGGAACGTTCTGCACAAAGAACGACGCGGCGACTACCTCGGCGGCACCGTCCAGATGATCCCGCATATTTCCAATGAAATCAAAGAGCGCATCCGCAGCCTCGAAGAGGAAAACCCCGATGTCATCATCATTGAGCTCGGCGGAACGGTCGGAGACATTGAAGGGCTGATTTTTCTCGAAGCCCTGCGCCAGCTCGGGGCCGATGTCGGTCGTAAAAACTCCATGTACATTCACCTCACCTATGTGCCTTACATCGCGGCCGCCAAAGAGGTGAAAACCAAACCGACCCAGCAAAGCGTCGCCAAACTGCGCGAAATCGGCATCCTGCCGCACATTCTTGTCTGCCGCACAGAAGTGGACCTGACCAAGGAACACCTCGAAAAGCTCTCGCTCTTCTGCAACGTCGACAAAGAATGCGTCATCGTCGAAAAAGACGTCGACACCTCCATTTATGAAATCCCGCTGGTGCTTGCCAAACAAAACGTCGACCAGCAGATCATCGATCATTTTAACATCGACTGTTCCGACCAGCCGAACCTGTCCGACTGGGAACAGCTCATCGACACCATTAAAAACCCGAAAGGCACGGTCAAGATCGGCGTCGTCGGGAAATACTCCGAGCTTCAGGATGCCTATAAATCCATCTACGAAGCGCTGTACCACGGCGGATACGCATCCGGCTACAAAGTCGACATCATCAAACTGGCCGCGGAAGAAATCGAAACCGATCCCGACATTCTTAAAACCGTCTCCGGCATCCTGATTCCTGGTGGATTCGGATCGCGCGGCATGGAAGGAAAAATCCGCGCTGCGCAGTACGCCCGTGAGAACAACATCCCGTTCCTCGGCATCTGTCTCGGCCTGCAGTGCGCGGTTATTGAATTCGCCCGCAACGTCTGCAAACTGACCGGTGCACACACCACCGAATTCGACGAAGAACGCGGCATCAAAACCGAGCATCCGGTCGTCTGCCTGATGGACGAACAGCAGAATGTCACCGAAAAAGGCGGCACCATGCGCCTTGGCGCCTGCCCGTGCGACCTCAAAGAAGGCACCAAATCCTTTGCGGCCTACGGCGAGCCGAATATTTCCGAGCGTCACCGTCACCGTTACGAGGTGAACAACAACTACTGCGCACAGTTTGAAGAAAACGGCCTGATTCTTTCCGGCCGCAATCCGGACATCGGCGTGGTGGAAATGATCGAACTGCCCGATCACCCGTGGTTCGTCGCCACCCAGGCCCATCCGGAGCTCAAGAGCCAGCCGGTTAAACCGCACCCGCTCTTCCGCGACTTTGTTGCGGCTGCCATTACCAACCGTTGACCCAACTCCCCTTCACGTATGACGCTGGAAGAATTCGGATTCTGCGAGTGGTTTCAGAACCAAATCGATCCGTCCGAAGAGGGCAAATGGACCCTTGCGCGCGTCACGGCCGTGCACAAGGGGTGGGCCGACATCAGTGATGGCGAAACCACCCGCCCCGCCCGCTCAACCGGCAGGCTGCGCCGCGAGGCGCGCCATACCAACAACTACCTGACGGTCGGGGACTGGGTCCGCTGCAAAAAATTTGATAAAGGCGACTTTGCCGTCATCCACTCGATCTTTGATCGAAAAACCGCACTGAAGCGGAAGAGCGTCGGCCGCGTCGTCAGCTATCAGCTCATTGCCGCCAACATCGACACCGCCTTCGTCGTTCACACGCTGGATAAAGGCTACAATCTGCGCAAGCTTGAACGCTACCTTTCCATCGTGCTCGACAGCGGCATCGATCCGGTCATCCTGATGACCAAAAAGGACCTGCTTCCGGACGACCTGCTCAACGAGCGCATCGACGAGGTCAGAACCCGTATTCCCAATGTGCCGGTGCTGCCCATCAGCAACATCACCGGCGACGGGCTCGACGAAGTGCACGACCTGCTCGAACCCTCAAAAACATACTGCCTCATCGGCGCTTCCGGTGTTGGAAAAACCTCGCTCATCAACAGCGTCATTGGAGAAGAGGATCTCTACTTCACCCTGCCTGTCCGCGAAAAAGACGGAAAAGGAATTCATTCCACCACCTGGCGCGAGCTGATCGAACTCGATACCGGCGCACTGATGATTGATACCCCCGGCATGCGCGAACTCGGCCATCTTGACTCGACTACCGGCATCGACGAAACATTCGACGAAATCACCGCCCTCGAAGACCAGTGCCGGTTCCGCGACTGCGCCCACGTCAACACCAAGGGCTGTGCCATCGAAGCCGCCGTCGAAGCCGGAGAAATCTCCAGAGAGCGCTACGAAAACTTCATTCACATGAGGCAGGAATCGGATGCAGCCGCAGAAGCCCACCGCCGCAAGCACTGGAAAAACAAGTGAGAATAAATTCTCCGGCAAAGGCTCAGAGCCTTTAACAACAGAGACATCACACAGCCACTTTTTGCTGGCGGTATACCCTGGCTCCGGCTGAGGGCAGCCATGGCCATATCCCTTGAAGTCATTGCAAAGTCCTGTTGGGGATTCCGGTCTGCCCGGGTCTTTTTCCTGTTGTGGTAATTCTGGCAGCACCGGTCATTCTCACGGTTCCAATGTTTGAAAAACCGGCCGCTTTCCACCGCCCGGACTCGGCGGGTTCTGAGCCTTGGCGGCTTAAGCGAGCATAACGAACAGGCAATATAAAAAAGAAGTGATCCGACAAGGCAGGTCCGCTATTCTGCGCCTCATGAACACAGAAACCATCCCTTTCCTTTTTCGCAAAAGCGCCGAAGCACACGCGGACAAACCGGCAGTTGTGACCCCGCAGAAAAGCGTCACCTATGCCGAACTGAACCAAATGTCCGACGCCATTGCCGCCAACCTGATCGAACGCGGCACGCAGCCGGGCGACCACGTCGGCCTGTACGGCATCAACAGCGCGGAATTTATCGCCATTTATTTCGGTATTCAAAAAGCGGGTGCCACGGTTGTTCCGATCAACCTGCTTCTCAACCCGGAAGAAGTCGCATGGATTCTCAACGATGCCGGCGTGAAAACGCTCTTTTACTTTGAGCCGTTCACCCCGGCGGTTGAATCCATCCGTGAAAAACTTCCAACCATTGGAACGTTCATCGGCGTCGAACAGGAACTGCCGCAAATGCTCCGCACACCAATTCCTGGCCTTGAACTCCCAATCTCCAGCGACTCTGTCGCTGTGATTATTTATACGTCCGGCACAACCGGCCACCCGAAGGGCGCAATGCTCACCCACCGCAACCTGTGCTTTGATGCACTCTCCGCCGGCAATGCACTCAAACTGCGCCCCGACGGGGACCGGTTTCTGGTTGTTCTTCCGATGTTCCACGCCTTTGCATCGCTGGCGGGAGTCCTGATCCCGCTGCTCCACGGATCCTCGCTGGTGCCACTCCCCAAATTTGATCCGACCCTGACGGCGGAAACCATCGATGCGACCAACGCCACGATTTTCCTTGGCGTGCCCAGCATGTACAACCTGCTGCTGCGCCTGCCGGAAAAACACACCGCACACATTCAGAAACTGCGCTTCGCCGTCTCGGGCGGCGCGGCCATGCCGGTCGAAATTATGAAGCAGTTCGAGGAGCGTTTCGGCGTGTTCATTATCGAAGGCGACGGTCCGACCGAGTGCGCGCCGGTCACATGCTTTAATCCGGTCGACGGACTGCGCAAGCCGCAGTCCGTCGGACTGCCGATCCCCGGCGTCGAAATGAAGATCATGGACGAACACGGCAAAGAACTTCCGCTCAACGAACCGGGCGAGATCTGCGTGCGCGGTCCGAATGTAATGAAGGGTTACTGGAAGCAGCCCGAAGAAACCGCCGAATCCTTCTTCGGAGAGTGGTTCCGAACCGGCGATATCGGCACGGAGGATGAAGACGGCTATTTCTACATCGTCGACCGCATCAAGGACATGGTCATCGTCAACGGCATGAACGTCTACCCGCGCGTCGTCGAAGAAGTGCTCTACAAACACGAAGCCGTGCGCGAAGCCGCCGTCATCGGCGAGCCGAGCAAACTGCACGGCGAAGTGCCCGTGGCCTACATCTCGCTCAAAGACGGCTTCCAATGTTCGGAAAAAGAAATCCGCGCGTTCTGTCTCGAACATCTGGGGCGCCATGAGGTTCCGAAAAAGGTGCATCTCGTCGGTGACCTGCCGAAAAATGCAGCCGGAAAAATTGTAAAACGCGAACTGCGCAAGCAGGGCGAAATTGAGAGAGGAATCGAAACCAATGAACATTAACGAAAAACAGGCAATCTCAAACCTCATGGAGCTGCTGGCGGCCGAGGGACCGAGCGGCGGCGAAGGACCGGTCGCCGAACTGGTCAAAAAACAATTGATGGCCGCAGGAGCCAAAGAATCCTGGTTTTCTGTCAAAGGCAAAAGCCGCCTGCCGAAAAACTTCACCGTCGGCAACCTGGTCGTCAAAATTCCAGGAACAATCAAAGCGCCGCGTATCATGTTTTCGGCTCATCTCGACACGGTTCCGATCTGTCAGGGCGCAGTTCCTGTCCTGAAAGGCGACCTTATTGTCCCGAAAGGAAAAACCGGCCTGGGCGGCGATAACCGTGCGTCTGTTGCAGCCGTCGTGACAATGGCCCAGACCATCCTGCAAAACGACCTGCCCCGCCCGCCTATCACCCTGCTCTTCACCGTCGGAGAAGAAAACGGACTGTATGGCGCGAAGGCGTTCCGCCCTCAGGACGGAGGGAATCCGTCCATGTGTTTCAACATCGACGGAAGCGGCGAGCGCGGCGGCGTAATCGGCGCGCTGGGCGCGAACCGTTGGCGGGCCGAAATCCACGGAATCAGCGTTCACGCAGCAAACAACCCTGAAGGCGGAGTTTCCGCCGCGATCATTGCAGCCAACGCCATCGCGGAAATCAAAGCCAACGGATATTTCGGGCGCATCGACAAAGGGTCCATCAAGGGAACCGCCAATGTCGGTTCGCTGCACGGCGGCGAAGCGGACAATCAGGTGATGGACTCGCTGACCGTCACCGGCGAATGCCGCAGCCACAATCCGACCTCGCTGAAAAAAATTTCCAAGGTTTGGAAAACCGCTTTTGAAAAAGCGGCCGCTGATCTGAAAAATGCTGCCGGCGAATGCGGCGCCGTCGACTTTATCGAAGACAGCGACTACCGCAGTTTTAAGCTCAAAAAGAGTGATCCGGTCGTGAAACGATTTTTGAAAGCTGCGCCGAAAGCCGGCCGCGAAGCTAAAGTCCAAACGATCAATGCCGGACTCGACGCCAATATTCTGAACGAAAGCGGCGTCCCGACTGTCACATTTGATGCAGGCAACGACCATGCGCACTCGCTGGACGAATGCGTACACATTCCGCGCTATCTCGAAGGGTGCAGACTGGCCACAGCCTTAGCAACGGAGGTTTGAGATGAAAAAAATTCTGTGTGTTCTATCCATGGCTGCCGCGTTCGCGCGAGCTGAAGATTTGACGTTTAAGCTCTACGACCAACTGGCGAAGCAGGAAGGCAACCTGTTTTTCTCGCCGGCCAGCATTGAAGCTGCACTGGCAATGACCCGCGAGGGCGCGAAAGGCCAAACATTGCGCCAGTTTGAAAACCTATTGCTGCAGCAAAATGGATTTCCAATGGCTGGAACAAATGTGACTTTGGAGAGCGCGAATGCGCTCTGGGCGGATCAAAAATTTCCAATCCTTGGAAGTTTTAAAACCGCCGTCACCGAAAAATATGCGGCAGAGATTCGCTCGGCCGATTTCGTCCATCAGCCCGACACGGAACGACAAGCCATTAACCAATGGGTGGAGGAAAAAACCCGGGATAAAATCCGGGATCTGCTTCCAACCGGCTCCGTCAGCTCCATGACCCGCATGGTACTGGTTAATGCGATTTATTTCAAAGGCGACTGGCTGCACGCGTTCAAACCGGAACAAACCCAGGATACACCATTCTGGATTTCACCGGACGAGAGCATCCCTGTTCCAATGATGCGACTGAACGGCAAACGTTTCCGCTACAGCGAAAATGACTGCTTCCAAACTCTGGAGCTTCCATACGAAGGAGAGGCTGTCTCCATGCTACTGATCCTGCCGCGAGAGCGAGACGGCCTGAAGCCCATTGAAGAATGCTTCGCCGCCGGGAATTTCAAGACCTGTACTGAAGATCTGCGTCAAAGGGAAGTCAACGTATTCCTGCCACGCTTTAAAATCGAATCCTCTTTCCCGTCATTAAAGAGCACTTTAACAGCGCTGGGACTGACCGATGCATTCGACGCTCAACGCGCTGATTTCTCCGGCATCAGCGAACAGCCGCTGTTTATCTCCGACGTGATCCACAAATCATTCGTCGAAGTGAACGAAGAAGGAACGGAAGCCGCAGCAGCCACCGGAGTGATTATGCGCGCAACATCCATTGGACGACCGCCGGCCGTCTTTCGCGCAGACCACCCGTTTATTTTCCTGATCCGGGAAAACAAAGCCGGCAAAATTCTGTTCATCGGGCGGGTTACAAACCCAGTGGAGTAACCCTCCAACCAACTCGCGCGGCCCGCTTTGAGCGAGCAACGCGAGTGAAATGGTGGAGATGGCGGGAATTGAACCCGCGTCCGATTAAGAGTCACGGCAGCTTCTACGTGTGTAGTCGACCTACAAAGATTCGCCGCCGCAGCTGCCGGTCAACAAGGCCACCTTGGTCGCTAGAATCCTGAACTTTTCTCGCGCATCCACCCGGATCCCCGGCTTCAGCACCAGCCTGTTGTCGTCGCCTTTATCCCTTAACAGGCGTCAGGGTAAAGACGTCGCGCCTTTATTTAGGCAGCGAGTGCGTAACTTTCGTCAGCATTTATTGTTTCGGGCTCCTTTTTACGAGGCCAGGAGACCAACCTCGACACGCGACTGACGCTTCAACCTAACCGTCGAAACCAGTCATCCCCAATCGAAAGGGAAGAGAATAATGCCATAATCCGTTGAAAATGCAACCTGCTTATTCACGGAACGGCAAAACTTCATCCAGAGACTTTGCGCTTACAAGGATCATCAGGAGGCGATCGAGACCAAGCGCGACACCACAGGCCTGCGGCATTTTTTCCAGACATTGAAAAAACTCTTCATCCAGATCATAGACCGGTTTGCCGAATGAGTGCCGCTGCGCCCCCCACTTTTCGAAACGGGCACGCTGCTCGATCGGATCGGTCAGTTCGCTGTAGGCGTTGGCGATCTCGATACCGTTCAGGTAGAGCTCCCAGCGCTCAGCGACCTCCGGGCGGCCTGGCTTAAGCCGCGCCAGCGCGCACAGCTCGGCCGGATAATCTTTCAGCACAACCGGACAGTCTTTGGGAAGCTCCGGCTCGATCTTTTCGACCAAATCAAAATCAAATCGGTCTGCGTCAAAGTTTTCGACTGGATTCCAGCCCGCAAATTTTTCAAAAACTTCTTCAACCGAAAAGATCTGCCACTCCCCAGTTAACGCGACGGGGACGGCGCATCTAACCGCCTGCAACAAATTCTGTGTATCGGCCAATGCGGTCATGTAGTCACCGCCGGTTCGATACCATTCGAGCATAGTATATTCGGGGTTGTGCAGGTGTCCCCGTTCGCCCTGCCGAAAACATTTGGCGACTTCGAAGATTTTCTCTGCACCGCGCGCAAGCAGCTTTTTGTGGCACAGCTCAGGCGAGGTGCGCAGATAATGGTCACCGGACGGTTCCGCGTCGATGTGCAGCTCCATGCATGGAGTCCGAAGCCGCACCGGGGTTTCAACTTCGATGAACCCTTCTGAATGAAAAAACGCCCGGATGCTCTGCATCAGGGCGTCTCTTGCTTTGAGCGCTTCGATCACGAATTATCCTTTGGCAACGCGATCTGAATACTCACCGGTACGGGTGTCGATGCGAACAATGTCGCCTTCGTTGATGAAGATCGGCACGTTGATTTCATAGCCGTTGTCGATTTTTGCCGGTTTAGTGACGTTGGTGGCGGTGTCACCGCGAGCTCCGGGCTCGGTCTCGGCAATCGCTTTTTCAACGAAGTTGGGCAGCGTGATGTCGAGTGCCTTGTTGTTGTGGAAAAGAATTTCGACCTGCATATCTTCAACAATGAAAAAGCGCTGATCACCGAGCTGTTCGGCAGAGAGGTGCACTTCTTCATAGGTTTCGTTATCAGAAAAAATGTAATCGTCTCCGGCTTCGTATGAGAAGGTAAAGTCGCGCGATTCGAGCGCAGCCTTTTTCACCTTGTCGACCGAACGGTAGCTTTTTTCGAAGCTGTTCCCGGTGTTGAGGTTACGGATCTTACACCGGTAAATCGCCTGACCTTTTCCGGGTTTGGAAAACTGGAAATCGGTAATGACGCATGGGTCGCCATCGATCTCGATTTTCAGTCCTTTTCTTAAATCAGATGCACTGTACATGGGATTCTCCTTACAAAAATTAAGCGATCAATTATGCCAGCGAAGAGCCGGACTGCCAAGTCTGAATATTACTCGTCAGAAGCAGCGGCTCCCGATAGGATCGGCGAATCAGGAGATTTTTTATGGAACGACTTATTTCTGCATTCGGCCTGATCTGCATGGTTGCGATTGCATTTGGATTGAGTACGAAACGCAAGTCCATCAAGTGGACCCCGATTCTGGCCGGAACGCTTTTACAGGTTCTGCTGGGAGTGATTGTGCTGAAAACCACACTGGGCCGTTCATTTTTTGAAGGGGCCAAAAATTTTGTCAATCAGGTGACCGGATATACGCAGGAAGGATCGGCCTTTCTGTTCGGTCCGCTGGCTATTGACACAAATCTGGGCTATATCTTTGCAATCCAGGTGCTGCCGACCATTGTTTTTGTGGGATCAGTAACCGGCATTCTCTATCATCTCGGCATTATGCAGAAAATCGTCCAGGGATGCGCATGGGTGATGGTCCGCCTGCTGAAAACGTCCGGGGCGGAAAGCCTGTCTGCGGCCGCCAATATCTTCGTAGGCCAGACTGAAGCTCCACTGATTGTGAAGCCGTACATCAAAAAAATGACCGACTCCGAGCTGACGGCGCTGATGAGTGGCGGATTTGCGACGATCGCGGGCGGCGTACTGATTGCCTACGCCGGGATGGGGATCGATGCCGGGCATCTGCTGGCCGCATCCGTGATGAGCGCACCGGCAGCGCTGGTTTGCGCCAAACTGATGGTTCCGGAAACCGGAGATCCGGAAACCACTGGGACTGTGAAGGCAAAGTTTGAAAAAACCACTGTCAATGTGATCGACGCAGCAACCACTGGCGCCGGAGACGGCCTGAAGCTTGCGTTGAACGTCGGGGCCATGCTGCTGGCATTCGTTGCACTGATTGCTATGCTGAACGGATTGATCGGATGGATCGGCGGACTGTTCGGTCTGCAAACGCTGAGCTTCCAGCAGATTCTCGGCTGGCTGTTCAGCCCGCTGGCGTGGCTGCTCGGCATTCCCTGGAAGGACGCCATTCCCGCCGGAACACTGCTGGGCGAAAAAACCGTCCTGAACGAGTTCGTGGCCTATGCGCATCTCCATGAGCAACTCGAAACCTTTTCACCACGCACGACAACGATTCTCACCTATGCCCTGTGCGGGTTTGCCAATTTCAGCTCAATCGCCATTCAGATCGGCGGGATCGGCACTCTGGCCCCGGAACGCCGCCACGATCTGGCGCGACTGGGGATCCGCGCACTGATCGCCGGGACACTGGCCTGCTTTATGACGGCGTGCATCGCCGGGATGCTTCTTTGATGTCCAAAGTTTGGAAACGACCGACATGTTCCAAGAACCGGCAGGTCAGGATTTGATCTGCAGCTTTTCGATGCGATAGCGCAAAATGCGGCGGGTTGTGCCCAATTCCTCGGCCGCCCGCGTCTGAACGCCACCGGTCCGGCGCAAAGCCCGCTGAATCAGTTTTTTTTCATATTCCTCGACCGCTTTTTTGAGTGGTTTTTGCAGATCCACTACCGGGCTGACAGACAGCTTTTCTTCCAGCTCTTTCACTCGCCGCTCCAAACTGGCATTTTTCAAGGCTCGTCCGACCACCAGTCGAAGTTCTGCGATGTCAAATGGCTTGCGAACATAGTCACGAGCACCTAATTCCAACGCTTTGAGGACCGGCTGAACAGAAGGCGAACCGCTGATCATCACAACCGGAAGGTCGGGAGCTTCCGATCGTAATACGCTCAGGAATTCAATACCGTCCATTCCGGGAAGAACCACATCAAGCAAAACCACATCCATTTTCTCGTTCCGGACAATTCGGACTGCATCTTCGGCTGAAAGAGCGGAAAACACCTGATAGATCCCGGAAAAGACAATCGCGAGAGATTCAAGCAGGTGAGGATCATCATCGACAATCAGCAGGTTTTTCATGAGGCAACTCCGACGGACTGGGTCGCGGCCGGAAGAGTCAGACTGACAACCGTTCCCGACGCGCTGCTTTCAATGGAAAGCAAGCCGCCGTGATCGATCATTGTACGGCGCACAATAGGGAGACCCAGACCGATCCCGCGGACCTTGGTTGTGCAGAACGGCGAAAATACTTTGGGCTGAAGTCCCTCGGGAATGCCGATGCCGTTGTCGACAACCTCTATAACGACGGCTAAGCGGGCGATACCGATTTCCCCGCGAGAAGCACGCAGCGTGATTTTCGGACTGGCGGATTTCTCCACGGCAGTAAATGCATTGAGCAGCAAGCGACTGACGGAATCGGCAAGCACATCGGAATCGCCATAAATATTCGGCAGACCGGGCTCTGTTTGAATCTGAACCGGTGTATCGGATGTTTCACCGCGCCGACGGGCGTTGTGAACCGAGTGATCCAACAATTCAGCGACATCCACACTGGAAAAATACAGGGTCGGCGGATTGGCATATTCATCAAGCTGGTCGATCATCCCATTGAGACGGCCGACTTCCTGCGTAGCCAGCTCCTGGAACTGTTCACGAAACTCCTCATCGCTGTATCGCTCTGGAAGCAGCTGCGCAAAGGTGCTGATTGCAACCAGCGGGTTTCGTACTTCGTGGGAAATTGCCGCAGCCAGTTCGTTCCAGAATTTAGCGCGTTCCAGATTATTCTGCTTTTCGCGAAGAATATGCTCCTCTGTCAGGTCATTCAGCACCGCCATAGCGCCCATACAAACTCCGTTCTGTGCGAGACGACGAGTCTGTATGGACAAGGTCCTCTTCGAAGACGGCTCCGTCCACTCCTGCCCTTCTCCGCAGTTTTCCCCGGTCATGCAACGGTTCATCAGTGAAGCAATCACCGTCGAAACTTTTTCAATGGGACGGCCGATAACGTCTTCTGAAGAACGAAGTAAGAGCTGCTCAGCCCCGCTGTTGAACCAACGAACCGTGCCTTCAGGGCCGGTGGCGATGATTCCCACCGGAATCGCCTGCAACAGGTTTTCAGCCAGGGCCTTCTGCAATGCAATATTTTCATGAAGCAGAGAGTTTTCGATGGCAACCGATACCTGTTCTGCCAGCTGGGTCAACTCTTCGATATCGCGCTGTTCGAACGGGGCACCGGAACAGGAGCGCCCGAGGCAAAGCCACCCGTTGAGTCGCTCACGCCCGAACAACGGGAGAATCACTTCCGCCCCGGTCTGCTCGAGCATTTGCTCGATCAGCAACCGTTCGTCCATGGACTCGATATGACGAAGCATAGAACGGGAAATGCTGTGTGCATGGACCTGGAACCAGCGCACAAAGGGGTGTGTTTTACCGAGCTTTAGGGATCGGGTTTCCTCCATGCACTTGATGCCTGAACGAAATACATACACATCATCAGATGTCAGCGAAAAAATGGCAACCCGCGAAACCCGGGCGCAGGCGGCAACGCCTTCGACAATACTCTCAAGCATGATACCTACATTGTCGAAGCGGCGAAATGCGCTCGAAAAATGATGCAGTGACGGCGCGATATTTTCACGCGGCGGCCCGACCGGCGCTGCCGGTACTGATTGCAGGTTTTCTTTCAACACCCGGTTCTCATGCTTAAGCTTTAAGTGTGCCTGAGCCTGATCAAAAAGTCCCTGCAACCTGAGCCGTCCCGGATCAACAGATTCAATCGCATAGATATTCAAAGACGCGACTCGCAGTGCGGGCTCAGAGCGGGCCGATCCCAGCGCAACAATCAAGACAAAGGGAAAGTCGGTTCGGATCTCTTCAATTAAACGCTGGCTCTCTGTTCCGCATAGATCGACAAATAAGAGCGTAGAACTGTGCTGATGCAAAATCAGTTCCAGTTCATCCGGATCCGTCACCTGCTGCAGAGAGGCCCGGGCATACAGGTAACCACGAAAACGCTGAAGAAGGACCTCGTCCTGCGTATATATAATGCTGGTTGGCAATGCTGCACTCATTGGCTTAGATCTCCTTCTCATCAATCAGGGGCAATTCTACATGAAAAACCGTTCCTTTGCCCGGTTCACTATCCACGTGAATGGTGCCCTGATGCTCTTGAATAATTCCGTGTGACACAGAAAGCCCAAGTCCCACTCCACTTTCTTTTGTCGTAAAAAACGGGTCAAAAATATGTTTTTCATGCTCTTCAGAAAGACCACAGCCTGTATCACGGACATCGATACAAATGGCTGATTTATTCAGCATGGTTTCGACACTTAAAGTTCCGCCGAGGTCCATGGCCTGAATGGCGTTCAGGAAAAAATTAACCAGCGTCTGGTTGATCTGCTCAGCATCTGCCAAAATCAAGTGATGCTCAGCAGCCAGATTTGTCTGCAATTGAATCTTGTTATTAATGACCTGCTGTTCGACCAGACGAATGGAGTTTTCAATGATGTCATGCAAGTAAACCGGCTTTAAAGAAGCCTTGGCCGGGCGTGCAAAATTTAACAGCCGGTTAACAATTGCATCAATTCGCTGAACTTCCTGGTCGACCAGATCAAAGAAGGTTTCCCGGAACTCCTGATTTCCATATTGTTCAGGGAGAAGCTCTGTGAAGGTTTTAATCGTTACCAGAGGGTTTCGTATCTCATGAGCCATACCGGCAGACAGAGTTCCGATACTGGACAAACGATCCGTTCGGCGAATCCTCTCTTCCATTTTACGCAAAAGGGTCATATCACTGAACACCAGGAGAGCTCCCAGATGTTTGCCAGTGTGCCCATGAAAAGCCGATCCACTGACCCGAACAGGAACCCGATCTTCTCCTGTATCAATAAAAGTATCGTAATCCCGGACGCCTGCCCCAGTGGTTAAAATCTTTTCGACAATCTCAGTCAACGCCGCTGGCAGCTGTTCCATTGATTCGTTAACAATATCTT